>JAKQOH010000158.1 GCA_029565415.1 Candidatus Rifleibacteriota bacterium | reverse complement strand
CCTGACCGGGTCCGGCGTCATTCCGACCCTGCTGCCGGGCACCTCGACCTATCTCATGGAAACGCATCACGCGAACGCCCGGGCGATGATCGAGGCGGGACTGCCCGTCGCCGTCGCGTCGGATCACAATCCCGGCAGTTGCCAGTTCCTCGGCGCCGGGATGATCCAGACCCTGGCGATGCTCCAGCTGCGGATGACGGCAGGCGAGGCGTTGATCGCCGGCACCCTGCATGCCGCGCACGCCCTCGATCTCGGGGACGAGACGGGAGCGATCGAGATCGGCCGCCGGATGGACCTGGCGCTGGTCTGCGCCGACTCGTGGCGTTCGATCGGATACCGGGCAGGTCAGAACCAGGTTCATACGGTGATCGCGAACGGCACCGTGGTGATGACGCCCGACGGGTTCGAGCTGGAGTGATCCCGTCATGATGACTCCGGAGACACAGCCATGATCATCGTGATGGCCCCCTGGGCCACGGCGGATCACAAAAATAAAATACTTGATCACATACAAACGCTGGGGCTCGATGCCCATCTCCTCCAGGACGAGTACCGTTCGATCATCGCCGTCATGGGCGACGAGCAGCCGGCCGTCGAGGCGACCTTCGAGACCTGGGCCGGCGTCGAGCGGGTCATGCCCGTCCGGCAGCCCTTCCAGCTCGCCTCCCGCGAGTTCAAGCCCGAAAACTCCTTCGTCCGGGTGGGCGGGGATGTCGTTTTCGGGGGCGACGAGATCCAGATCATCGCCGGGCCCTGTGCCGTCGAGGACGAAGGGACCGCGCTGGCGATCGCCGCGGCCGTCAAAGCCCAGGGCTGCAAGCTGTTCCGGGGCGGGGCGTTCAAGCCCCGCACCTCGCCGTACTCCTTCCAGGGACTCGGCGAGGAGGGCCTGCGCATCCTGAGCCGGGTGCGGGAGAAAACGGGGCTGAAGATCGTGACGGAGGTGCTCGACGTGCACGAGGTCGATCTCGTCGCCGAGCATGCCGACATGCTCCAGGTCGGAACCCGGAACATGGCCAACTACCGGCTGCTCAAGGCGCTGGGGGCCGTGCGAAAGCCGGTTCTGCTGAAGCGCGGGATGAGCTCGACGATCAAGGAGTTCCTGATGGCCGCCGAGTATATCCTGGCAAATGGAAACCCGAACGTGGTGCTGTGCGAGCGCGGCATCCGGACATTCGAGAATTACACCCGGTTCAATCTCGACATCAGCGCGGTGCCGGCCGTGAAACGGCTGTCGCATCTGCCGATCATCGTCGATCCCAGTCATGCGACCGGGCAGTGGCGGCTCGTCGAGCCCGTCGCCCTCGCCGGGATCGCCGCCGGTGCCGATGGCGTGATGATCGAGGTGCATACAGAGCCCCAGCATGCCCTCAGCGACGGCAGCCAGGCGCTCAAACCCGAGCGTCTTCCGGGGCTTCTGGAAAAGATTCGCGGCATCAGCAGTGTTCTCGGCCGTCGCGCAGCATTCGGCTGAACGGAGAGGGGGAAGGGCATGACCGGTCACAAGTTCGATCCTCAGCATCATCACAAACTCGACAATCCCGAGCGGCTGAAGGTGTTCGATCCCGACGTCGTTCTTGCCGGTCTGAACCTTCCTGCCGGAGCGCATCTCGTGGATGTGGGCGTCGGGACCGGGTTCTATCTTCCCGCGCTCAGCCGTCTCGCAGGTGCCGCTGGCACCGTCACTGCCCTCGATACCGAGCCGGCGATGCTCGAACGTGCCGCTCACCGGATCCGGGAGCTTGCCCTGTCCAACGTGACGCTGCTCCGGTCCGCCGAAGACGAGCTTCCCCTCGAACGCGGGACGGTGGATTTCGCCCTTCTGGCGTTTGTCTATCACGAAGCCGAGAAGCCGGGAGCCCTGCTCAGGGAGCTCCGCCGTGTCGTCAAAGCCGGCGGCCGTGTCTGCATCGTCGAGTGGACAAAGGCCGAGCGAGACAAGGGGCCGCCCGCCGATCACGTTCCGTCGCTCGATGATATCCGGGAAGAGGCGGTGCAGGCCGGCTTCGTCGTCGCCCGGGTCGACCAGCCGAGCAGCTACTGTTACGCCATCCATCTGGCGTGCTGACGGAAGGGCGCGAACGATGTCGCTGACGCAGCCGGAAACCTCCCCCTCGACATGGGTGAAACGATTCCGGCTGCTGGAGGCCGGGATCACCCTCCTGTTTTTCGCGGCATTCACGGTGCTGTTGTTCTCGGGATCCCTCGACGGTCTCGAGAACCGGACGCTGGACTGGCGGTACCGGGCCCGATCCACGCAGCAGGCGAAGGCAAAGATCGCCCTGATCCTCCTGACGGACGAGTGCCTGACCCGCCTCGGGAGCTGGCCTCTTTCGCGATCACTGTATGCGAACGCCGTCGATCGGCTGGCCTCGGCGGGGGCGAAGGCGATTGCATTCGATATCATATTTGAAGACGTCTCCACGGGGGATCCGGCCGGTGACCGGGCATTCATCGAGAGCTGCGCCAGATACGGGCGCGTGGTGTTCCCGCTCGTCTTTTCGGAACTCCAGGTATTCGAGGATCCGGCCTCGCCTCCCCTTCTGATCGAAGAGGTGCGCCCCCCCTTCAAGGGGCTTGCGGATGCGGCTGCCGGCTTCGGGTATATCAATGCCGATTTCGATTATCTGAACCCGGATGGGGTCATCCAGAAGACGTTTCTTGTCCATCGGTATGAGGAGCGGTGGATCCCGAATTTCCCGCTGGCGGTGGCCGAGCTGCTGCTGGGAAGCAAAGCCGAGATCGGGGAGCGAGGCGTCTCGATCGGCGGGCGGCAGCTTCCCCTCATCGATCTCCCCCCCTGGAAGCCCGTCAAGAACTCCTGGCATGCAGCCACCGGCAAGGCCGTGTACATCAACTACCTGGGTGAGCGCCTGAAAGAACCCTTCGCAACGGTCACCTTCGCGGACGTGGTGGAGGGAAACTACGATCCGGCCGTGTTTCGGGATGCCGTCGTGTTCGTGGGGCCCTCGGCCGTTGGGCTCGGCGACCTCCAGCTGAGCCCGCACGGTCTCAAGCCCGGGGTGATCGCGCACGCGAACCTGCTCGAGAACATCCTGGCCTCGAACATGCTCCGGGCCCCGTCGATCCCGTCGCAGACGGGCATCATCGGCCTGTTTGCGCTGGTGACGTTCGGCATCCTGTGCTGGGAAGGGGCATTCCTCGCTTCGACGGCCATTCTGGCAGCGTTCCTTGGCGGGTATGCGGGCCTCTGCTACCTGGTGTTTTTCCGCCAGGGGCTGATCCTGCCGATGACGATCCCCCTCCTGATGTCCGTCCTCTCCTACGTGGTCGTGCGGTTTGCCCAGCTGATCGCGAATCTCCGCCGTGCGAACGCGATCCTCACCGACCAGAACATCCGGCTCGACCAGCAGGTCCGGGAGCTGATGGCCCTGCACGCGGCGGGCAGCCGGTTCCCGGCGATCCTCGAGATGAACGTCCTCTCGACCGAGGTCATCGGCAAGTTCTGCGAGTTGTGGCGTGCGGATGCCGGGCTGCTCGTCTACTTCGAGCCCCAGACGGGCCAGGCCCAACCCCTCGGCCAGGTCGCGGGCAGCCGCGGGGAATCGTATATTCAAGAATATAGAAACGAGCTGGCCGAGAGGCTGAAGCTCGTCTTCGAGGAAAAACGGCAGGTCACCCTGAAAGATTCGCACCTGTATACGACGTATCTCCCCCTGCTTGTGGGCAGCCGGTGCTGGGGCGCCGTATGTCTCCACGAGCCCCCGGCAGGCGGACCGCCCTGGCAGAGCGAATACTTCTGGACGACGCTTCTCGGCATCTCCGGCACGGCGCTGGAAAACGCCCGCCTGTATGAGATGGCCCGCGAAGTCTCCCTGGCGCGCCAGGTCCAGGCGAGCTTCCTGCCCAAAAAGCCCCTCGAACTCAACGGCTACCGCGTCTTCGGCAACTCACGGCCGGCGACCCAGCTCGGTGGCGATTACTTTGATTACTTCATCGTCGACGAAAAATATCTTGTCGTATTGATTGCCGATGTCATGGGCCACGGCGTTCCGGCGGCGCTGGGCATGACGATCGTGAAAACCTCCGTCCTGCAGCGCGCGAAAGAGGGGTTCTCGATCGAGGCCCTGGTGAACACGATCAACGACACCCTGATGAACAGCCAGGAACGCCGCCTCATGGTGACCGCCCAGTTCACCGTCATCGATACGGTGAAGCACGAGTCCGTGATCTACCACCGCGGCCACGTTTTCCCCTTCCGGAGAGCCCGGGACGGCACCTGGTCGCAGCATCGCTGCATCATCGCCCCCCCGCTGGGAGTCAGGAAGCAGGCGACGAACCCCGGAACCCCGGTCGACATCCTTCCCGGCGACCGCTGGATGTTTTACACCGACGGCCTGTACGAATCGCTCGGGGAAGGGGAGGAAAGCGAGATGAAGATCGCGGCTCTCCAGACATATCTTGGAACCCGGCCTCTGATTCCGATCACCGAAGCCTGTGCGGATTTCCTCGACCATCACCCCTCCTTCCTGACCGGGCATCCGCAGCCGGATGATTACACCGTTCTGTTGCTCGAGCGCGAGCAGGGCGCATAGGGGAGGAAGAACGTGTTCGAGAAAATCAAGATCTTCGATTTCGGGACGGTCGCGATCGCGGGGATCATTCTGTTCTTCCTGGTATTCCTCGGCTGGATCATTGCCGGACAGATCCTGCGACCGCTGTTATTCCCGACCATGAAAGAGGCGTTGGACCCGGCACATGATAAGAGCTACCGGCTGGTTCCGACGCTGCTGTGCCTGGCGGTTATCTACGGCCCCTTTGTCGCCGGCTTCTGGTGGGCCTGGCGGAAACCGGCGCTGTTCATGATCGAGCCCGACGGGGAATGGGTCATTCGCAACTTCCTCTATGTGCCGCTGCTTCGGGTGCCGGCAGGCCAGCCCAGGCAACTGGAGGGCTGTTTCCATCGTGAATACTACGAGGATTCGGAACGAGACTACTACGCCTCGGGGGAGGTGCATGTTTTGTTGCCCTCCCTGCCCGGGATCGCGATCCGAGCGACCTGTGACGAACTGCCCGACGGCAGGCCGGATTTCTTCGAGAAGTTCGGGTATGCGACCGACACGCAGTTCCTCTCCGGACCTCATGAGGGGCTGATGACTCCGATGCACACCTGGGGAGCCTCCGGTCCCGTCCTGCTTGCCGAACAACCCGTTGCCGGTCCTTCTTCCACCGCTCCCTGACCGGCAGAACGAACCTTTCCGCACCTCATCCCGTCTGGAACTCTGCTGGCCAGATGGCACCGATCTCTGTTCGGTTCTATTCCATGAAATCTGTGTCATCTGCGACATCTGTGGATCGGTATCTTGTCCCACTCGTTCTCTTCACTCTCCTCGAAGGGGAAGGTTCCCGGGGTACTCCGGGGACAGGGATTTCCGGATATAATGAAAAGAAATCATCGAAGGGGCAGGGAACGATGCGTTTGAATCGTCTTGCGATCCTGGTTTTGATCGGCATCATGAGCGGATTCACTCCGGCTTCGGCCGGCGAGTTCAAGGACTGGCTGAAACGCTCGAACGGAGAGCATTATCAGCAGGCCGGCCTCCAGATGGTCGACCCGCGGGGCGACGCGTACCTGATCCGTAAACTCGACCAGATTCCCTGGAAACTGCTGAAAACGCTCGTCGGCGGCTCGTATCCCCAGGCCGAGATCGAGAAGGAGCGCGAACTCGAAATGATCGAGACGGCGCAGAAGACGGGGAAGGAAGAAGCGAGCCTGAAGATCGGCCGGACGAAGCCGATCCACATCCCCCGCCTGATCAACGCGATCCATCGCGTCATTCTCGAACAGTATCCGGCCATCACGCCCGTGATGGGGGAGGAGCACGACTGGTCCCCCGAGGCCAAACGGTATCTGTGGTACGGGTTCTGGCACCGGGTCGGCCGGTTCATCATCGGGAAGCAGAAGGAGTTTCCGACGCTGCTCTTCATGCGCTCGAAACTGTTCCTGCTGCTTGCCTGCGGCTGGACGTCCCGGTATGCCGTGACGGGCCGGGAGCTTGATCTCGAGCGGCGGCTGATGAGTTACCCCGACCGCGGGGTCCAGCTTCATGACCTGTTTCGCGAAAGTTATCTGCTGAACGGCGGGAACATGTACCTGACGATGCTGACCGCCGAAAACATGCTTGCGAGCGATCCGTATCGTGTCGATCGCGGAGATTCGCCGCTGCAGCGCAAGCTGGCCTATATCCGGCACGACTCCCAGCCGCTGGGTGACAATTACGGAGCCTGGTACCACTTTTTCGGGATCGGCATGTACGGACTGATCCGGGCACCGTTCGTCGCCCGCGCCGTCGCCGAGATCGAGAGCTTCGGCTCCCTGTTCCTCGAAGGCCGGGATCGCCAGGAAGACTATATCAATCGCTATGGGGCGATCTTCGGCCGCCAGCTCAACCGCCTGATCGAGAAGGGGCTCTGGAAACAGCCGCTTCCGAAGGATGCGCGGTTCGATTACCTGCTGCCGGTGACCGAGAAAACCTTCAAAAAATAGCCCCCGTTCTCGCTCTCAGCGATACTGAATCCCAGAGATCTCGCAGAGGTTCCAAGGCCCCTCTGCGAGATTTCTGTGCGTTGTGGCCTGGAGAATTTCGTCGATGTGGAACCGACGTGCCTGACGTCAGAGGCAGTCGGAACGGGGGCTTGTACGGTTCCGGCGGAACTGGTAGACTGCAAAAAACCGGAACGGATTTTTCCCGGCAGGAGGTACCCATCGATGAAACGTCTGCTGTGCGCTCTCTTGTGCGCTCTTCCCCTGCTCGTCGGCTGTGCGATGAACGACACCTCGAGCAGCGCCCCGACGACGAAAACGACGCTCACCGGGGAACTGAAGCCGCCGGCCGTTGCCCCTGCCTTGATTGGCCAGTCACGCCGCGCGGCTGTTCGCTCCGGCTACAACACGGTCCTGCTCGACGATTTCGTTTCGAAAGGGGCCTGTCTGGTCAACGGGAAAACCGTTCCCTTCAGCCTCGACACGGGTACCGGCATGTTCAGGGTCTCGGGGCTCGAGCCCTATGGAGCGTATGAGGTGCGGTTCGATCTGGCGAGTTTGACCTTGCGCGCGACGAAGCCGTATCTGGGAAGCCAGATGAACATGGGGACCGTCGATCTGACTTCCACGGCCAAATCCCTTTTATATGAGGCGTATGGGGGAAAGGTCGAGGATGTGCAGGATTATGACATTCTCGCGGAGTATTATGCGCCGCTTGCCATCAAGCTGGCAGAGTGGGTTGCCGCCGACGGCATGACGCCGGCGATCTTCAAAGCGAACCTCGATAGCGAGCTCCTGGCCTTCGTCAGAAACAATCCGTTGACGAAGGTATCCAAATTCACCGGAAACGACATGTCGGGCACCTGGACCGGCGCGGGCACGTTGTTTACGCTCACCAATACGGGATCGGTGGGGCACAAGGCATCCGTCAACCTGATCCTGACGGCACAACGTGAGAAGAATGTCTTGAACGGGAATGTCGACGTGCAGTTCGGTTCGACAACCGTCGAGAACAAAGGCGGCGGCATTCCGATCAGCGGGAAGCGGGCGTTCACGGCCACCATCACGACCGAGGGGGAATTCTCGTTCGAGCTGTACAACGGGAACCAGAACCTCGTGGAGACATGGTTCTTCAAGCTCGACGAGACGGATGCCCTCGTCTGCACCGTGCGAAGCTCGGATCTTTCCGGCTTCCAGAGCGGGTCACCGATCAAACTGCACCAGTAAGTCGATTCGGAAACCACACGAGGGCGGTTCATGGGAACCGCCCTCGTTGCTTGCGGGGAGCCCTACATGAACAGTTCTTTCAGGGTGGAGCCCAGCAGCAGGATGTTGATGACGGTCAGGATGTAGAAGCTGGCCCATGAGAGGCGGCTCAACCAGGGCGGGTTGACGTACTCGCCCAGCAGATTGCGATCGTCGCCGAGTTTGACGAGGAAATACAGGAATGGCGGCAGGATGAGGCCTTGGGCAACCTGGGAAACTCGCATCACGGCGAGATACAGGAAGCTGATGCCCGGCACCAGGACGATCACGGCTCCGGTGATGAGCAGCGAGGTGAAGATCCAGTAGAACCAGGGTGCCTCGTCGTAGGTCTTGTTCATGCCCCGCTCCCAGCCCATGCCTTCGCAGATCGCGAAGGCGGTCGAGAGAGGCAGGATGGCGGCGCCGAACAGCGAGGCGTTGAACAGGCCGAGAGCGAACAGGTAGCCGGCATATCCGCCGGCAAGAGGAATGAGGGCCTTGCCGATATCCTCGATGCCCGCGACGGGCGGCGCGCCCGGGGTGAAGTTGAGCGTGACGGCGCAGGCGACGATGATGAAGAACGATATAACATCTGTCGTTATACAACCGAGGCCCACTTCCCACTTCGCGTCGTCGTAATCCTTGAGCGTGATGCCTTTCTCGATCAGGGTCGACTGGAGGTAGAACTGCATCCAGGGCGTGATCGTGGTGCCGATGACGCCGATCATCGTGAAGAAATACCCGGCATCGAACCGCCAGGTCGGAACGACCAGCGCCTTCATCGCGCTCCCCCAGTCGGGTTTTGCCAGGTAGGCCGAGATCGGGTAGGCGACATAGAAAAGGATCGAGATGAGGAAGAACTTCTCGATCTTCTTGTAATCGTACTCGGTGATCAATTTCCAGATGCCGTAGGTCAGCAGCGGTACCAGCAGATATTTGAGCCAGACGAACACCTCGGGATACCCGGTGGCGCTGCCGCAGATATCTATAGAGCTGGCTATACCTGCGAACTCGCTGATGATGGTGCCGTAGTTCGCCAGCAGCACGGTCAGGAGCATCCAGAACGTGACCTTCACGCCGAACCGCTCCCGAAGCAGGTCGGCGAGGCCCTGGCCGGTCGCGGCGCCGAGCCGGGCGCTCATTTCCATCGTGATGATCAGCAGAACGGTGATCGGGATCAGCGTCCAGAGCAGGTCGAATCCATACAGCGCCCCCGCGAGCGAGTAGGTGGCGATGCCGCCCGAGTCGTTGTCGACGGTTGCCGTGATCAGGCCTGGGCCGACGACGGCGAGAATCGCGAGCAGACGGCGCCGGGCGCGGGCGAAGGCGAGGAATCGGTGAGGCATCGGTCGTTCCTCAGCTTGTCAGCGCGCGCCGCTTCCACATCCGCGGCATGTTGTCGAGCAGCAGCTCGATGACGTCATCGACCGTGACCACGCCCACCATGCCGCCGTCCTCGTCGAGAACCGGCAGGGCGAGCAGATCGTATTTCGAGATCAGCGCTGCGACTTCCTCCTGAGGGGTGTCGGGGGTGACGAAGATCAGCTTGTCGTTCATGATCTCCGGCACGCGGCTGGCGGGGTTCGCGACCAGAAGATCGCGGATCGAAACGACGCCCAGCAGCTTGTCGGTCTTGTTGACGACATACAGGTAATAGATGATCTCGAGATCAACCGCCATGAGCCGGAGGTGCTTGAACGCCTCTTCCACCGTGAACTCCTCGAAGACCGTGGCGAAGCCCACGCTCATCAGGCCGCCTGCGGTGTTCTCGGGGTGCTTGAGAAGCTCGCGCACGTCGTTGGCTTCCTCGGCATCCATGTGGGACAGGATTTCGGCGGCCTTGTCCTCTTCGAGATCCTGGAGGATGTCGACGGCTTCGTCCGGCTCCATCTCTTCGAGAATGTCCGAGGCGCGTTCGGACGGCATCTCGGCGATGATCTGGGCCTGGGTTTCGGCTTCGGCCTCGGCGAGCGTCTCGGCCGCCGTTTCGGTGTCGAGGCCTTTGAGGAGCGAGAGGCCCTCCTGGACGCTCAGATCGTCGAGGATGTCGGCGAGATCGGCCGGATGCAGCTCGCGGATCTTCTCGGAAGGAACGGCGAGTTTCAGGTGGGTGAAGTTCGTCGGAACGCTCTCGACGATGTCCCAGCCGATGATTTCGTTCTTGAGGGGGCCGGAGAACCGCTCGATCAGCGGGCAGAGAAACCGCTCGAAGCCGAGCCGGCGCAGCAGTCCCCGGAAGCCCACGTCGACGCCGAGCAGCCGCAGATCCCCCTTGATTTCGGCGATCTGCAGGTCGTTGACGCGCACGACACGCGCATCCGAGGTGTCGACGATCTGCTTGTCCCAGATGTTGCGCACCAGCACCGAGTCGGGGATGTCTGACAACAACGGGAGCTGGGAGGCGGCGGTTCCGAGTTCGAGAGCGGCGGGCTGGAACCGGGAAAACTGGTCGCGACGCGCAAGACGCCGTTCGCCCGACGGGCTTTCGATCACGATATGCGAGAGGCGGGGGTATTTCTCACCGAGCAGGAGCGTGAAATCCACGATGCGGCCAGGGGTGGGCCCTTCCGGAGAACGAACTTCGGCGCCGATCAGGTCAGCGAGGAAGAACCGAGCTTCGAGTTCCCGGCCGGTTGGCATACGTGTCACTCCATGCGCGAGACGTTCCAGAAAACCTTCATGTCCCGCATCATACGCCGTCACAGCTCGTTTTTCCAGCGAAATCGAACGCTCGTGGGGAACGGGCTTATCCGCAGATGACGCAGATGGCACAGATCCGTTTCTGCATGAGGGGAGCGTGCTCCGGTATCTCCGCAGCATCTGGGGCCGGGTGGCGGGGTGATCGTTGACCGGCGTGGGGAAAAGCGGGTAGACTGGCCGGAGAGAGCAAGCCTGACTGGCAAGGAAAGGAGTTTAGGCATGTCGATCCACCCCTGGTATGACGGCTGGCTCGAGCGGAAGGACAAGTATGCCCGCACGAGCGAACCATTCCTTTCGGCAGACCGGTTTTCCTCGATCGCCGTTGGCATCGGGCTGCCGAACATCGTACAGAAGTCGACGTTCAGCTTTCGCAACGTGAAGGACGGTGCCGAGCGGTTCCTCGGAGAGTCCAAGAGCGGCGAGAAGCCGTTTGCGCGCATCTACACGCGGCTCGGGAACCCCACGACCGAGTATCTGGAAAAGGTCCTGTTCCGGCTCGACTGCCAGCATCTGATCGATGCGGCTCTCGCCGCCGACGAACGCAAGCCCACGATCGCCTCGCTGGTCTGTGCCTCGGGCATGGCGGCGATTGCCTGCACCACGTTCGCCCTCGTGAAAACGGGATCCGAGATCATCTCCGGGAGTGTCTACGGCTGCACCGACAGCTTTTTCCGGTCGCTCGAGAAGTTCGGGATCAACACACGGTTTGTCGACACCAGCGACATCGCCCAGGTTGAGGCCGCGCTGGCCCAGTGCCCGAATGCGGCGATGGTGTATCTGGAGACCCCCGACAATCCCACGCTGCACGTTTCGGATATCTCGGCGATCTCGAAGCTGGCCGAGGCGCGCCGGATCCCGCTCGTCGTCGACAACACGTTCGCAACGCCCTATCTGCAGCAGCCGTTCCGGCTTGGCGCGGATATCGTGATCCAGAGCCTCACCAAATATGTGAACGGCCACTCGACCTCGATCGCTGGCGTGGTGATCGGGCCGTGGAACTTCATGGGCGAGTATCTGTTCCCGGTCTACAAGGACCACGGGCCGACGCCGAGCCCGTTCGACTCGTGGCTGAACGCCCAGGGTCTCCAGACGATGCCGGTCCGGATGGAACAGATCTGCGACTCGGCCCAGGAACTGGCGCGCAGGCTTGAAGCGCATCCGCGCGTTGCCCGGGTCTGGTATCCCGGCCTCGACTCCCATCCGCATCATGCCCTGGCAAAGCGGCAGATGCGCAAATTCGGCGGCATGATCAGTTTCGAACTCGAGAAGGGCTTCGAGCCGGCGCAGAAACTGATGAATTATTTTGCAGACTATACAACCCCGATGGAGCTGGCTGTCAGTCTTGGAAGTGCGATCAGCTATATCCAGCACCCGGCCTCGATGACGCATTCCGGCATTCCCGAAGCGGACCGGTTGGCCCGTGGGATCACCCAGGGGCTGGTGCGCTGGTCGGTTGGCCTCGAGGGGGTCGAAACCCTGTGGGCCGCGATGGAGGATGGATTGAAGCTGGCGTATTCCTGATCGACCAGAAACAAAAACCGGGGCCGAAGATGACTCTTCGGCCCCGGTCCTGTTGCGGGAAACGTTACCGGCGGAACAGCTCCTGGAGTTCGGATTTGGCGGTGTCCATGGCCTTTTTGGCCTTCACGACGAGTTCGGACTTCTCGGCCTTCTCGGCGAGCTCCTGGTAGGTCCGGCAGGCCTTTTCGTACTTTTCCTGGGCGGCCCGGACCAAGTTCTCCTTGGTGGCCCGAGCTTTGTCCTGGAGGGTGTCGGTGGTGTTCTGCACCTTGGTGGTCGCATTGTTGATGGTGGTGTTGATCGAGGATTTCACCGAGCTGACGCTGACATCGGTGACCGGCGCGAGGGCCTGGGAGTTCGCGCTAGAATAGGCCGACTGGGCCTTGTTGAATACGACGCCGCCCGTCACGGCCTGGTCAGCTTTCTTCACGAGGCTGAAGGCGAGCTTGCCGAGCAGACCGCCGAGGATGAAGCCGCCGGCGATGCCGATGGCGCTCGGCCCGAGGGCGATGGCACCGGCGACGCCCGCCGCGACACCCGCGAGGTTCGAGAGACTCCGGCTGCCGTAATCGGCGATCATGCCGCCGACGATCCAGCCCGCGACACCGCCGGCGATCATGCCGAGAGGCGGAACGATCGCGGAAGCCATCATCGCCCCGGCGACGGCGCCGCCGACGTGGCCGGCAACCTTCGTGATCGGCCGGAGGGCCGACCAGACCTTCGACAGGACCCCTGCCTTTGCCGGAGTCGGCAGAATGAAGAAGGAGCAGAGGATCGAGAGAATGAGCACGACGTGAATCGATTTATTTCGGCCCAAGGCGATGGTATTCATACTGGCACCTCGCATCAGAATGGAATTCCCGAACGATGAATGTACCAATTATAAGAATCATGGTGGGGGGGCGGCAAGATATCGTGCATCACTCATCGAAACCGTTGGGGCTTCAGGGCTTTGCAGCGGCATTCATCAGCATCATCAGGGTCGACTTTTTGTCGGGGAAGGAGATGCGATGGGCGCGCTTCTGCCCCATTTCCTCGTACAGCGTGCCGTCGGGACACACCAGCAGCGTGATGCTGATTTTCGTTCCGATCGGTGTCGTGGCGGCCAAGCGGGCCGCGAACGAGCGGAAATCGCCGAAGGGTTTTTCCGCGGGGGAGATGCGGATGATCTCGGTTTCCGCCATTCCGGCCGGGCGCTCCGTCGGGATCGAGATCGCGCACAGGGCCGGTGCCTTGAGTCCCTGCCAGGAGCCGTTGGCAACCCGTTTGGTGAGTCTGATGGGGGCGGTCGCAAAGGCGGGATCGGCGGTGGGGGCGGGGGAGGGGAGCCCCTGGCTCTGGAGCCAGTCGCCCCAGGTGAGGCCCGATTCCGTCAGATACAGATCCGCCAGGACGAGGGCGCCGTCGCGGGTGATCTCGTGGCCGTTCACATCACGCTGCAGGATGAACTCGCACGGCTGGGAAGCGAGCGAGCCGGACCGTTCGGGTTTCAGCCAGCCGGCTGTAACGGGGCCGGGAAGCCGGACCGTGACGGTCCGCCCTTCGATCATGCAGTTCGCCGCGGTGCCGTCGGGGCGGAGGATGCCCATGCGGCCGCCCGCCCACCGGACGGGGTCGACGCTGATCTCTTCGGCTTTGAACGGGCGTGTTTTGATCTCCTTCACTTTCCGGTCGAGCTCTTTTTTCATCCGTCGCACGTCCGGCGGGAGATACCCGGCGGGCAGAAGATGCGCGATCGACATCGAGCCGCCGCTGCCTCCACCGGCCACGGCAGGATCCTTTCCTGACTGGGCGCCGGCTCCGGCGGCGTCCCCGGTCTTCTGGGAGCTCTTCAGGTCTGCCGACATGACCAGAAAGCCCTGGGACTGGACATCCTGGACGTAGGTCCGATCTTCGAACGGCGGCTGGCGGCTGATCTTGAACCGGTAGCCCCAGCTTCGCAGGGCGGCGAAATAACTCATTTTCAGGGTTTTCAGGTAGACGTCGGAGGCGAACAGGACGTTGCCCGACTTGATCGGTCTATTCAATTCGTCATGATATATATGAAAAACGACATCCTGTTTCTTGATGCCGTCTTTCAGGCGCTTGCGGAGCTCTTCTCGATCGATATCCGCGGCGAACTCGACCTTGGGAAGACAAAGGACCTCGGTTTTCCCGTTGATCTCGCCCTGGATCAGGACGGTCGTGATGTTCATCAGCCAGGTTCCGTTCACCATCGAGATCCGGTACTCCGTCGCGGCAAATGCCGGCAGGGCCGTGAACACGATCAAGAGAAGCCCTGCGAGATTCCTGAGGCCCCTTGCCGCCGAATGCATCCTGGAGTGCATGGTCATCCCTCCCTGTGGCGTGGCGCGTCGTCGAGGATCGCGCGCGGATATTGCCTGTCACCCCCGAGTATAGCACGTCACGGGGCCTTTCCGCCGCCCCGGGGGCCCCGGATCGCTTCCCGGTTGCCCCGCGAGGCGAACGGGGCTAAACTGTGGGGACAAGCTGACGAAGGGGAGGCGGAGACACCGATGCAGAGCGCGGCCGGTCGTGCGGGATACCAGGAGTTGTGGCAGAAGCAGCTTGGTCCCCTGCGCATGATGCAGGCGACGAGCGGGCGGAAGGCGATTGCCGTGCTGACGGCGGCGGGGCAGGTCATCCTGCTCGACCATACCGGCCAGGAGCTCTGGAAAATACCGGCCGGCGCCGGTGTGCGGACGATCAGCCTGGCCGATACGCTCGACGTGCTCGCGGTCGACGATGCCGGAAATGCCCTTCTGATCGATGCAAGGGGCCAGGTCCAGTGGAAAAAGCGGCCGGCTCCGGCTCTCTATGGGCTCATCAGCCCCGACGGGCAAAGCGTCGTCCTCGTGACCCGGGAGCCCACCGTCGTGATGGCCGATCGCCAGGGGCGGGTGCGCTGGACCTACCGGAACCTGCTCAAGGTGCCGGCGGCGCTCGACGTTTCGGCCTCGGGCCGCACGGTTGCGTTCGCCTGTCTCGACGAACGCGGCGAGGGGCTCCAGGCCGTCGGCCCCGAGGGACAGCCCTACGATGCCTTCATGGGGCTCGATCCCCTGCAGGACCTGGCCGTCAGCGCCGACGGCCAGATCACGGTCGCCCTCGATCGCGGGCGGGGCATCTTCTGCATCAACTGCGTGAAAAGCTTCGGGGTCTGGCGCGGCAAGCTGAACGCCGACTTCTCGGGAGTGTCCTGGGCCGACGAAGTCAAAAATACGCTTATCTATTCAAAAGACGGTCTGCTGAGCATCCTCGACGCAGAGGGGCAGCCGGCCTGGGAATACCGCTTCCCTGGCCCGCTTCTGCGGGCGCGACTGACCGCCGACGGCCAGGCCATCTGGTACGCGATGCCGGAGGGGCGCGTCGGATGCCTGGTTTCGACCGCCTCCCAGGATCTGAACCGTCTGGAATTCCTCGACGTCGAGCCTCCCCCGCCCATCGAGCCCGCAGGTCAGACGGCGTTCCGCAAGATCTGGCTGGCCGAGCTCGCCGGGCGGCTGACTACCGGCTCCAGGCCGCTTGCCCACACCTGGATGGGGACCGATCAGGTTGAATACGCCCTGGTATGGGACGGCCGCGATACGATCCGGTGTCTCAACGATGCGGGGGACGACATCTGGAACACGCGCCTTCCCTCGGCCGACGTTGCGGACATTGCCGTGTCGCCGGAAGCCGACGTCGCTCTTGCGGTCGGGAAGGGGGGAGTGATCGGCTTCAAAGGCGACGGGAACGAGCTCTGCCGGTTTTTCGGTTCGTTCCGGTCGGTGCATGTGTTCGCGACCGGCGCGGTGTTGCTGCTGACGGAGAAAGGGCAGGTGCGCTATTACCGGCATGCCGGCCAGTTCACCCGTGCGCTCGAAACGGGGGGGGCGGTGACCGACATCCATGGCTCGGGCAGCCACGCCTGGCTGGTGGGAAAAGAGTTCGTGCTGGTCGTCGATCCGGAGGGCAATCCCACGGGACGGGTCGAGACGGGGTCCGAGCCGCTGTTCCAGCGCCTGGATGCCGCTGGGGGCCATCTGGTCGTCGGCACCCGGGCGGGCCTCATCCTGATGGTGAACGAGCGGGCCGAACTCGACCGCCGGCTTGCCGTCGAAGGAGGGGCGGAGCATGTCGTCTTCCACAATCTGGAAGGAGCCATCTTCATCGGTCACGCCGGCACGGGAGAGGTGACGCTGCTGCGGACACGGGCGGGCACGCGCACCCGCATCGCCATTCCGGCAGGCATCAAGGCCATGAGTCTGCATCCCCGCGGCGCCGTGATCGCCAACGGCATCGACGAACTGATCCTGCTTGGGGCGGACGGGCGGATGACAGTCCGTTCCACATTTCCCGACCGTATCCTGCAGCTGCTTCCCTGCAATGGCGGGGAGGGGGTCTATGTTCTCGGGGAAAGCGGCTTCGGGCGGTATGGTTCCGAGGCGGGCAGCCATGGCGGTCCGTCGACGGTTGGTTTCCTCGAAGTCTGATGCCGACCGCCATCGTGCCTGAATCCCTCCGCGTGGAACAGCTGCGTCCGGATGACTGGACCAGCTTGCAGGCGGTCGCGGCGCTCGAGGAGGAAGCCTTTCCCGACGACGCCCAGACCGCTCCGAATCTTGCCTTGATCGCACGAGCGGGGACTGTCTGGGTTGCCCGGGATGAACGCGGCGGCATCGTGGGTGAGGCCATTCTGCTCGGAACCATTGGCGAGGCGGCCGCCTTCCTGTTCAGCCTGGCCGTCACCGCGACCTGGCGCCGGCAAGGGATCAGCCTCGTTCTGATGCGGACCGTTTTCGATGATCTGCGCGCCAGGGGTGTGACGCGGCTGGAGCTGACGTGCGATCCCCAGAACGCGGCAGCCCTGCGCCTGTACACCGAGCGGCTTGGCTGTGAGCGGATCGAACTGCTGCCCGATCATTTCGGGCCCGGGCGGTCCCGGTGGCTGCTCCGGAAAACCCTGTGTGGAGATGAATCATGAATCTGCGGATGAGGATCGGATGGGGGATCGTGGTTGCTCTTTTCATGAGCGTACTGTTGCCTGCGGCCGTCGAGGCCCGGCCCCGACTGGCCGTGCTGCCGTTCACCAACCCGCCCGGCTTCGCGGCGAAGTATCCGCTCGGGGCCGGCCTGGCGCAACTGCTGAAGCAGCGGCTGATGCAGTCGGGCAAGGTCATCATCGTCGAGCGCGAGGAGCTGGAGGCGATGAAGAACGAGCTGAAGCTTTCGGATGACGGGTTTTTTGACGTGTCGAGTTTTCCCGCGAAAGGCGGTTTTCAGGGGGCGGATTACATCCTGCGCGGCAAGGTGCTCGATTTCGGGCATTTCAAGCGGGACACGGGGCTGGGCACGCTCACGAAGCTCGCCGGGGGCTTCATGCACACCAAGGTGACGGCTTACGTGCGGCTCAGCATCGAGGTGATCGATCTGAAGAACGGCCGGCTGATCTTTTCCGACAACGCCGAGGCCCGCCACGACAAGACCGGCGCCGTGCTGCTGGCCGGTGATCTGGAACGGGCTCTCGGAGCCGTGTTGAAGCTCGGCTCGTCGGAATTCGACGCGTCGATGATCGGCCGGGCGACCCAGAAGGCGCTCGATCGCGTCGTCCCGAAACTCAATGGCCTGTTCCGTCTCGAAGCCCGCGTCCAGGCGGCGAGTCCGGATGGGATCGTCATCGACATGGGCACCTCGAGCGGTCTCACGGTCGGCCGCACCGGCATCCTGTACAATGTCCGCGAGATCCGCAACAGGGCCGGGGTTGTCGTCTGGTCGGCGAAGCAGGACCGGGGCAGCGTTCGGGTGACGGATGTGCAGCCCGATGGCGCTCTCGTCGAGGCTGCGGCCGGCGTCGAAGCCCGCGAGGGGGACATCGTCTCGTTCGAAGCCCCCTGACCCCGCCGTCCAGGCGAGGTTCACGTCAGAGGAATTCTTTTCACCACGAAGACACCAAGGCACAAAAGTGAACGAACCACAGAGACACGGAGACACAGAGGATCTTTTACCACGGAGATACTCCGTTGAAATTTTCCTCGGATTCAAGAACGCATCCGCAGATGGAGGGCAGATGAACGCAGATGAAAAACCAGAGAGGAACGAACGCCTGGCCCCCCTTTGTATCCAGTATGCGCCGCAAACTCCATGGTTGAAGACGCTCAGGATTTCATCTGCGTCATCTGTGTCATCTGTGGATCGGTTCTTTTGACGAAACCCACATACCAGACATCAAAGCCGAATGCGCAGCCAAAAACCTCCCAAGGTGATGGCCGTTGTGCCTCTCTGTGGGGCAGTGTCTGCTTCCGAGGATGCCGGGGCGGGCTCCCTTGCGGGAGGGGAGGGCGGTTGTTACAATAAGGGGTACGGGGTCCTGTTCATGCCCCGCCAGGAGGTGTTCCATGATCCGTCGGCCGATGGGACGTTCGGGCCTTGCCTTGTTTTTCACGATCGCGACGATCGTCGTGATCAGCATAATTGTATATGGAATGATATATTTCATGCGCGGCGAGGTGCATCTCACCGAGAATTACGTCGACAGCACCTGCGCGCTGCTCCTGGCCGAGGCCGGTGTCGAAGAGGCGCTGTTCACGATCAAGAGCGGGATGAATGACCCGGAAAACGCCTTCTACAAGATGATTTCCAAGAGCGAGGAGGGCAGCGTCGACATCGACGTGTCGCGCCTCGAGGGGGCCGATTCCGCCGTACCGCCACTGATCCGCGACGGCCGGGTCAAGACCCGCGTCACCTGGAGCCGCGACGCCGAAGCGTCCCGTGAGCTCGAAGCCAAGGGGCTGCCGGCCGACGTGTTCCGTGGCGGATACATCACGATCCTCTCCCGCGGCACCTACCATCGCACCAGCCGCCAGGTCGAAGTGAAGAAAGCCTGCCGGGCGATGCTCGTCCAGTCGCCGTTCCCCGGCAATTCGATCGGTATGATCGCTCCCGAACACGGACTGTATCTGAACAAATCCCACCAGGACTCGTTCAGGATCCTGCCCTTCGACTTCTGGGACCCCTGGGGTTTCACGGTGAAGGGCGGCAAGGTGTTCATGCGCGATGGCGCCCGGGTCGACCTGCCGAAATGGCTGATGCTGACCGATCTGCGCAAGGACCTCGAGAACCCCTGGCTCGACATGGGTATCGGCTGGACCGGCTGGAACGGCGGCGCCAATCTCGCCAAGGCGGATGCGATCGAGTATCAAAACGATCCCGTCAACCGGCAGTATTACAAGTGGATGGGTCTGTTCCACTGGCCCTGGTGGTCGAAGACGAGCAACGAGCTGTACGACTCGGACACCAAGAAGGTCCAGGCCTACGAGACGGCGAAGATCAACCTGTATGACGAAGACGTCTATCGGCGGCTCTCGAATCGTCTCGTCGACCCCGAAAAAACCCCGAGCCAGGGCAAGTATTACCAGGACGTGAATTTCCGGGAAGCCTTCGGCCGCAACGAAGTGACCTACCGCAACGTGGTGCCCCTCTACGGCTGGGGGGACTGGCGGAAGGTGCCGAACAAGATCACCCGGTATCTCGGCAACCCGACCCGCGCCCACGACACCTCGCATGCCGTCGAAATCAACGGGCTTACGTATATAAAGGGTGATGTATATTTAGAGGGATGGGTGAAGGGGAAAGGCCTGCTCGTGGTCGAGGGCAACGTCTACATCGGCGGCGACGTTCTGACGCTGGACGATGACAACGGAGGCAAGTCGGCGCTCGGGGTGATTGCGATCCGGGACAAGGTGCATGACACCTCGATCGAAAATCCGACCACCGGCAAGATCATCTACAAGCCGCATCATGACAGCGACTGGTCGCGACTGGGCCTCACGCACCCCTTCATCAACGTCAGCCCCCGGTGGGAAGGCTGCTTCCATGCGGCCGGCGGCCTCGAGCTCGACACCGATTCGAAGATGAAAAAGCTGATCAACCTCGAGATCGTCGGCAACTTCTCGACGGATTATTTCGACCGGCGCCGGATGCCCAACGACATGAAGATCACCCATTACAACTGGCAGGATGTTCTTTCCCAGTCGAGCTACGACTACGCCGTCGACAAGTCCGTTCGATACGGAACAAAATATAACGTGGCCGTGCTGAAGGAACTGGTGAGCTGGAAGGAAGTCGACGCGACCCTGTAACGTCGGTCATGTCGAGATTCCTGCCGCTTCCGCAAACGCTGTTCGGGCGCCTGTTCCTGGCAATGCTCGGAACGGCGCTTGCCCTGCTCGTGTGCGCATCGGCATTCTGGTATCGCCAGGCCTTCGAGCTTCTCGACCGCGAGGCCGCCCGGTATCTCGAGACGGCGGCCTGGCGGCTGCTCGACGAGTGGCGTTCCGCCGGAACGGCGGACGGAGGGCGGCTTCCCGGTGGCGCCCTGGAAGAGGCGCTTGCCGCCGTTGGTGCGTCATGGATCCATAATGCCTACTGGGTCGGATACCGGGACGATCAGCCGCAGTTCATCGCCTCGTATTCGACACCTGCGCCGGGGGAGTCGAATCTCCTGCCGCCGTCGGTCGAGGATATCGATGACCTGATCGAGGACGGATTGCCGCAGCTCGAGGAGGGGAACGCGTATTTTCCTGATCCCGAGCGGCTGGAGGTCGGTCGGCGGTGCAAGATCGTCCTCGTGCCGAAGCTGGATCGTGACGGGGTGCTGGCCGGCGTTGCCGGAGTCGAAGCCGATCTGCGATACATGGATCTGTTTCCGGTCATCCGGCGGGCGGCCGTCTACGCGCTCTTCTGGGCGGTGCCTCTGTGCATCGGTGCGTCGTTCCTGGTCGCGCGAAGCGTTTCCCGGCGGGTCGGCCTTCTCGTCTCGAGTCTCGACCGGATCGGTCGGAATGAACCTCCCCAGGTCGACCCGCTCGGCATCACCGAACTGGAGAAGATTCGGGAGGGTGTCGCACGGCTTGCCGCACGGCTTGCCGAGCGAGATGCGCGCCTGAAGAGCTTGCACGATGAAAAAATCCGCGAACTGGCTTTCACCGGGAGTGCCGTCGCTCACGAGGTGCGCAATCCCCTGTCGGCCATCGGCTTGCACCTGGGGCTTCTCAAACGACGGTATGCCCCGGATGGAACCGATCTGGAGCCGTTTGCCGAAATCGAAGAACAGTTGATGCAGTTGAAAACCCTGACCGACCGGTTTCTCGATTACTCCCGGGTGACGCTGCCGGTTCGGGAACGGTTTTCTCCGGCAGCCCTCTTCCGTGAAACGGCCGCGGCCCGGCCTGACACCGCGGGGAACGGCACCGTCGGCATCCAGGCGGAGGACGGGCTCGAAATGACCGGAGACATCCGGATGTGGAGGCAGATCGTCGACAATCTGCTGGACAATGCCGTTGCCGCAGCCCGCCCGGCATGCGCGAAAATAATGATACATATATATGCTGATGGCGACAAATGCGTGGTTCGGTTTGCCGATGCGGGTCCGGGAGTTCCGGCCGATATCGTCCCGCGGCTGTTCACCCCCTTCGTGACCGGCCGGCCGGACGGACACGGCATCGGCCTGGCCCTCGTCCGGAAGTTCGTCGAGGCGCATGGCGGAGAGATCCGGTATGTGTCTCCGCCGGAGGGCGGCGCGCTCTTTCACATCGAGGTGCCCATCCCATCATGAATATCCTCGTCGTCGACGACAACAGATCGCTCGTGAAGGGCCTTTGCGCATTCCTGGCGCAGGAGGGCCACACGGCAACCCCGGCCGGAACCCTGGCCGAAGCGCGTTCCGCGCTTACCGGGAGCGGGTTCGACCTGGTGATCACGGATCTGAAGCTTCCCGACGGGGAGGGGCTCGATGTGATCCGGGCGGCCAGGGATGGGGAACGGCCGGCCGAGGTCATCCTGATGACCGCGTTCAGCTCGATCGAAACGGCCGTCACGGCGATGAAGCTCGGGGCGCTCGATTACCTGACCAAACCTGTTCCGATGGAGGAACTCGCGTTCCGGGTGGCGCGGGTCGCGGAGCGTCGCGCATCCGCTGAACAGACGGATGTGCTGCGGCGCGCCAACGAGGCGTGGCGTGCCGGCGGGGGGCTCGAAGATCCCCTGTCGGCGATGGTCGGCGAGTCGGCAGAAATGAGTAACGTGAAAAACCTTATCCGCAAGGCGGCGGCGTTCCCCTCGACGGTGCTGCTGTGCGGCGAGACCGGAACGGGCAAGGAAGTGGCCGCTCGCGCCATCCACGGCCTGTCCCCCTGGGCCGAGGGGCCGTTCGTGCGCGTGAACTGCGCCTCGATTCCGGCGACGCTGTTCGAGTCGGAGCTGTTCGGGCACGAAAAGGGAGCGTTCACCGACGCCCGGGAACGCCGGATCGGCAGGTTCGAGGCTGCGCGCGGCGGAACGCTGTTCCTCGACGAGGTGGGCGAGGTGCCGGTCGAGCTCCAGTCGAAACTGCTGCGGGCCCTGCAGGAAAAAGAGATCGTGCGGGTGGGAGGCTCGAAGCCGATCCGTGTCGAGACGCGGATCGTTGCAGCCACCAACCGGGACCTCGATACGATGGCCTCCCGCGGCGCGTTCCGGGAAGACCTGTTGTACCGGCTGGCTGTCATCCGCATCTGCCTGCCGCCCCTCCGGGAACGCCGTGAAGACATCCCGGCCCTTCTCGAACATCTGGTGGGGCTGCTCCGGAAAGAGTTCGGCCGCCCACGGCTTCGGCTCGACCCCACGCTGATTCCCCAGGTGAGCCGACGGAGCTGGCGGGGGAACATCCGGGAACTGCGCAATGCCCTCGAGCGTGCGGCGGTCATGGCCGAATCCGATCTCCTCGAACTCCGTGATTTTCCGCTTGCCCAGGGGGAACCAGCAGGTGGCGAGGCCGACGGGGGTGGGGGAGCGGCCGAGGCACCCGCGGGATCTCTTCCAGAGCGTCTGTCACGGCCGGGGCTCGGCCTGAACGAGGCTCTCGAAACGCTCGAGCGCCGCATGATCACCGATGCGCTCTCCCGTGCCGGCGGGGTGAAGAGCCGGGCCGCCGAGGAGTTGCGCATTCCCCGCACCAATCTGCTGTATCGCATGAAGCGCCTCGGCATCGCCGGAGACGACGACAGCCGGGGCTGACGGGATCCTTGGCTGGGTTCTGCTGCTGCATCCGGGGCCGGCAACAAAACGGGCCCGGCATTGCTGCCGGACCCGGATTGTCCGAGAGAAGAGGGCGGGGCTCAGTTGAACTTGGCGAGAATGCGCTGATAGGTCTCTTCGAGCTTCTTGAGGGCTTCGTCGGCGACCTTGGCGATCTCGGCGGCGATCTCCTTCTGGGCGGACTCGAACTCGGCGAGAACCTTGCCCTTGTCGGCATCGTTCATGTGCGCGATCCGCTGCTCGAAATTGGCCCGGCGCTGGGTCGAGCGCTGCTCGAACTGTTCGCGGCGCTTCGCGATGCGGGACTTGATCTCCTCATACCGCTTCGTGATCTTTTCTTTCGCCTGGCCGGGGCGATCCGCCGTGCCGCTGGCAACGCCCGCTCCCGCCCGCTTTGCGCGGCGCTCGGCGAGCCGGTCGGCACGCGATTCCATCTTCTCGAGGCGCTCGGGCAGCTTCGTGAGCCGTTCCCGGATGCGACCCAGGATCTTCTCCTTCATTGCCCGGATGCGCTCGATGACCTGGTCGGCCGTCAGCTTTTCGCCTTTGTTCAGCCCCAGATGCTTGCCTTGACCGCGTTCGGCGGGGCCAACCATCTCGACATCGTCGTCCTTGCCGTCGTCCTTGTCGGCGACCGGCTGGGCAGAAACGGCCATGCTCAGCGACAACAGACCGCACACCAGCATCATCATCCAGAACTTTTTCATACACTCCTCCTGATTTCAAAATGTTCCTGCGTGACACTTTCGATATCGCATCCGGCGTGCCAGCGCCGCCGGCCCGACGTTGAAATCGAGCAATTCCGCTTTGGAACTGGCTTTGCCCGCGATCGAAGTCATGTGCAAGCGTCCATTTTTTGACGTTCCCATCGGTCGGTGTCCAGAAGTTGACGCCGAAAGCGTTCGGATTTCGACGGCTTCGATCTCCTTCGCCTCACTTCCGGGAGCAAATCTGCCGATAGCTCAAGGGAATAATCCTCAGGAAAGGGGGTGGAAACCGGTGAAGGACTCCCTCAAACAGTTTCTGGGGCTGCTGCTGATCGGGCAGCTGTTCCTGATTGGTGCGGTGACGGATGGCGGCGGGAAGCAGGCACGGGATGCCGAAGCGACCGCCGTTATCGCCATGTCACCGGTTGCCCCGGCCCAGCCGGCTGGTGGAGCGTCGCCTTCCGCCGTGGCTGCCACCCCGAAGCCGGCCCCGGCTCCCGTTGAACCGGAGCGGCCTCGCCGGAAGCCGGTCGAACTGCTGAACGTCACCCACCGCATGGACGAGCCCTACCAGGCTCTCGATTTCGACTTTTCCGGCCCCGTCTCTCTTCAGATGCCGAATCGCGCAGGCAAGCTGATGCGCCTTCGCATCACCCCCTCCGTCGGGGAAATCGCCCCGGCGACGGAGCGGAGCATTGCCGGCCTGTTCGACTCGTTCCGCCATTTCCGGTCGAGCGCGTATTCCGAGTTCGTGTTTGCCGGGAAAGGCGCGTTCGGTGACCCCGTGCTCGCGACCGGCACGAACGGCCTGCCGCGGCTGACGGTGCTGTTCCGTGCCGCGGAAGGCGGCTTCCCGCTTGTTGCCGGCGAGACCCTCGCTCCCGGCGTCACCTACTATACGGACCGTCCCTCGACGAAGTCCGGCCCGAGCGACGTGCACCTTCTTCGCATTGATCCGCTCGCCAGGAATCTTGCCATTTTCCCCGTTCTCGCCAATGAGGGGATCTGCCAGAAGGAAGTCCTTTCCTCGATGGCGAAACGGTACAAGGCTGTCGCGGGCATCAATGCCGCGTATTTCACCCCGAAGGGCGATCCGATCGGCACGCTGATCATCGACCGGCGCCTGATCAGCTCCCCGCTGTACAACCGTTCCGTGTTCGGCCTTGCCCGGTCCGGCCAGCCGCTGTTCGGCAATCCCGATTTCTCCGGGGCCCTTCGGGCAGGCGGCGTTTCGATTCCGATCGATGCCGTGAACCAGCCCCGGAGCGGCGACCAGCTCGTCGTCTACACCCCCGAGTATGCCCGCAGCACGATGACGACCGAGGAAGGTGTCGAGCTCGTGCTGATCAAGGGGCGCGTGATCGGCATCCACAAGGTCGACACCCTGATTCCGCCCGACGGCGTCGTCGTCTCGGCCGGCGGGGAAAAGGCGGCCCAGCTTTCCCGTATCCGGCTTGCCCAGCAGGTGAAGCTGGACTACCAGGTGAATTCGCCCTGGAACGACGTGCAGCACGCGGTTTGCGGCGGTCCCCGCCTGATGACTGAAGGTCGCATCGACATCAATGGAAAAACCGAGAAGTTTGACCCCTCGATCCAGAACGGCCGGCATCCCCGCACGGCCGTTGCCCTGACGGCCACCGGCGAGCTGCTGTTCATCGTCGTGGACGGCCGCTCGAAACGCAGCGCCGGCATGACGCTGGCGGAACTGGCTTCGTATGTGAAAAAACTCGGCGGCTTGCGCGCCATCAACCTCGATGGCGGCGGCTCTTCGTCGATGTTCATCCGTGACCGGATCGTGAACCGGCCTTCGGATGGAAAGGAACGGCCCATTTCCAATGGCATACTCATTACGACCCGCTGATGTCCGGTTTGCTCTCCGCTGGCTGCTGATCCTGCTGCCGGCGCTGTTTTCCGTTGCCGCCTCCCCGGCGTTCGCGGCGGATGACATCCTGCCTCTCCGGGACGTCAAGGTCGGCATGAAGGGAATCGGCAAGACCGTCATCCGCGGCCGGGAGATCGACACGTTCACGGTCGAGGTGATGGGCATTCTCGCCAACAACAAGATCAACGAGAACGTGCTGATCAACGGCAAATCGATTCTCGTGCGGGTCGCCGGCAAGGTGATCGACGACGCCGGCGGCATCGCGGCCGGCATGAGCGGCAGTCCGATCTACGTGAACAACCGGCTCATCGGCGGTCTCAGCTCCGGCTGGGTCATGACGGATCACACCGTCGGCCTCGTCACCCCGATCGAGGAGATGCTCGAAATCTGGGATTATCCGCTGATGAGCCGTCTTCCGGGCGATACGGACGAGCCTGTCCGCTGGTGCAGCGCCGCTCCGCTGAAGCTCGGCGACCAGGAAATACATACCATTATAGAATGCGACGATCCCGCGGCGCTTGCGGGGCACGTTGCCCCGGGCGAAGCCGTGTTCATGCGCGCAGCGACGCCGATGGTCATCCAGGGGCTCGGGGAAAAAGCCGTCGCGGCTCTGAACGGCCGGCTCAAATCGAAGAAATACCGGCTCGCCCCCGTTCCCGCCAGCGTCGGACCGATGCCCGCCCTGCCGATGACGGCTTCCCAGACGGTCGCGTCCGCGGCCGATCCGCTCGAGCCCGGCTCGGCGATCGGCGTCCAGCTTGCCCGCGGCGACATCAACCTCACGACGCTCGGCACCCTGACGTACCGGGACGGGAAGAAGATTCTCGGCTTTGCCCACTCGTTCATGAAGAAGGGGAACGTCTCGTTCCTGATGACCGGCGCGCATATCTATCACTGCTTCTCCAGCGTCGAGATGCCGTTCAAGATCGGCGCGCCGACCGACGTGCTCGGCATCATCACCCAGGACCGCGAAAAGGGGATCGGCGGCGAGGTCGGCCGGTTCCCCCCGCTGATGCCGGTGCAGATCGAGGTGACCGACAGGGATCTCAAGCGGACCCGCAACATCAGCTACCAGGTCGTCCGGGACCGGGAGGTCCTCGGATCGGTGCTCGAATCGACCCTGCTTCAATCTATTGATGGTGTTATAGATCGTGGCGGCGCCGGCACGGCTTTGATGGGAATCGCTCTCGAATGCGCCGGCAGCAGCGGACAGAAATACAATCTGCGCCGCGAGAATCTCTTCTATTCGCGGGACGACATCGTCGGTTCGATCATCTCGGAGGTTACCGGCCTGGTCGAGACGCTGAGCGAGAACGAAATGGAAGAGGTGTGGCCGACCCGGCTGATGCTCAAGATCGAGCTGGAGCAGCGCCGTCGGACGATGACCATCGAGAAGATCGAGGTGAAGAACACCTCGATCACCCCTGGTGGAACGCTGGAGGTCTGGGTGACCACGCGGCCTTACCGGGAGAAGAGTTCGGTCCGCAAGATCCGGATTCCGATTCCGCAGGATATCGGGAAGGAGAATCTAACGCTGACGGCGTATGGGCTGTCGGCCAACCGGAGCGAGGATGCCGATTCCGCCGAAACGGCGACCAAGTCTGCCAGGGACAAGAGCCGGATCGAGGATGGGTCGCACGAGAATTTCGAAAGCACGATGCGGTCGTGGGTGAATGCCCCCCGCAACTCGGATCTGCTGCTCCAGTTGACGGTGGAGGGCGACGAGACGAAGAAAGTGAAGATCAACGGTCGCGACGTGATGACCGAACCGACGAATCTCGTCGTGCTGGGCCGTGTGGACAGCACGATCACCCTGGGCGAGGACTGATGCCGTGATCCTGGTCAATTTGCTGCGCAGCTTTGTCGAACTGTTCGGGAGCCTGGCGATCCTGTTCCTGCAGTCGCTCTACTGGACCGGCCGCAGCCTCAAGTCCGGCCGGTTCGGCTTCAAGAACCTGATCGAGCAGATGTCGCGCATCGGCGTCGATTCGCTGCCGATGGTGATGATCACCGGCTTTTCGACGGGCGCCGTTCTGGTCGTTCAGATCGGGTACCAGTTCACCCAGCTCGGCGCCGAACGGTACGTCGGCGGTGTCGTCAGCCTCGCCATGGCCCGCGAACTCGCGCCTATATTGACCGCTATTGTCGTTGCCGGCCGCGTCGGATCCGCCATCGCGGCAGAGCTGGGCACCATGAAGATCACCGAACAGATCGACGCGCTCGAGACGATGGCGACCAACCCGGTCGATTATCTCGTCGTGCCGCGCTTCTGGGGCTGCACCCTGATGCTGTTCATCCTGACGATCTTCACCAATGTCGTCGGGGCCATCGGCGGCTCGATCGTCGCGATCTACCAGATTGGCCAGACCCTGACCACGTTCAGCGACTCGATTCTCCAGAATCTCAAGGTGTATGACCTGATGGGCGGGTTGTTCAAGGCGATGATCTTCGGCGCGATCATCGGCATCATCGGCTGTTACAAGGGATTCACGACCGAAGGGGGCGCCGAGGGTGTCGGCAAGAGCACCACGGGGGCCGTCGTTCTCGCCATCATGTTCATCCTCGCCGTCAACTACTTCCTGACGGTCGGCATCAACAACTTCAACATGGCGTATCTGCAATGATCATCATCTCGAACCTCTCGAAAGCGTTCGGCTCAAAGAAGGTGCTGAGCGGCATCAACCTGAAGATCTACAAGGGCGAGTCGCTCGTCATCCTCGGCCCCTCGGGGTGCGGCAAGAGCGTGCTCCTCAAGCACATCATCGGCCTGCTCAAACCGGACAACGGCCAGGTGCTGATCGACGGGGAGGATGTCACGACCTTCAGTCAGAACCGGCTCGACGCCCTGCGCATGCGCATGGGAATGCTGTTCCAGTCGGCGGCGCTGTTCGACTCGCTGACCGTCGAGGAGAACATCGCGTTCGGGCTCCGCAAGCACACGAACCTGTCGGATCTGGCGATCCATCATATCGTCTCGGAAAAGCTCGAGATGGTCGGGCTGCCCGGTTCCAATTATCTGATGCCCAGCGAGCTGTCGGGCGGCATGCGCAAGCGTGTCGGCCTGGCGCGGGCGATCGCGATGGAACCCGAAATCATCCTGTATGACGAGCCCACGACGGGCCTCGATCCGATCATGACCTCGGCGATCGACGAGCTGCATCTCAGTCTCAAGAAGAGGTTGGGCGTCACCTCGATCGTCGTCACCCACGACCTGGGCTCGGCCTACCGCATCTGCGACCGGCTGGCCCTGCATTACGGCGGCAAGATCGTCGCCATCGGCACCAAGGAAGAGATCATCAACTCCCCCGACCCGGTCGTCCAGCAATTCATCCGTGGCGAAGCCAAGGGCCCCATGACGCTTCTGTGAACGCGAGGAACCATTCATGAATTCAACCTTCAAAGTCGGCATCATCACCCTCATCGCAACCTTCATGCTCGTCTACATGGCGTTCATCATCGGGGACATCCAGCTGACCGAACGCGGGTACCGCTTCATCGTCACGTTCTACTCCGTCAACGGGTTGAACAGCGGTGCGAGCGTCTCGATGGCCGGCGTCAAGATCGGCAAGGTCGAGAAGATCGAGATCCGAGACGACCAGGTGTATGTGCACTGCTATATTCGCGAGCTGCGCTACCGCATCCGGAATCGCAACACCTTCACCATCGGAACGGCCGGCCTGATGGGGGAAAAATACGTCGAGATCGTGCCGACGCGCGATCAGACCTCTCCCTATGTCGAGAATGCCAACGTCGTCGAGGGAACGGATCCGACCCGCATGGAGGAGCTGTTCGACCAGGGCAACGAGCTGCTCAAGAAGCTCCAGAGTCTTGCCGCCTCGGCCAAGGATGTCGTGGGCGATCCGGAGCTGAAGCAGAGCACCCGCGCGATCTTCAAGAACGCCGAGACCGCTTCCAAGAACGTCAACAACATCATCGAGTCGGTCAAGGGCCGCACCGACAAGATCGTCGAGCATCTCGAGAACGTGCTGCGCAAGGTCGACGAGGAGGTCGACGCGAACCGCCAGTCGATTCGCGACATCGTCGAGAACATGAAGGATTTCAGCAAGCGCATCGGCGAGATCTCGAGCGAGAACCGCGAAAGCCTCAAGGAGATCGTCGAGAACATCCGCAACGTGTCCGACCGCCTCGACGACATGATCGCGGAGCTGAACAAGGACAAGAAGCTGACCGAGGACGTGAAATCGACGGTCGACTCGCTGCGCAAGGCCAGCGACAACGCCAAGGAAATCACCCGCGAGGTCAAGGAGATCGTCATCGACAAGGATATCCGGGGCAAGATCAAGACCGGCCTCGACGACGCGCACAAGCTGGCCCAGGCCGTCGACAAGGTGTTCCTGAACATCAAGCAGACGAAGATCGACTTCAAATATCTGCTCAGATATAACAAGGAAGAGGACGTCTTCTTCAGTGACATCATGGTCGACATCTGGCCGAGCGAGAAGAGCTTCTACCGGGTGGGCGTCGAGGATATCGGAGGCGATCCGCTGTTCAACCTGATGGTGGCGCGTGACCCGCAGCAGCGGCTGATCAAGCGTGCCGGCGTCATCAGCTCGAAGGTGGGCGTCGGTGTCGATTACCAGTGGGCGCAGGATATCACCTACAGCCTCGATGTCATCGACACCCGCGATCCGACCGTGCGCTTCACCAGCGGCTACGCGATCAGGCCGGGGCTCAAGTTCCAGCTGCGCGTCGACGACATCTCGGACGAGAAGGACGTGAACTTCGCGATCGAGTACAAGTTCTGAGCCGGATGGGGAGCTGATCATGACGGGCATCAACACGGAACGCAGGCCGCGGGTCCTGATCGTCGCCACGGGCGGCACGATCACGATGGTGCGCGGACCGGACGGGGGGCTCGCCCCCTGCGCCGACACCGGGCTGTTGCTGGAACGGGTGCCGGAACTGCGGCAGTTGGCCGATATCGACGTGCTGCCCCTCGCGAACCTCGACTCGACCAACCTACAGCCGTCGTTCTGGCCGGAACTGTCGAAAGCGATCTACCACCGGCTCGACCGGTATGACGGCGTCGTGGTCACGCACGGCACAGACACGCTCACCTACACGGCGGCGGCTCTCGCCTTCATGCTCCAGGAGCTCCCCAAGCCTGTCGTGCTGACGGGCTCGCAGGTGCCGCTCGACGAGATCGGTTCGGACGGGCGTTCGAACCTGATCAACGCGGTGCGGGTCGCCTGCATGGACGTGGCGGAGGTGCTGGTCGTGTTCGGCTCGCTCGTGATCCGGGCGGCTCGCGCGAAGAAGACCTCGGCGTTCGATATGCAGGCGTTTACATCGGTGAACGCCCCGCCGGTCGGATCGATCGGGCTGACGATCCGCATGAACGGCGAGGTGCGGCCTCGTGGAAAACGACGGGCCTTGCTGCGCGCGTTTCTCCGTCCGGATGTGGCGATGATCCCGGTGTATCCGGGACTCAAGCCCGAGGTGGTGGCGCATCTGGTGGCCACGCACGCCGGCATCGTGCTCGAGGGATACGGCGCGGGGAACATTCCGAATGCGGAAGGGGCCTCGCTGGTCCCGGCCATTACCGAGGCAACGGCGCAGCGGGTTCCGGTCGTGGTCTGCACCCAGTGCCTCGTCGGGTCGACCGAGATGGAGTTGTATCAGGTCGGGCGGGCCTCGTTGCAGGCCGGGGCGATCCCGGCAATGGATATGACCCCTGAAACGGCGCTGGTCAAGCTGATGTGGGTGCTGGGCCAGACGGATGATCTCTCGACCGTCGGCTCGCTGATGCTCAAGGCCTTTGCCGGGGAGCTGCACGAACTGCCATGACGACGCGCCCCTGCCCCGAATGCGGCTCACCGCTGCCAGAGAACGCGGCTTTCTGCGCGACCTGCGGAAGCGATCTCGCGACGCTGTACACCACACGGCGACATCGGATGCTGCTGTTCGGCTCGCCGATGTCCCTGCTGCTGCTCGGCGTCGTGCTGGCCTGGGAAATGGGCTGGGATGACCCTCTGAATGGCGGCATGGACCTCGGGATGGCAGCGTCCCTGTTCTACGTCGGGGGGGCCGTCGGCCAGTGGCTGCTCGCCCGCTCGCTGAGCCGGGTGGCTGGGATGCTCGATGCCTGGGTCGGCGGTCTGTTTGCCGTCATCCTGTTGCCGGTCGCTCTGCTGGCGGGCCTGCCGGCCGAACAGGCGTTCGTTGGCGACGGGGTGGCCGGGATCACGCTGGCGGATGAAGCATGGCTGCGTCTTGGGATTTATTTTAGTATTTATACAGCTCTACTCGCGTCGGGCCTGTTCGGGGCCACGATCCGGCTCACCGCGCTCCCGGAACCTGTTCCGGCGGGCGCGGCGGAAACCGGCGCTGCCGCCGTCGACGTGCTCATCCGGGGTGTTGCGCCGCGGCCCGGCGCCCTTGGGCGGGTGCCCGGCATGGCGGCTCTCGTGATCGGGACGCTGGTGCTGACGTTCGCGGGATACCGGCTCCTGCCCGAACCGGTGAGGCTCGTCGTCACGGCCCGCCTGGCGGCCCTTGCCGGCCGTGGGGAGACGGCACTCGCCCTGGCCGGCGAAGCGGTGGCCAGGGACGGGCGAAGCGCGTCGGCACACCATCTTCGCGGGCAGCTCGAGCTCCTTCGGGCACGCAGTCTGGAAGGTCGGGCAAAGGCTCTGGAAGATCTGCGGACGGCGGTCCGGCTGGCTCCGCATGCAGCACGATACCATCTGACCCTCGGGGCGGAGCTGAACCGGCTTGGCCTGGCCAGTGAGACGGCGCGGGCGGCTTCCGAAGCCGTCGAGATCCATCGCGGCGAACCGCAGCTCTGGATGCTGCTCGGGGATGCCCTGACGACGCTGGGCGACCGTTCCGCCGCCGTCGAGGCGTTCCGGAAGGCCCACGCGATCGATCCGCAGGATCCCATCGCCATGAACAACCTCTCCTTCGCCCTGCTTGAAACCGATCACGATCTGCCGTTCGCGCTCGATCTGGCGCGACGCTCGGTCGAGACGCAGCCCGGCCTCGTCTACAACATGGATACCCTCGCCTGGGCACTCCACAAGAACGGCCGCTCCAACGAGGCTCTGGAACTGCTTCTCCAGATTCGCGAGCAGATCGCCACGCCGCCGGCCGAGATCGAGTTCCACACCGCCGTCGTTCTGCAGGAGCTCGGCCTGCTGCCTACCCCCCGACTCGTGTTCTCCCGGCTGCTGGATCGGCCCGATGCGCTGGCGGTGCCCGGTCTGCGCGACCGGATCCGGGACGTTTTCGAAACACTGGCGACGGCTTCGGCCGAACTGGCTCACGGGCCGGGGCCAGACGGATCACGATCCGCTTCTACGATATCGGAGCCGTTCCGACAACGTGGAGGGGCGCATCGCGATGCGCCCGCCTCGCGCGGGGCGGAGCTCGAACCGGCCGTCATGTCGATCGGAAACGCATCCTCGGCCGTTCCGGCCGCAGAAGGGCGGTGAAGGGATGAAACGCACCTGGAACGTCGTTTTGGGCCTGTTGCTCGCTCTGATCCTGCCGCTGGTCCTCGCGGCCGCCGGAGAGGCTGCCCTGAGCATCGACACCAGCTATGCCGGCCGGTATCGGGGAATGCCGCAATACGAGAAGCTTCAGGCCGACCTCCCCTTCGTGTATCAGGAAGCCCTGCAGAAGATCCGCCGATCACTCGGGATTGCCGAACCGGAGCGGCTCGAGGTGATCGTCGTGTTTTCGGATGAACTCACCCACAACGGCCTGCGGCTGCGCGGCAAACGCCGCTCGGTCCAGAGCGCCGGCAGAAAAATACTGCATTATATTTATCTTGATCTCGAGTTCCTCATGACGGGCCAGGCGACGCTGATCGAGGAGATGACGCACGAGATGACCCATGCCGTCATGGCGGATGCCAGCGGGCTGGGGTTGTATGAAACCATGCCGATGTGGGTCAAGGAGGGGACGGCCGTTCATGCCGCCGACCAGGGCCTGGCCCGAATCAAGGCGCTGATGCGGCGCGGTTTCAGTCTCGAGCAGTTCAGCAACGAGGATGAGAGCGATGACGGAAACCCGATCTCGCTCGAACGGTATGTCGAAAATTATCTCAAGGTCCAGTTCCTGCTCAAAACGTTCGGGAACGAAGCCCTCCACCGCTTCATCGGGCGGCTCCTGCGGAGCGGGGATGTCGCGGCCGAGCTCCGTGCCTGTTTCAACGGCCTTTCGGAAGAGATCATGACGCAGTATGCTAAAAACTATATAGCTCAGACTCTCATAGCGAATGCGCGGCCGAAGCATTCGCGCGAACAGCTGGCGCAGGGCATGAAGTTCTTCGAAGAGGGGGAGTATCTCTCTGCCCGCCTTGCCCTCAACGACGCGTTGTATGGCGGCCTGTCCGAGGAGGAGTTCCAGAAGGCGGCGTTCCTGATGGCCGAGTGTTATATCCAGGAGCGCAATCCCCAGGCGGCGTTCACCTTCCTCCAGCGTGTGAAGCCGGATCCGCAGAGGATCCCGGTCGATCGCTACCAGTTTCTGAATGCCTACACCCAGTATGCGATGGGACTGACGACCGAAGCCTATTTCGGCTTCCGGGAAGCGTTCGAGAAGACGACGAATGTCGCCGTCAAGGAGGGCGCCCTGTATTATCTGGTGCGCATCCTGCTCGACGTGGGCAACCTCGAGGAAGCGACCCGCGTCCTGACCTACCTCCGCGCGACCTTCCCAAAAAGCGCCTACGTCCCCCTCGCCGACGCCATGTTTGCCTCCGCTCGTCGCTGACTCGGGGCGCGTGGTCCGGGGTACCTCCGGGAAGCTGTCCCTGCCGTTTCGAAAGAAATCGGCGTGGGTGCATCGAACGATCGCGATTTGACAGCTCCCGAACGGCGTGGTACGCTTCGGGGCTCGATGGGAAGCATATTCACACGCCGGGGGAATGCATGAAGACCAAACTGGAACAGGCTTTAGCGATGCTGCGCGGGCGGATCGCCACGCCGCCGACCGTTGCCGTCGTCCTTGGATCGGGGCTGGGGAAGTTCGCCGACCTGGTCGAGGAGCCGGTCGTGGTCGAGTATCGCGATATTCCGCATTTCCCGGTGTCGACGGTGAAAGGCCACTCGGGCCGCCTCGTCTGCGGCCGGGTCGGCGGTAAACAGGTTGCCGTCATGCAGGGCCGGTTCCACTATTACGAAGGCTATGGTATGGCCGAGGTCACGTTCCCCATCCGCGTTCTGCGCGGGCTGGGCTGCACCGACCTGATCATCACCAACGCCTCGGGCGGTCTCAACCGCACCTACGCCGTCGGCGACCTGATGGTCATGACGGATCACATCAACCACATGGGTGACAACCCGCTGCGCGGGCCGAACGACGACACCATCGGCCCCCGATTTCCGCCGATGCAGGGGGTCTACACGCCCGCGCTCGTCGATCTGGCGATGAAAATCGGCCGGGAGATCGGCGCGCCGATGCAGAAAGGCGTCTACGTGGCCGTTGCGGGGCCGAACTACGAGACGGCCGCCGAACTGCGCGCGTTCCGGATCATCGGGGCCGACGCCGTGGGAATGTCGACGGTGCCCGAGGTGCTCGTCGCCGTTCATGGCGGCTACAAGCGTATCTGCGGCATCAGTTGCGTGACCGACATGGCCACGGGGGAAAGCCACGAGAACGTGAACCACGAGGACGTCATCGCCGCGGCTGCCGCGGCCCAGCCGTATTTCCTCGCCCTCGTGCGCGGCATCATCGAGCGCATGTGAGCATGTTCGACCGCCTCCAGGCCGTGTGCGAGCTGTTCGATCAGCTCACGCACAAGCTGTCCGACCCTGCCGTGCTCGGCAACCCGGCCGAGTTCCAGAAGACCGCGAAGAAGCGGGCCGAGATCGAGCCGATCACCGTCGCCTTCGCGGGGTATCGCGATCTGAAAAAACGCCTGGAAGGGGCCGAGCAGATGGCGGCCGCCGAGAGCGACCCCGAGCTGCGCACCCTGGCCGCCGAGGAGTCGGCCGAGCTGAAGCCGCTGCTC
>JAKQOH010000122.1 GCA_029565415.1 Candidatus Rifleibacteriota bacterium | reverse complement strand
CCGACGCATCGGCAACGACCAGAGCCCCGAAGCCCCCCCGGGACATCGCCAGAATGGCCTCTTTCAGGGGCATCCCCGGCGCCGCGAAGGGAATCCGCTCCCCGGTGTGCATCAGATCGCGCACGGTCAGGAACCGCCTTCCGAGACTGCCGGACGGATGCAGATACGCGAAATCCTTCTCCCGGAAGCCCCGCGCCTCGATCAGGGCGATCGCCAGCGCATCTCCCATCGCCATCGCGACGGTCGTCGAACTGGTCGGCGCCAGGTTCATCGGACATGCCTCGCGAACGACCGACGCATCGAGCACCACATCCGACATGCGCGCCATCGACGAGGCGGTGTTGCCGACCAGCGCGATGATTCGGGCGCCGATCCGGCGCAGGAAGGGAATCAGCCGAACCACCTCGTCGGTCTCTCCGGAGTTCGAGAGAAGCAGCAGGACATCCTGCTCCGTCACCATGCCCAGATCCCCGTGCAGGGCCTCGGCCGGATGCAGAAAAAACGACGGCGTGCCCGTGCTGGAAAGGGTTGCCGAGATCTTCCGCCCGACCAGACCGGATTTCCCCATCCCCGACACGATCAGCCGACCACGCGAGGTGAGAATCAGATCGACGGCCCGCAGCACCTCTCCGTTCAGACGGGCTGACGCAGCCGTGATCGCCGCAGCCTCAGCCTCGAGAGCCTGGCGCGCAGATGCCAGAATCGTGTCTTGATCGTCGGTGGGTGTTTTTGTCATGACAGCCTGCACGATACCAGCCCCTCCGCCCCGATGCAAGCGGGGCGCGGGAAGGATGGTTGCCTTCTCCGCGCCCCGGAATCGACGAGAGTCGATCAGAACGTGATCTTGCGGTCGACGAGCGGCACCAGATTCGGGCCGACGACCGTCATGTAGCCTTCCGTGCCGCTTTCGGCCGGCACCGTCACGACCGCCGTCCCCTCGGCACCCGTCGGGCGGGTTCCCATCGCCTCGAATCGCGCAGTGTAGCAGGTGACCTGGGCCCCCTCGACCGGCTTGCCGTCGGCATCGACGACCTTCACGGCAACGGCGCTCTCGGACCCGGTGTTCTCGATCGTCGTCTTCACTTCGATCCGGCGCGGCGTCCGGGTGCGCACCATCAGCGTGCCGTCACCGAACCAGTGCCACTGTTCGGCGATCTTGAGGCCCTCGCTCTTTTCTTCCGTGCCGTACTGCTCGAGGCCCTTCATCACGCCGTTCATCATCAGGGCACCGGCGGTCTTGTAGGTATCGTTCATGAGATAGTTCGTGTTGATCTCGGCCTGGACGACGCAGGGCGGCACCCAGCTCATATTGGTCGTCGCCCCCATGAACCCGACGGCGCCCCGCGGATTCTCGATATCCCCGGCCTTCAGCCAGGCTTCGGCGAAACAATCGGTCCCCTTCGCGAAGTCGCCGTTCACGCAGGCGACACTGATCACGAGCGGCATGCGCCACCCGTTCGCGAGCTTCGCCGAACAGTCGGCGACATTGAAGCCGGAACTCACCCACCGCTCCTTGCTGCCGTGACCGATATAGTTGATGATGCCGCGTCCCTCGTTGACCCCTGCCGCGATCCGGTCTTTCCTCGAAACGGTCGGCGCCGGAGCCGTGCCGGATGCGGAACCGGCAGGGTTGGCGTCATTGGCGCCCGCGGAGGTCGTCGCGACACCGTCACGCGCCACGGCGAACATGGGTCCCCAAGGGCCCCAGGGGCCACCGGGCATGTGCGGCGGGAACGGAGACACCCCGCCTCCGCTGGAGGCCTGCTTCTCGTCGTAAATCTGGTCCATCGAGGTGAATCGCTTCAGCAGAACCGTCCGCAGCTCCTCCATCCGCTCGAAATCCGTCGGGGTGCCCTCGGAACTGGCAACGCCCATCAGCTTCGTATACCAGGCGGCATCCTCGCCCTCGGACGGGAACTGCTCGTAATTGATGAACTTCGCGACCTGGTAGGCGACCTCTTCGGCAGTCGTGGCAGAGATGCGCGAGATGATCGCATCGGGAACGTGATCATCGCCCGCCAGCTTCATGTAGCAGGGATCCGAGTCGGCCCCTTCCTTCACGCCCTTCATCGTCGGCACCTGCTGGGCATCCCCGACGAGAATGACATGCGTGAAGGGGCGGGTGTTGAACTCCCCTTGCAGATAGGCCTTCACGGCCTCCGGCGTCGCCCCGCCGATCTCTCCGAGCTTCACGATGTGCGTGTCGATGCCGCACTTGAGCTTCCACGCCATCAGGGGCATGACCGCCTCGGCGAGCTCGTCGGCCGCCACGATCACCAGGCGCCCGTTCTCGCCCAGGCGGGGCAGCCGCTGCGCCATCGGCGCGAAGTTGGAAAACATCTTTTTATATAATGGCTCATACACACTGGAAACGGCCGTCCGGCGCCGCGACGAGCTCGTCGCGGAATCCGATGTATTGTCAATGCGAACGCGAAACCGTCGATAGACGCGAAGCTGCTGTTTCACGGGATTATACTGAACCGGATGGAACGAAACCCGGATGCCACGGACATCGCGGAAAAGAAACGGCTTGCCGACGGAAACCAGCTCCTTGTCCGAAGGGATCCAGGCGTCTTTTTCGTAGGACTTGCCCGTCTCGTAGGGAACCGAGGAGGGGTCTTCCGCGCGGGACAGCGGACCGCGGCTGGGAAGAATGATGCCGTCGACCGGCATCGTTTCATACTTGGCCTCGAGGATGCGAACGGCCGGCGCTCCCTCGTTCTGGATCATGAAAAAGCGGGAGATCACCGGCAGTTCCGGCTCCCCTTTGACCAGACGGGGACAGGCATCCTGCATCACGAGTGCCGCAGCAGGCTTTCCATCGAGCCGGGTCCGGATGAACTTCAGCGCCGGCACCGCCACCGAAACTTCGGTGTTGAATCCCCGGTCGACGCTCACCTCGACAGCCGCACCGGCCGCCGCCGACACCATGATCATCGCCCCGCACACGATTCCCGACAGGGTCTTGAAAGCCGCTCCCATCCCGTTTCCTCCACATCCGTGAATATCCCGCTGAATCGCGCTTCCAGCAGCAATTCCGGTGCCAGCAGCCAAAACAGCCTCCATCGGCCATTTCCCAAAGTCGGCAATCCGGAATGACAATTTTTCATCACTCGCTGCCACATTCCGATCATCCGTATGTTGTGATAGCATGCCCCCATGCCGATCACCGCTCCGGCCGACGCCGACCTCTGGACCCCGCTCGCCCTTCGCCTCCTGAAGGAAGGGACCGATGCCGATCAGCAGGCCGTCCTCGAGACCCTCGGACACCACACCGCCCTGACGCCCGGCCAGGCGAAAGCCTTTCTTCCGACCGTGAACGAGCTGCTGCTCGACCCGGACCCCCAGGTCCGCTACTTCGCCCGGAAAGCCCGGAACCAGCTCGAGCCCCTCGCCCCTCCCTCGCCGGCTCCTGGCGAAGCGACTCCGGAGCCGCCGGCCGGCACAGCCCCGCTCAGCCGCCGCGACATCCTGCTCCACAAACTGCGCCTCGGCAGTCGCTACGTTGCTTTCGACGCCATTGAGCGACTCACCGAAACGGCCGATCCGACCCTCGCAAAGCCCCTCCTCGACCATCTCCGCTCCGAAACCGACTCCTTCAAACTTTCGTTCCTGGTCAAACGTCTTCCCCGCATCCCCTCGGATGACATACCATATGCTATTGAATCTTTCCTCACGCACTCCGATCCCCGCGTCGTCGCAAATGCCCTGGAAGGACTGAGCCTCTGCCGGGTCCCTCATCTGCACGACCGACTTCTCGAACTCTCCGGCTCGCCCGACAACCGGATCCGCGCGGCTGCCGTCCAGGCGCTCTACGGGTACGATCCCCTCGTCGCGGAACGTCACATCCAGGAAATGCTGGAGCATCCTTCTATCGCCATGCAGGATTCGGGCGTCTATCTGCTGGGCCTTCTCCGACCACCGCGCCTGAACACCCTGATCGAAATTCCTCTCGGCTCGAAGTTTCCAACCATCCGCCTCCGGGCCGTCGAGATCCCTCGCCCCCCACAGGGATTCGATCTCGCCGACGAAGAGGAGCAGCCCGGCTCACCGCTCACCGAGCGCTATGCGCGGAAAGGGCTCTTCGGAAGCTTCGCTGCCTGCGCAGGACTGTTACTGGCCTCATCCTTCCTTTCCACGAGCCAGACGCTCCTCCTGCTCGTCGCGGGAAGCGCCGTTCTCATCGCGACGACCCGCAGCAGGCTCAGCTCGTTTCTGCGCGCAACCATCTCCGCCGCCCTTGCCGTCGGCCTGTTGTGGGGAGAGCCCCGGCTTCTCATCATTCCCACGCTTCTTGCCGTCTGGCATCCCGCGCTGAAGAAGAAGACGGACGACCGCCTCCCACGCATAGCAGCCTGGGCCTTCGCTCTTGGTGCATGCCTCGTGACGGGACTCCTGGCTGGCCCCTACCCGCAGCTCGTCCGCTCCGCCCTTGCGCTTGGGAGCACGATCACGGGGCCTCTCGGGAATCTCCAGGGCGTCGTTGCGCAACTGACGAGGTTCGAAACGGTCCTTTTCGCGCTCATCTCCGGCTGGAGCTTGCTTCTCCTGAACGTCGACACGCTGCTTGCGGCCGCCGCCGCTCCGGAAGGCCGAAAACGCCGGTTGCTGATCCTCTTTGCTGTTGGCTTCGCCATGGTTGCCGCCGTGAATGCCGTGATGGTCTGGTCCCTCCGCTTCAACCTCGCCACACTCGGCATTTCAGCCCCGGCCCAGTTGTTCCCTTCGTCGGGAAATTGATCCCGAGAAGGGGTACACCTTCTTTTGTCTCCATGTACCTCGCGACCAAGAGGCACTTCCTCTGGCCCGAATCTACCGCCGTACACTTTACGCGTAATTATTTATGTAAACCTTCACTCCTGTGTACACCGCCCTCCGACCGCGCCCTGAGGATCAGAGTCACCGCACACACGGCGGGGTGTACCCTTTCAGAGAACGCCGCGGAGCCGGGTCACGATGTGAGGCGATGACCGCACTCCCGGCAGAAGGCATCCGTCATCGTGACGGGCTTTCCGCATTCAGGGCAGAAGGCTTTGGCGTCCATCTTCGCCCCGCACGAGGCACAGAACTTCCCTCCGCCGCTTTTCTCGCCGCACGAAGGGCAGACGAGCTGTTTCGCCGTCTTCACATCCCGCTTCTTTCCCCGGGAACGTCCTTCCTCGGTTGCCGCTTCGACCGCAGCCTCCGTTTCGCCGCGCGCCCGTGCAGCCTCGACCTCGGCGTCCGTATCCGGAGCGCACTGGAGGCAGAGGCCCCGCTCCCGGTTCCAGCAACGGTCGCACACATACTGGGCGCAGGTACCGCACCGGTGGAACCGCCCGCGGGCGAGCTGCACCGCATCCCGGAACGCGGCATCCCGGGCCGTCCCGAACCCCGACTCCGCCATCCCGCTCACGACATCCCCCGCACTCCCGAAAAGACCGCCCAGCAGATCCGATGCCTTTCCAAGCCAGCCTGAAACCTGGCCGCGCCGGTAGGGAACGAACGGGGTGCGCCACGCATCGTTGCAGTGTTCACAGAAAAATTCGAATTGAAACCCGGCATTGACACCGGACTCGCTGGAAAGATCCGTGTAATTGTCGCCGAACCGAACCTCTTCTGACATGATGCAGAGACTCCCGGAATGAAGATCGCCGAAAACCAGAAGTGCGCCCGGTCGGCGCACTTCCATCGGTCATCAAAACGATAGCACGGAACGGCCGGTCAGGTCACCTGCGCGCCGCGGCCTTTTTCCCCCAGACGGCGAACTGGTCCCCGCTCGCGAGCAGCTCGAACCCGTCCCCCGGATTCCAGTCGTTGGGGCCGAGCTTCATGGCGAGGTTCCCGCCCACGAAGGCGGCATACAGGCCCTGTTCGGCCTTCGCGATCTCGAGCTTGCTGTCCGCCACGATGCCGCACCGGCGGCGGGCATCGATCAGCTTTTTGATGGGCTCACGCAGTTTCCAGTCGTAGACGTGCTCCCAGAACACGCACGGGGTGCCGGGATGCGTGAGGATATAGGCGTATCCCTGCATGATCTTCTCGCCGGGGAACGGCCAGTGGCTTTGCTGGGAACCGGTGTCGTGGTTGTCGAGGAACGTGACGGCGCGCGCCGGCCACCAGCCGATCAGACCGGCCGCCTTGCCGCTGGAGTCACGCAGCCGCCAGTATTCGCCCATGACCGCGACCTGCAGAATGCCCTTGGTCGTGAAGTCGAAGGCAGCCGCCTTGTCCCCCGCCTTGTCGAGCCAGTTGCACAGAACCTGGCGGTGGGCATCCTGATTCGGATTGAGGGAGGAGCCGCTGAAAGCCATATCCGTCCAGATCTCGCCGACCGAGAAGGCAGGATTCGTCGCCTTATCATAGATGGCGGTATATTCCGGGGAGTATCCACGGCTGAAATCATAACGCCAGCCGTCGAATCCCAGGGATTTCAGCCACTTGAGCCACTCGATGATGTCGCTCTGGACGCTGCTGTTCGCATGGTCGAGGTCGGGTGCCGGGCCGAAATTGTCCCCCGAATCCCGCTGGCCCGAACCGCCGTACTCGCCCGTGCAGATCATCCGGCCATCCCAGCGGGCTTTTCCCGACGCAAAGTTGTAGATGTTCCAGACGCCGTTGGCATCCTGGTGACTGGCACACCGGTGATTCACGACGATATCCGCGATGGCGAGCAGGCCCGCCTGGTCGAGGCTTCGGAGGCATGTGACGAGCTGGTCGCGATCGCCGTAGAACGTGGGGCTCTGCTCGGTTCCCACGTCGTAGTAATCACCGGGAAGATAGCCCTGGGGGCTGACCGAGCGGGAAACGGGGGGCAGCCAGATCATCGTGACGCCCAGCTCGGCGATGTCGCGGGCCCGATCGCCGACCAGCTTGTACCAACGGCTGGGAACCCCGCGCGACTGGGAGTTCCAGCCGAACCCCTGCATCAGGATGTGCTGCCCGGCCGAACGACGCGGCGCAGCGTCTGCAATGACGGCGCAGCACAGGACCAAAGCCAGCAGGAACCAACCGATACGGGAGTGATGCCGAATGGTACGATCCATCTTCCGCCCCCTCTGGTAAATCTGATTCTTTTGATTATACCAGAGCAGCAGCCCCCTCCGGGGTGAGGCCGAAGAGAGTCAGGGCAAATGCACCCCTTCTCGCCCCTCCCCACGGCTCGAGGAGTTCCCGTTTGCGTGAAAAGCGGGCAGGGGCGTCAGAAACACCCCTGGAGGGCGGACTCCATCTTTTTCTCGAGATCCTCGTCGGCGCAGAGGAGGCCGATGCGGATCGAGGTCTTGACCGGCTCGGAGCCCCAGGGCCAGAACGCGCAGAACATGCTCAGCTCGGGCGAAATATCGAGCCGGAACAGCGTCTGGTCGCGCCGGATGCCCCCGACGCCCTTGACGAACCCGTCGAACCAGTTCTTCAGCAGCGCCGACTGGCCCGCCGGCTTGTAAGCCGGGCCAAACCGCTTTTCGACGACCGGCATCAGCTTGTCGATGAGATTCGACTCGGCCACGCCCGTGTACAAAAGCTTGCTGCAGCCATCCGGATGGCGCCGCACCGAGAACTGACGTTTCAGTTCGTCGATCAGCTGCAGCGCCTCCTTGATCTTCGTGATCGCTTCCTGCATCGTTTCCTCATTCAACCTTGATGGTTATGGGATCTGACTGAACCCCACCAACAACAACATACACGGTTTTTTCCTGAGAGCCAATGACCGATGAAAATGGATTTCTGAACGAGATATAGGTATCCGTCCATGTCGTATTCATTGGCTGAATCCGAACACCGCCAACCATGAGATAAGAACTCGTTTCTCCGAGGCCCAGATACTGACCATTCAACGTAATCATTGCGTCCGCATCATAGACAGTACCGGGCGCGGCGTCCGAAACATTGGGTTTTGCCAGATACCAGCTACCGGCAACATATTCCCGATCGTTGAGAGTCAGCCTTATTTCATGAGCAGAGAGAGAATTCGCAATGCCAGAAACATATGGTATATTGAATATTATTCTATTTGATGTCCAAGATGAACTATTTGGATAGACAGGGGTAGAACCGAACATTAATCTTGCGTTGTAATCTCCCTGGGAATTTCCAAATCCCTGTCCGACGATCTCGAGTTTTGCACCGACATAGTTGCCCGTCGTATTCGGGGAATCGACAGCTGAAAGGCTTGCCCTAGGATAGACATAATTGAATGTCGTTGAATACGTGGATCCATTTGCAAAATTTATCGTAAGAATCGTACCGTTCTGGCTGCTTGCGGGAACTCGACACGAAATAAAGGTTGAGGTCCAGTAAACATCCGTGGCCGGAACACCATTGAACCTGATTTGTGAAGTCGATGATGATGGCCCGAAACCAGTTCCTGAGATCGTCACATAGGTCCCAGGAATGCCAGAAGTGGGATTGACACTGATATTCTGAGGAGAAAGGATCGAAAACTGCGAGTAGGGGCTCGACGACAAGCCAGAGGCGGCCGTAACAACAAAAGCCCCATTACCGGCAATAGCAGAAGGAACATAGCAATAGATGAGCGTATCCGTCCAGATGGTATGATCACAACGAATCCCGTTGAAGGTAACGACATTATATGTGCCTGCGCCACCAAAGTTTGCCCCGCGGATTGTAACCAGATCTCCAGGATATCCACTCGTCGGGGAAATCTCGTAGATCTGCGGGGTGGTGGTGGTGCTGACGGGGTTGCTGCCGCCGCCGCCCCCGCAGCCGATGGCGGCGAGGCTCAGCAGAACGGCGATCATCACGAAAAGGCGTTTCATGCATTCGATTATACGGGCGGTACAGGGGATCGTCAATCGCGAAGACGGCCTCGGAAGCCTCTTTTCGGCATTCGGGCCTTGATTGTCGGAGCCGGACTTGGTACATTCGATGCGGATTCCCCCCGCAGCCTCGGGCGAAGGGCTCGGAATACCGCATTGCGACAGGAGTTGTATGTTTCCAGAACGTTACCGGCCGGCCCTCGATCTGTTCACGACCGAACACGCGATCAAGCACGTCAAGGATGCCTTCGAGCATCGTCTCGCCGAACGGCTCCGCCTCGTCCGTGTCACGGCGCCGCGGTTCCTGAAAACCGGCAACGGCCTCCAGGACGACCTGGCCGGCACCCAGAAGCCGGTTTCGTTCGTCACGAAGTTCCGCCCCGAGACGATCGAGGTCGTCCACAGCCTGGCAAAATGGAAGCGCCACGCCCTGGGCCGGTATGGCTTCGAGCCCGGCCGCGGCCTGTACACCGACATGGATGCCATCCGCAAGGACGAGCTCGTCGACGAGATCCACAGCATCTACGTCGACCAGTGGGACTGGGAGCGCGTCGTCACCCCGGCCGAACGCAGCCTCGACCATCTGAAATATATCGTCAACAATATCTGGGACGCCATCCTCGAAACCCACCGGGATGTCACGCGCGCCTTCCCGGTTCTTCGGCAGAAGCTTCCCGATCATGTGACCTTCCTCCACGCCGAGGAGGTCGAACGGCGCTATCCCGAGCTGGAGCCGGCCCGGCGCGAGGCCGAGATCGCCCGCGAGTTCGGCGCCGTGTTCCTGATCGGCATCGGCCACCCGCTCGACAGCGGCAAACCGCATGACCTGCGCGCGGCGGATTACGACGACTGGAGCACCCCGACCGGCCCCGGAACCCGCGGCCTCAACGGGGATATCATCGTCTGGGACACGGTGCGCGGCAAGCCGCTCGAGCTTTCCTCGATGGGCATCCGCGTCGACGCCCAGGCTCTCGAACGCCAACTCGAGATGGCCGGCCTGCGCGACCGCCGCGAACTCGAATTCCACCGCGGCGTCCTCGAGAACACGGTCCCGCTCAGCATCGGCGGCGGCATCGGCCAGTCCCGCCTCTGCCTGTATCTGCTCGAAAAAGCCCATCTCGGCGAGGTCCAGGCCAGCGTCTGGCCGACCGAAACCGAACAGGCATTCCGCGACCGCGGCATCCCCCTCCTCTGAACCTCGGAAAAACGAAGGAACGTTTCACCACCGAGGCACAGAGACACAGAGTCCGGGCAAACTCTTGAATCCCCACCAAGAGGAATGAACGCCTGGGCTCATCTGACGAGAACGAAGAAGAATCCTTCGTTTATCATGCCGTTCATCTGCGACATCTGTGTCATCTGCGGATTCGGTTCCCTTTCTGAGAAGATACCGACAACCGTAGGGGCGGATCGCGATCCGCCCAAAACAGCGCAGATCTATGTTCCACCCTTCTTTGTGCCTCGGTGTCTCCGTGGTGAACCGTTCCTCGTTCTTCTCCGCGCCTCGGCGCCTCTGCGGTGCGTTTCTCTCGTTCAGCGGAGGTAGCGGATCCAGAGGTCGTTGATGAGGCAGCCGTGATCCGAGTAGCCCTGCTCGAACCCGTCGACGAACGCCTTGCCGGCCCGGATCGAACCATAGCTGAAAATATAATCGATCTTCACGTCGGGCTTGTTCAGGAACGTCGTGTTCACGTTGGCCGTCGTGTCCTTCATGCGGCTGGCCAGCCACTTGATCCGGGCACTCCCGGGGCGGGAGTTGAAGTCCCCCATCAGGACGACCGGATGTTTGCTGTCGATCGCCAGTTTCCAGATCTCTTCGATCTGCTTCGTCGACTCCTCGGGCAGGAGGCTCAGATGCGCGACGAGCACGCACAGCCGGCGGCCGTTTCCCAGATCGAGAACGGCCTCGAGGCAGCTCCGCTGCTCATGCTTGGGGTCGGTCCGGTACAGCACGTGGTTCTTCGACGAGAGGATCGGGAACCGTGAAACGACGGCATTTCCCTGCGTCGCCAGCAGACCGAGCAGCCGACTGACGTTTTCGCCGTAGGCGTAATGCAGGTTTCCGGCATGCTCGGCGATATATTTCGGCTGATTTCTGAACTTCGCCCGCAGATCGCCCTTGGAAATCTCGGTCAGCCCGGCGATATCGATCTCGTGCTTTTTCAGCAGCGCCGCGATCCCGTCGAGGTTCTCCTTGCGGGCGATCTCGTTCTTCGTCTTGCCCTCCTCGTTCCCGCGGGCGTGGGCAATGTTGTAGGAAGCCACGCGCACATACTGCTCGACGGTCTTCGGAGGAACGAGCGAGGCGGTCGCGGTTTCCGCCTCGTCGACGAGCACCGTCGTGCGATCGAACGGTCCGGCCGACCCCGTGGCGGCGGCCAGGCACAGCAGGGCGACACAGGAGGCGCGAAGCAGGGAGTTCATGACGAAGGCTCCTTCCCGACAGACATTCCAGGACTTCTCCTCTCTAGATACCACAGGTGTACGGAAAAAGTTTCACCGACCCGACGGAACTCCCTTCGCGGGCTGCCGGGATCTGCCGATATCCGGAATGAATCCGTCATCTTCGGGAGTCGCGATGTTCAGCATGGGTAGAGGGGCGCGCATTCTCCGGGCATTCCTGATGCTCTGGGTCGCGCTCGGCCTGACGGGATGCAACCTGTTCGACGGCATGGACACGGCCATGAGCGCCCGCACCGACGACGAACTCGTCGACGAAGCGTATCTGGCGCTCGGCTCCGGGGATTACACCGGAGCGCGCGAGATCTTCCAGAAGCTCGTGGACCGCGGGAATGCGACCGGCCCGGTCATCCAGGGCCTGGCCGAGTCCGAGGCCGGCCTCGCCGGCTTCCGGGTGCTATCCGTGCTCGACACGATGCAGAACGGGGTGGGCCCGTATGACCGGGCGGCGCTGTGGTTCCAGTGCGCAACGGCGATCTCGGACATCGACCGGCTCGAGCGGGCGTCACGCATGATGCAGACGGTGACGGCACCCTCCCGCACCGACCGGCTCACCCGGGGGCTGATTCCGCCCCTGATCGCTGCGAAGCGGCTGCTCGAGAAATACGATACGAACAAAAACGGCCGGCTCGACATCTACGACCAGATCACGTTCACCACGAACGATGCCAAAACCGCCACCTGGCCAGAGCTGTATGCCGCCTTCATCGGCGGATCGGCCGCCTCGGGCATGTCCCTCGAACAGGCGTTCAGCGATCTCGTCTACGGGTTCGACGGGCGGGGTGATGCCTGGACGTTCCTCTCCCCCGTCAACGGCACCCGGCTCACCGGGAGCTTCAGCGCCTCGAACCGAGCGACCATCTCGGCCGTCGGGGATCTCGCCGACCGGCTCGAAGCCGTCCATCCGTTTCATGACGTGCATGCGGCCAGCTTTTCCGCGCTGCTGACCGAGATCGACGGGGCGAACTGACGATGCGACCGATCATGCGAGCTGCTCTGGCTGCCTTGTGTCTGGCCACACTGTCCTTCACACCGCTTGCGGCGAAGGAAGCCCACCCCCTGGTGTATGAAACGCCGCGTCAACAGGGCATGGGCGGAGCGTTCACGGCCGTTGCCGACGACCAGCAGGCGCTGTTCTCGAATCCGGCCGGTCTGGGTCAAATCACCGACAAATCCTACGCCATCCTCGACGCGACGGGGGAGATCAATCAGGATCTCCGGCGCGTGGAGAACAAGACCGACGGCCTTTCGGATGCCGACACCCCAGAGGCCCGCGCCGCGAACAATCGCCTGCTGAGCGAGGTCATGGGTCAACAGGCCCGCACCGTCGCCTCGAATCTCGCCTATTATCTCGGGGGAACGGGCTTCGGCGCCGCCTTTTTGTACCAGACGGTGGCCCAGATCGGCGTCGAGAGGCCGACCAATCCGGCGATCCGGGCGAAGGGCGATATCGACTCGGTGCTGGTCGGCGCCATCGCCCGCCCGATCCCCGGCAACCGCATCGTGTTCGGTGACGCGGCGGCCGGCCACTGGGGCCTGGGCATGAAGTTCCTTTCGCGACGCAGCATCGATCGCACCTACGACGCACGGGATTTTGCCTCTCTGTCCGAGGACGATCTGCGTGATGATGCCCGGAAGGGCGCCGCGTTCGACATCGACGGGGGCGTGCTGTACCGGCTCTCGAACGCCTGGAACCAGTCGATCGGCCTCTCGGTGAGCAACCTGTTCGAGTCCGAGGTCGATCCCTCGATCGGACGCCTGCCGCGCCGTGTCGATATCGGGACCGCGGTCCGCCCTCTCACCGGCTCGTCGAGCCGCACCCGCAAGCTCCTGCTGGCGGCCGATCTCGCCGATGTCACGAGCGACGGCACATTTTTTTCGAAACTCCGGCTCGGCCTCGAAACGCTTCCCCGACCCTGGCTCACCCTGCGCGGCGGCGTTCGCACCGGCGCTCAGA
>JAKQOH010000093.1 GCA_029565415.1 Candidatus Rifleibacteriota bacterium | reverse complement strand
CCGGTTGGCGAAATCGAGGGCTTCCTGCGGTTTGTTCTCGAGTTCGAGAATCGTCGCCATCTTCAGATACTGGTCGCCCGGGAGCGGATCGATCTGTATTGCATTCAATAGTTCCCGCTTTGCCATCAGAACGCTTTCGGGGGAGGCTCTCTGTCCGAGATACGCTTCCGCCGCGCGGACCTTTATATCCGCCTGCCAACTTCGGACCTCGTAATTGATTGCGAGAAGCCCCGCCACCACGCCGAGGCTCCCGATCCATACGGGGGCGTTAGGGACCGTATCGATTGTCGTGAGAGGAAGCTGCCGCGAAAAAAACATCGTCTCAGCCATCACCGGAACAAGCGCCAGAACGATGACGGCATACAACGCCGTTTCGATGCGATGGAATGGAAAGTCGGGCACGGCCGCAACCAGCTGGGCAACCATCGCGGCACCCAAAGTGATCAACAGCACATGGTCACCCCGGAAATCGCTCGCCTGTGCCCCCTGCATGTCGGCTTTGACCGCATGGTAGATGCCGCCGAAGAAGCGCCACACCAGCCACAGCAGGATCCCGAAGCCGATGATTCCGAGTTCCGCGAGCACCTGGAGCCAATCGTTATGAGCCTGTCGGAAGGTAACCGGCGTGAATGTCTCCTTGTTTTCGTCATCGAAGGTTTTGGCTTCCTGGAGTGGGAAAAAGTGTTTGAAAGAGCCGTAACCGCCGCCCAGCAGCCAACGCGTGATCCGAGCGGGAAGCTCTCCGGTTTCCGCGGCCATGTCGATCTGATTCCGCGCTTCCGGCGAGGCCATCGGCAGTTTCGGATTGTCGAGCCAATTCCGAAACGTCGCGTACCAGACCCAGACACGTTCGTACGTATTGCTGACGTTCCGATCCATCGTGAAGGTGTTTCGGACCTTATCCCACATATCGGTTGATCTTGCTGTCATGGCCGATATCACCAGACCTCCGGCCAGTACACACCCGATGATCGAAAAGAAGGCCGCATGCCGCCGGACAAACTTCCAGTTGCGGTCGAACAGAAGAAGCATGAGGAACATGAATATCACACCGGCGATTACGCCCATCAGCGCAGCGCGACAGCGTGTGATGTAGAGTCCGTATACCATCCAGGAGAAAAGGCTTATCGAAATTGCCTTCATGAGCGGATGGCGATAATAGAAGAAGAATCCGAGCGGGAAAAACGCAGAAAACATCGCGAACGTCCCGAGATAGTTCCGGTTTCCGAACGTCGAAACGATCGACATCATCGAGTATTCTTTGCTGGCAAGCTGAGGGAAGAGAGGGATATACCAGGACGAATAATCGAATCGTCCCTCGAGAATCTCATCTCGAACGAATGTGATTCCATTCGCGGCATCGAGCTTGAAATACAGGTTATACGCCTCCATGATGCCGAGACTGCTCGTCGCGATTCCGACGAGCACCATCGCCCAGATTACGCCTTCGAACTGCCAGCGCTCTCGCACGACGTTCACGATGAGCGGGAAAAGCATCAGGATGAGAAACGTTCCCCGGAGGTCGCGAAGGGCTGACGGAACATTGTCGTTCCAAACGAGAGAAACGAGCGCCAAGCCGAAAAATGCAAACAACGGGAAATCCAATTTCGTTCGAACGTACTGAATTCTGCCGTTCGCGATGAGTCGCAGACAAAACATCGCCCCCAAAAACGCGAGAGCGATTTTCGACGTAAACTCTTTTGGGGTAAGAAAATTTTCCGTCGTCTGGCGAGAGTAAAGAAACGGAACGACCAGCGCCACAAGAATCACGCCAATGTAGACCAGCCAGTCTAGAGCGTCGAGGGATCCCCATCCGTTCGTCCGGTTCTCGATCTTGATGTTTTCACTGTCGTTTCGGGTCTGTTTCATGATGTCTCAACGATTCTGAATGGTGACTTCCAGGCCTGGAAACCGGCCAGTCGTGCCGTTCGCCGGATGACCGGCATAATCGACGATATTTTTATTGCTCTCCGCGACCATGACCGTAGATGATCCTGGGAAAAAGGTGGCGTCATTCGATTCGAGAATGCTCAGAAAGATGTCGGTCGAACTCGCCGTCGTGGCCGAAGCAACCATATTCGTAACGATAACCTCTTGTGAAAACACCAGATCCGCTTCGACGGGCGGCGATGCGTTCGTCAAGAGCACTGATTTCGACGCCTGAATCGGTTTGCTGAACTCGAGCTTCAACAGATCACCCGGAGAAATATGGATATTAT
>JAKQOH010000115.1 GCA_029565415.1 Candidatus Rifleibacteriota bacterium | reverse complement strand
TCCGATCGGCATGGTTCGCACGCAACTTCGCGTGCGAACCATGCCGATCGGATGCTGCACCGAATGGGCGAATCCTGCCGCGGGCCTGAGTAATATCATTGGAAATACAATTGTTGAAACGGTGATCAATTCAAGCGCTCTTCGCCTGTTCGGCGAAAAAAACCACATGACTCCCACTCGCGTATTCGGCAATGTCTTTGCTCGCTATATCCTGTATTCCACGTTGATCTTCGATTCGAATGGCGATGGTGTTGCCGATTTCATCTCGGATCCGACCGGAACTTCTCAAAAAGCCGTTTTCCCGATTCCCCGGGCGATGCCGAACGAGTATACCAATCCTTCCGTTCTGCCCCGGATGATAAGCGCCGGAGGCTTTGATCTCTTCAGTGACGGTGCGGGGACGCAGGGAGTGCCGGACTCGCTTGCGGACGTGATGCCGGCCTACTCGGCGGGAGCCCCCAGCGATTACGTGAATCACATGACGAAGTTGTCGACGGATTTCCTGGACAGCTGCGAGGTGCCCTATTACAACTCGTTATACGACCAGATGTTCGAGTGGTCGAATTCCGGAGCAAACAGGTCGTTTCCCGCAAAGCAGGTTCTGGGCCGATCGGGAGAGGAATATCCCAATCTGGGGACCAAATTCACCCTGCCCGCCGACCAGGAAGGGAACGGAGCGCTCTGGAAGGGAAATCTCCAGAAATATGATCCGATCAGCGATGCAAAAAATCTGATGGATGGAGTTGCTTTCCGTTTCGCCAATCAGGAGGACTTTTTCGCCGACAGTTCCGTGCGACGCTTGCCTCAAGGCGTTCTCCTGAGAAAACCGCTCGTCGTGCACATCGATGGGGACCTCGATCTCTCTCCGGAGGTCTTCGTCGCCGCTCCCGTTGCCGTCGTCGTTTCGGGCAATGTCCGGCTCGGAAGGGTTCGGCGGGCCACCCCTGCCGGGAAGCTCATCATTCTTTCGCTTGCTGGAAACATCGAAGCCGTCGGTGGAAAAATCGAGGCAAGCCTTCTGGCTCCGAAGGGAACCATTCGATTGTCGGCTCCGCTCGATCTCGTAGGAACGCTTTTCGTGGATTCTCTCGAGCCCTCCCAGCTTTCCAAATTCGGGGGGGCCATCATCTTCGATCCGGATTCCGACCCGACCAATCTAGACGTCTACAACAGGTTTTTCACCATGGTTCTCGGTCCCCAATCCGCATTGGTGGGGAAGAAACAATGAACATACGGAATTCGAAACATCGGCATTGGGTCTCTTGCCGACAAGGAAAAACGAGGAGAGGCCTTTCACTCGTCGAAGTTCTTGTCGCCTTGTTCGTCCTCGGGCTGACCATCCTGCCATTGTTTGGCTTGTATTCGCAATCTTCGGCCGTTGTCCGGATAGGCCGGCATGACATCGAAGCGATGAATTTCGGGAGCAGTTTCATTTCCCAGGCGAGAAAACTCCTTCCCCGGAATGTCACCTGCACGAACGGCGATATGAAATTGCTTGCGATACAGAATGGGCAACTTCGGCTCGGTCCCGTTGGCGTCGCGAATACGATCGAAGTGCCCCTGCTGGATCAAGCCATCTTCCAAACGACGTATTCCATAGCGAGTTTTGTCATGTCACCTGCAAATGACGGTATGTTGCGGGAAGCGAAGCAGATCGTGCTGAAAATTTCTTGGAAGGAGAGCCTCGGAAAAGACAAGAGCGCTTGCTTTACGGCGCTCGTGATCGATGATTCCATTTCCGGGCACTGAGCTGATGATACATCCGTCTTGGGGGCGACGTCCTGCGGAGAGGGGGGGAATCACGATCGTCGAACTCATGGTGACATGCGCGATCGTCGCCATGGTCTTTTTCGTGGTGTGGCAGTTGTTCTCGAGCGGCATCAGGGGCTCGCAGGTAACCCAGGAGACCATCGATCACATTCGCGACTCGGCTATTCTCTTTCGAGCCATTGATAGAGATATACAACAGATGGTTCCCTGGCCGGTCCGTGATTCGTCCGGCAATGACAGGGGAGGCGAGGTCGTCTATGCGCCTTCCGGGCAAAATGCCCATGAAATGCGCTTCTGGGCCCGGAACGGCTCCGGATTTCATCAAGTCCGATATCGGTTTGCTGCCGAGGCAAAGGAGAAAAAGCTGTTCCGCGAGGAGTTGAACGGAGTGGGGAGTGTCGTAAGATCGGAAAACTTCGGCGGAGCCGTGATCGAAAACTTCCTTGTTCGGAGCACGGGCGAGCGGGGTGACTGCGTGAAAGTCACAGTCGTGTTTTGCGGCAAGTTGAAAAAAAACACCGTGTTCGAACGGGTGTTCGCGATCGGCGCCCTTTCGCCGGAAGGCGCTCGACACTGGGTGTATGACTGACTGGCCGAAAAACGGGGGAAAGAATATGTTTCATAAAATATATGATCTAGTGCATTATAACGTCGGGGCGGCCGGGAAGCGGGTAATCCTTTCTTTGCCGGGAATGGCACGTGCGTTTCTCTTCTTGCTCGTGTTGTGCTCAGCCTCTGTTGGATTCGGGCAGACCGATCCGATCGACAAGGCTTTGGAAAATGGCATGGCTAGGCTTGCGCCGAATGCCGCCCCGTTCGGGAAGAATGCGGACGGTTCTCCGTATTGGCCTTCGAGCGATCCTGCATTCGTTCAGGCGCGTCCTCCGGTTGTCTCCTGCGCGCAGCCCGGCGTCTTTTCAGTCTCGGAAATGTGGAATGCAAACAAACGGGGGGAGACCAGCAAGGTCGACTCCATGGCTCGATATCTCAATGACTATCCTCCCGGAGCAAAAATCGATCCGGTCCGTACGCGGCAGCTTATCAGTTCAAGATTTACACCGGATCCGGCAATGGTCATGTCCCCCGGTGCGCCTCAGTTCGTCAGGGCTCAAACACCGGATTTGACGGTGCAGAAGTTGCGGAAAGCGTATCTGCTCGATATCGAGCGGCACGGACGGCTGGTTTTCGAAGGAAAAGACGGGAAAGCGCTCGAAATCGCGTTGAAGTGGCAGACCATCGCCAGGCTTTTCCCGGACCGTATTTCGGAAATCACGATGAATGTCGCATCCCGGCACGGCGTTTCGAGCTTTGAAGGCTGGATCAATTTAGTCGTGAGCAAGGACTGGCAGGTCGCCCGTCTGCAGGGCCTTCCGCCGCAGATCCCGATCTCCGCACAGACGACGTCGGCTCCTGCGGCTCCGGCTGCTACGATACAGGTCTATGACAACAAGGCCGGCACATGGGTGGAGGCCGGCCAGGTGATTTACGACGCCATGGTCGAGCAGGGAAGCGGAAAATTCGGCCCCAGCCCGGGTTTGTATTTTCATGCCGGCGGAACCGTGGGACCGACCCCATGAGATAACAAAAGTATTGCATATAGATTGTGCAAGGGAGTGAACGAATGAACGTCTCAAAAATAGCGACTTGTCTTCTAATGGTTCTTCTTCTCGAAACCGTCGGCATGGCATGGGGACCACTCAGCCATGTGCAGATCGCCCTCGACGCCACGAAACAGGCGAACGGATCCATATCCGCAGAGTGCATGGGCGCCTTCCTCGCCGGTTGCACGGAGCCCGACATCGGAGCCGGGCAGGGCTCAGCCGGACTGGACAACGGCGTCTCGGAAAACTACCAACTCTACCACGACCCCGTTTTCGTCGATGCCATGATCGCCGTTGCCAAGCGAAAAGGCGGCAAGGAAGGGAGCTTGCTCCTTGCCCGCGCGAAGGGATTCCAGGCACACATTCTGGCCGACTCGGTCGCTCATACGGGGTCGGGGTATCCGAATACGAAACAACTTTACAACACGATCGCCATTTCCGAAGACTACATGCCGAGTCATATCGGAAACGAAATGTGTCTGGATCTTCTTGCCTATAACAGTCTGGGTGGCTCCGTAAGCGGAAAGAGCTTCGACTTCATCGATGCGGCGACCTTGAGCGAAGTTCGGGCGGAATACGCGAAGGAGAAGGGTATCACGCTCACGTCGAACACATCCGATCTGGAAAAGCAGATCCTGACTCACAAGCTCACGGTTGAATCGGAGATCGCCGTCGGAAAGGAGCTGAAGAAGAACAATCCGGAGCGGCTTGCAGAAATCGACACCTTTTATTCGGACCGGGCCAAGGGTGTGAATGGAAACGGGGGACTGGAACAGGCAACCGCGAAGGTGGCATCGGTGGACTTTGGCGAACTTTCCAAGAAATACTCATCCGACACGGGCTTGAAAGAGAAGGTTGTCGGCGGTTTCCACGATCTGATTGGCGATCTCACGAAAAATGGGGCTAGCACGGCGGTGGAGACGGCCGAGGGGCTGGTCATCATGCTGAACAAGCAGAAGAAGGTTTCGGAAACCGTTCAATCGGCGCTCAACGAGAAGGTTGAAAGTCGCAATAACCGATTGATCGGAAATCTGGTGCTGAACCTTCTGCGGCAGGACGATGCAAGTTTCGCGGAAATCGTGCTCAATACGGAAAAGGCCGTTCAGGGCAGTATGTGGAATGACGAAGACAGGCTCAAGGCGCTCAAAATCGAGGAGGAACTCCTCGCAAAGAGGGAAGAAGAAGCGAAAAAGAAGTGGGAAAGCCGCCCATGGTGGAATCTCTGGCTGCTGATCACGAACGCAGATCAGAATACCTATCTGACGCTCAAGGCAAGGCATGACGTCGTTCTCGAGGAAATCGCGCAACTGGAGGGAACGTCGCATGCCGGCTCTCCCGGGGTTTCCTCATCGGCCGAATCTCTGACGGGCAGTGCTGCCCGAGAGGCGTCCGACGCCAACTCGACCCTCAATTCGGTTCTGAACCAGTAAGAGTCTCGAATTGTCCTAGCCCTTCGGGAGTCGCCGTGATCTCGGCGATGTTTCGAAGGGCTTTTCATGATTGGGACAGAATATCGAGGATTTCTTTTTGCTCCTCGAGGATCCGTGCTATGGATGGGGGGGGAAGCTTCTCTTTTGCCTCCATCTGCTCTGTATCCGTTGCTTTTCCTCCAAGAAACATCGTGGCCAATATCGTATCTGAGTTGTTCTGTCCCTTCGTTTTCAGCTCCTGCATGGCGTTGAAACGTTTTTGGGCGAGGGCGCCCCAGGTCGGATCCCCGTTTATCGCCGTCAGATAGGCTGATCTGGCCTTCTGCAGATCTCCCATGCGTTCGTAGATACCGCCCAATTCTATATTAAACGGTATATTATAGGGATTCTTTTCGAGCTTTTCCTGCAGAAGGGTGACCGCTCCGGGGGCATTATCCGTCATTTCGAGCGCTGCCGTCCGTCGGAAAAGGAGCCCGATGTTTTCCTGGTCGGCCTCCTGCAGCGCGGGAAGCAATTCCAGTGCTTTGCCGTATTCCCCGTTCATGAACGCGCTTTCCGCAACCATGAACTGAACATAGGCATTTCCCGGATCAGCCGACAAAACAGGAGCAAGTATTTTCAGAACCTCGGAATACCGTTCCTGTTTGAATCTCAACCGGGCTTCCGGAAAATACAACTGTTTGCCGTCGGGATCGCGCTTTCTCCAGGCGGCAAGGACTTCTTCCGCCTCCCGCAATCTGTTTTCTCGAATGAGCAAATCCATCAGTTCATGAGGAGCGCGGGGCTCTTCCGGAAATTCTTTCATGACGAGTCGCAACACCCTCACGGCATCTTCCGTTTCGAAAAGGTCGAGATGCCGCAGGCCTTTTCTCAGCAAAACGGCTTTCCGCTCGCTTTTGTCTGCTGTCACTCCGTGTTGTTTCTGCAGGAATTCGGCAAAAGCCAGCAGCTTTTTCCCGTTAGCGGTCTGTAATTTCTGAAAGGCGGTGTGGGCCTCGTCATTTTTTGCCTGGGCAAGGAGATATTCTCCTTTGAAAAAGTACAGCATGGCTGACCTCTGAAATCTGGCGAGAAGTTCGCCCAATCGCTTGCATGCGGGAGGCCAATCCAGGATGATACGATCATAGAGGCTCAGGCACAGGCGGATACGGGGATCCTGGGGCGATCGCCGATGCTGGGCGTCGAAATAGGCTTTGGCCTCTTGAAGATCGGCCTTCCGGGATTCGACGCTCAAAATCGGATCGGAAAAGAGCAGATATTTGTAGTATTTCTTCAGACCCTCTTCGAATTTTTCCTGCTGAAAGAGGGTAAGAGCTTCAAAATATGAACAGATCGGCCGTTCATCGCTCGCGAAAAGCGAAAGAGACAGAAAGAAACACCCAAGGACGGTTCCTGCCAGATATTTTCCTTTCATATCTTCTCCGGAATAAGCTTTATCCCATTTTACCTCTTTCGGGAAACGGTGCCTATCCCGAGCGCGTGTTTTCGACTCTGGAACAGTGGAAGCGAGCGGAGTCGCAAACGGAATACGGATTCGGACGAGGCGATACCCCGGATGGAACCCTGAGGATGCCGATGCGATCGAAGGGACGAGAATGATTGCGTTTGACCTGGCGTATCCGGGATCGCTACACTCCATAAAAATAGTGAGGATGATTCCATCATGACAAATACAACCTCGAAATCTGCGATCAAAGCCGGTGTGCTCTCCATTCTTCGATCGTTCATCCGGACTCGCATGGCAGGCGATTCCTCCGCGACATGGGGAACGCGATTCCGGTTCATGGAGGCCGGCTTCGCGATTCTGTTTTTCGTGACGTTCGCGATCCTTCTATCGTCGGGATCCCTCGACGGACTTGAAAACCGGACGCTCGACTGGCGATACCGAGCCCGGACCACGCAGGAGACAAAATCGAAAATCATGCTGGTCCTCCTGACGGATGAGTGTCTGACGCGTATGGGCAGCTGGCCTTTGTCGAGATCGCTGTATTCGACTGTCATAGACCGATTGGCTTCAGCGGGGGCGCGAACAGTAGCGCTAGATATAATATTAGAAGATGTATCCACGGCTGATCCTGCCGGCGATCGTGCGTTCATCGACAGCTGCGCCAGATCCGGCAACGTGGTGCTCCCTCTCGTGTTTTCGGAACTCCAGGCATACGAAGATCCGGCCTCGCCGCCCATCCTCATAGAAGAAGTGCGTCCCCCCTTCAAGGAACTTGCCGATGTCGCCGGTGGGTTCGGCTACATCAATGTCGATTTCGATTACCTGAACCCGGATGGCGTCATCCAAAAGACTTTCCTCGCACATCGTTTCGAAGACCAGTGGATTCCGAATTTTCCACTGGCGGTTGCCGAACGGGTTTTGGGACAGAAGGCTGAAATCGGAGAGAATGGTGTTGCTATCGGCGGCCGACGGATTCCGCTCATCGATCTTCCCCCCTGGAAACCCGTCAAGAATTCCTGGCATGCGGCCACGGGCAAGGCCGTCTACATCAACTATCTGGGTGAGCGTCTGAAGGAGCCATTCGAGACCTTCGCATTCGCCGATATCGTAGAAGGAAAATTCGATCCAGCCGCGTTTCATGACGCTGTCGTGTTCGTGGGACCGTCGGCTGTGGGACTTGGCGATCTCCAGTTGAGTCCGCACGGTCTCAAGCCCGGGGTGATTACCCACGCAAACCTCCTCGAGAATATCCTGTCCTCGAATTTTCTTCAGGCTCCGTCCCTCGTTTCGCAACTGGGTCTCGTCGGGCTTTTTGCCCTGCTGACGTTCGGTATTCTGTGTTGGGAAGGTGCGTTCCTCGCTTCGACGTCGATACTTTCAGTTCTTCTCGTCGGGTATGTGGCTCTCTGCTACCTGGTATTTTTCCGACAAGGGCTGGTTCTTCCGATGACGATCCCTTTTCTGCTTTCCGTGTCGTTGTATGTGGTCGTCCGCTTTGCCCAACTGATCGCGAATCTTCGGCAAGCCAACGCCATTCTCACGGACCAGAACATCCGACTCGACCAGCAGGTCCGGGAGCTGACGGCCCTCCATGAGGCGGGAAGCAGGTTCCCGGCGATCCTGGAGATGAACGTCCTTTCGAACGAAGTCATCGGCAAGTTCTGCGAGCTATGGCGGGCGGACGCCGGGTTGCTCGTCTACTTCGAGCCTCAGACCGGCAAGGTCCAGCCCCTTGGCCAGGTCGCTGGGTCCCGGGGAGAAATATACATACAGGAATATAGAACTGAGTTGGCCGACGAGCTGAAGATCGTTTTCGAGGGCAAACTACAGCTCAGTCGAAAAGACTCGCACCTGTACACGACGTATCTTCCGCTGCTCGTCGGCAGTCGTTGTTGGGGCGCCGTCTGTCTGCACGAGCCGTCGTCCGATGACCCTGCCCGGCAGAGCGAGTATTTCTGGACGACGCTTCTCGGAATCTCGGGGACGGCACTCGAAAACGCCCGTTTGTATGAGATGGCCCGCGAAGTATCCCTGGCTCGCCAGGTGCAGGCCAACTTCCTCCCCAAGAAACCTCTCGAGCTCAATGGATACCGCGTTTTCGGCCACTCCCGGCCGGCGACGCAGCTCGGCGGTGATTACTTCGACTACTTCATCGCCGATGACAAATATCTTGTCGTATTGATCGCGGACGTCATGGGGCACGGCGTTCCGGCCGCCCTAGGAATGACGATCGTGAAAACCTCCGTCTTGCAGCGTGTGAAAGAGGGATTCTCGATCGAGATGTTGGTGAATACGATCAATGACACCCTGATGAACAGCCAGGAGCGTCGACTCATGGTGACGGCCCAGTTCACCGTGATCGACACGATCCGAAACGAATCAGTCATCTACCATCGCGGCCATGTGTATCCGTTCCGAAGAACCAGGGATGGTGCCTGGTCCCAGCACCGCTGCATCGTAGCTCCTCCGCTGGGGGTCAGAAAACAGGCTCCCAGTCCCGGGACCCCTGTCGAAATTCTCCCCGGAGAAAGGTGGATGTTCTATACCGATGGACTGTATGAATCGCTCGGGGAGGGCGAGGAGAGCGAAATGAAAATTGCCGCTCTCCAGACGTATCTCGGAACCCGCCCTCTGGTCCCGATCACCGAAGCCTGTGCGGACATACTCGATCATCACCCGTCATTCTTGACGGGGCAGCCGCAACCGGATGATTACACTGTGCTGCTGCTCGAGCGCGAACTGGCCGAATGATGTCCGAAATGTGCTGGAATTCCTCATGCGCTTGCCATGGCTTCTGCATTCGGAAGACGGCATGGTATCATGCACGGATGAGGTTCGAATTTCCGGAGGTGAGA
>JAKQOH010000090.1 GCA_029565415.1 Candidatus Rifleibacteriota bacterium | reverse complement strand
ATTCCAGGTCGGGGGCGCGTTCTGCTGCTTGTACCAATACCAGCCGCCTCCGACAAGGCCGAGGAGTGTTATTATAGCAATGACTATACAACCGTATTTCATTCGTCCGCTCCGTCATCTTCTTCGGGGGATGGGATGGAGGCATCCGGGGGAACGGGAACCGTTCCCGTCGCCGGAGACTCCTCGGGAAGTTCTGCCGCCTCGCTTGCCGACAGGACCGGCGGGAACGAGGCGATGTCGGATTCCGAGACGGTCTCGTCCGTGACCGCCCCGGTCGTCCAGGCCGAAACCCCGCCCACTTCGGGAGGAAGGAGGCCGAGGGCGCGGTCCAGATTGGCGAGGGCGATGAGACTGTCGTAATAGGCCGTGACATGGCTTCCGCGGGCCGACGAGTACGCCGCGCGCGCGTCGGTGATCTCGATCGGGGAGCCGAGCCCGGCATCGAACCGGCCCTCCGCCAGCGAGAGGGACTCGGCGGCCTGTCGGAACAGGATTTCCGAGGCCTCGAGGCGCTGGAACGCGTCGCGAACACCGGTGATCGCCGTTTCGACCTCGACCCGGATCGCCAGACGGCTCTGATCGAGAGCGGCTTTTGCCTGTTCCAGGCCGTTGCGCTGCTCTTCCACGGAGAAGCGCGTCAGCTTTCCGTCGAGAACGGGGATGGAAAGCTGCAAGCCCGCGCTCCAGCTCCGATCGAGGGGCGAGACCGTTCCGTTCCAGTCATACCCGGCCGAGCCCGAAAGGGAGGGATTCATGCCCCGTTTCACCCCGACCAGCCGCTGCCGGGCCGCCTCGACCTTGAACTGCGCCTGGCGGAGATCCGCCCGGGAAAAGGCTTCCTCGAGAATCCGGTTCGTGTCGAGCTCCGGCTGGACGAGCTTCAGAAACCCGGTCTGGGAGGCAACATCGATCGTGCCCTCGAAACCGACGGCTTTTGCAAGCGCCGAAAGCAAGTTCCGGGCTTCGCTTTCCGCCTTGATCACCGCGACCTTCGTGTTTGCCACGTCGACGAGGGCCTTCGTGATGTCGTAGGGCGCCCGGGAGCCCACATCGACGAACCCCCGCACTTTTTCGAGGTGAACCTCGTAGCTGTGGAGCAGATCCCGTTGGACGGCGACCTGGGCCATCGCCTGGAGAGCCCGGTAATAGGCCGTCTTGATCCCGACGGCGGTCGTCACCTCGTCCCAGGTGCGGGCGGAACGCGTGGCGTCGAAATCCCGCCGGGCGGCGTTCAGCTTCGCCGACGTCTGCCCCGCGTCGGTGAGCGTCTTGCGCACCGTCACGCTGCTCGATGTCGAATCTATCAGATCGTCACTGCCCGAAATACCGGCCGCGGACCGGGCGCGCCGGAACTCCTGCCGGTTGCGGGTGAAGGCGGACTGGACGTTCATCTTCGTGCCCATGCCGCTCCGGGTGCTCCCGATCCGGGCCTGGGCGGCATTCACCGCGGCTTCGGAGTTGCGGATCGTAGGATGGTTGCGCAGCCCGTATTCGAGGCACTGTTCCAATGTCCAGGGGCCGGATGCGGGCTGGGCACCGAGAGGTGTGGCGATTCCCGCCAGCCGGACGGCAGTCAGAAGGAGGAACCAGCGGATGGTTCTCTTGGAGAAAAATGCGTTCATGCCGGCCAGAGTACCACGACCCATTCGGCCATGCGAGAGAAGAAACGTAAAAGAATGTAAACTATAATAACAGATATATCCATCTTGGCGTGATTACGGACGGGTTCGGCGGTAGTATGGGAGGAATGAACCCACTTACGGAGGCTGATGATGAACACCCGCATCGACGCATTTCTGGCAGAGGATCTTGGGCCGCACGACTGTGATATTTCCGTCGCATCGATCGGACCGGCGGCAGCGAGACAGGCGATCGGCCGGGTGATGGCGAAAGGCACGGGGGTCATCTTCGGCCTCGAGCTGATCGAATCCGTGGTCCGGGCCGTCGAGACCCGCCGCCGTTCCTCCGGGACACCGGGGGAAATCGCCGCCGTCAAGCTGCTCGTTCGCGACGGGGAGCCCGTGAAGCCCGGGGACGTCGTTGCCGAGGTGACCGGCCCCGTCGGCACGCTTCTCACCTCGGAACGGACCTTGCTGAACCTGGTCCAGCGGTTGTCGGGGGTTGCGACCCTGACCCGCGCCTTCGTCGACGCCATGCGGGGAACCCGCTGCCGGCTGCTCGACACCCGCAAGACAACGCCGGGCCTGCGTGACCTGGAAAAAGCCGCCGTCCGCGCCGGGGGAGGCGTCAATCACCGGTTCGGCCTGTTCGACATGGTCATGCTCAAGGACAATCACATCACTGCGATGGGGGGCGACATCCGCGCCGCCGTGGCCGCGGCCCGCGGCCGGGTTGGCCCTGCCGTGAAGATCGAGGTCGAGGTCGCCACGTTCGAACAGCTCGAGATGGCGCTCGATGCGGGTGCCGACATCATCATGCTCGACAACATGTCGCCGGATCGTATGAAACGCTGTGTCGACCGCGTTGCGGGGCGTGTTCCCCTCGAGGCTTCCGGCGGCATAACGCTGGACACGATCGCCGCCGCCGCCGCGACGGGCGTCGATTACGTCTCGGTCGGCGCCGTCACCCACAGCGCCCGCGCCCTCGATATTTCGATGAAGATCACGCTGTGCTGAGATGAAAACAGCCCCGCACCAGCCGGTGCGGGGCGTTGGAAATGCCGATCAGAAGCGGCCGGTAAGGCTCACGACCGGTCCGCGATACCCGACCTCGATGCTGTTGGTGTCGGACTCGCCGTCGATCAGGTAGCCGCGCCAGCCCGCCGTGAGGAACCACTGCTCGTTCTTCGTGAGCGGATTGAGCCGCCACTCGAACTCGACCGCGTAGTCATACGTTCGGGCGCTGTCGCCGCCGCTGTTGACGGACAGATACTTCAGACGGCCGTTGACGCCGAACGCGTCGGTGAACCGGGCCCGCCCGCCGACGCCGATGTACGGAATCGGGAACGACTCGTCCCACGAGTCGCTGACCTGCGTGCCGAGATTGTCCGTGCCGGCCACGTCGACCGAGGCCCGGCTGAACTTGATGCCGTACAGAACCTCGATGTGTGAAGGATCCGTCTTGATCTTGGCCGGATCGCCGTAGACCTTGAGAAGACGTGCGCCCCCAAGGTCGAACCACCGGTTGGTCAGGTTCAGCTTCGCCCCGGCCGAGTAGGTCTGGTTGTCGAACGTGACCTGTTTGGTGATCGCCCCGTCATGATCGAGGGCAACGTACTCGAGCCACAGCCGGCTGCGTTTCGACAACGTGTAGGCGAGCTGGAGGGTCGGGACGGAACGGTCGTTGAAATCCCCGTCGCCCTGGAGGTCAATCTTGAGCCCTTCGACGTCGAGGTCGCCGTGAAGTTCGGATCTCCAGGCGCCGATCGAACCGCTCAGTCGCTTGGAAACCTGCCATTTCCCGAAGTTGCCCTTCTGGTCACCGGCCGGAGCCTGGGTGTCCCACTGCCAGCCGAAGGCCGCGCTGCCCATGCAGCACAGCATCAGGGTGGCGACCGCGAATCGCTTGATCATGGGTTCTCCTCCACGAAAGAATGAAATGCCCCTCTGAAGGAGAAATTGTATCAAGGATTTGTTCGATGTCAAATATTTTTGATGAAATACCCCGTCCCGGAATCAGCGCCCCTTCAGACTTGCCGGGACGAACAGGGAGGGATCGGCGGTCACGCCGTTCCGCTCGGCCTCCTCGAGAGAGGCGGCCCGGAGCCAGATCGGGCAGAAGGGCGACTCGCGCAGCCGCGTGAACGCCGCGACGACCCGGGGGTCGAACTGCGTGCCGGCGCACCGGCCGATCTCGGCCATTGCCTCGTCGAACGTCAGGGGCTTGCGATACGGCCGGCAGGACGTGATGGCGTCGAACGAGTCGGCGACCATGATGATCCGCGCCCCGACGGGGATCTCGTCCGCCTTCAGGTTGCTCGGGTAGCCCCGACCGTCATACCGCTCGTGGTGGTGCTCGATGATCAGGCAGACGTTCTTCAGAAACTCGATCGAGTTCAGGATCCCGGCTCCGATGTGCGGATGGGACTTGATCGTCTCGAACTCGTCGTCGGTCAGCCGGCCCGGCTTGAGCAGGATCTGCTCGCTGATGCCGATCTTGCCGACATCGTGCAGCAGCGCCGCGTGCCGGATCGTGTCGACCTCGGTGCGGGGAAGCTCCATCGTGAGTGCCAGGGCCACGCTCAGGTCGGTGACCCGGCGCGAGTGACCGTGCGTGTAGCTGTCCTTCGCATCGATCGCCGCCGCCAGCGCCCGGATCGTCTCGAGGTAGACGTTCAGCAGATTGTGATACAGCCGCGCGTTCTCGATCGCGACGGAAGCCTGGGAGGCGAGGGTGTCGAGCAGATCGAGGTTTTCGACCGTGAACGGCCCCTTCTTGTCGAGCTCCCGTTCGCAGTTGATCACGCCGACGAGATTGTCGCGATTCAGCAGCGGCGCCGAAATCAGCGTGACGGCCTTGGGGCCCGTTTCCAGAGCCAGCTTCTTGAACTGGGGTTCGAGGCCGGTGTTGCTCACCCGCAACGGCTTGCGCTGCCTGGCCGCCTGGCCCGCGATGCCCTCACCGATCCTGAACCGCACGTCCTTGATCCGTTCATCGTCGAAGCCGCGCGAGACCTGCACGTGCAGCTCCTGGGTGTCCTCGGAATACAGCATCAGCGTCGCGCGGTCCGACTCGGTGATGCGCGTGGTCATGTCGATGAAATACGTCAGCACCGAGTCGAGGTCGAGCGACGAGTTGATCGCCTTTCCGAGCTCCTGGATCAGGCTCAGCTCGGCGACCTGCTGTTCGGTCCGCTCATACAGGTTCGCGTTCGCGATCGCCTGTGATATTTGCCCTGATATACTGAGAAGCAGGTTCAGGTCGTCCTCGGTGAAGGCGCTTCCCGAGCGCTTGTTGTTCACATTGAGCACGCCCAGCAGCGACTTGTTGTGGAGGATCGGCACCGACAGCACCGAACGGGTCGTGTACTCCAGGCGGCCCGACCGGTTCGCGAACCGCTCGTCCTTCGAGATGTCCCTGATCAGAACAGGCTGCTTCTGCTGGGCGACCCAGCCGGCGATGCCCTCCCCGACCGGCACGAACACGTGGCCGACGAGCTGCTTGGGCATGCCGATCGCGGCGTCGAGCGACAACTGGTTGCGCAGCGGGTCATACGCCATCAGCGAGCAGTTCTCGACGTCCATCACGTCCTGCACTTGCTGCAGGATCATGTTGAAGAGGCGCACGATGTTCAGGGTCTTGGAAACCGACGAACTGACTTTGTACAGGGTCGTCAGGTATTCGAGTTTGCGGCGCGAGTCGTCGAACAGCCGGCGGTTCTCGAAATGCGAGGTCAGGAGCCGGCCGATCGTGGTCAGCAGCTTCTCGTCGGCTTCGGTGAAGGGGCTTACGTCTTTTTTCTGATACGCGCTCAGCACCCCGACGAGCCGCTCCTTCGTCGCGAGAGGCACGGCCAGCACCGAGCGGGAGAAATGGTCGAGGAACGAGAACTTCACCACGCTCACGTCGTGCGTCACGTCGGTGATCAGCACGGCCTTGCGCTGGGCCGCGACGTGGCCGTGAATGCCCTTCCCGACAGGAATGCGCAGGGATTCGAGCTCGCCGGGCAGCCCGAGGCTGGCGGCCATATACAGATCGTCCCGGTCGCCGTTGTGGAGCATCAGGGACATCCCGTTGCAGGCCAGCGCCGCAGCCGCATCCGTCATGACCTCGTTCAGGAGTTCGGCTTCACCGGCGCGTTCCGACAGCTTCTCGGAAATGGCGAACAGGTTGCTCATCTCCCGAACCTGCTGGTTCGAGCTGCTGAGCAGCCGGGCGTTCTCGAGCACCTTCGTGACCATCGAGGCAAGCGTGTTCAGGGTCGTGCAGTCGTCTTTCGTGAACGCGTTGATCTCGGACGAGTCGACGGCGATGACGCCGATCAGCTTGTCGCCCACCGTCAGGGGCACCGCCATTTCCGAGTAGATGGCTTCCGGGGTCTCGATATAGCGCGGTTCGAGCAGGACGTTCGGAATCACGAGGGGCTCGCGGTTTTTGGCGACCCAGCCGGTGACGCCCTGGCCGATCGGCACGCGGATCTTCTTCACTTCCTGGGGATAGGCGCCGCGCGCGACCGCGACTTCGAGATACCGCTTCTTGTCCTTTTTCAGCAGCAGTGCGCCGCAGGTGGCGCCTGTTATATCGATTGCTATATCCATCAGGAACTCGAGCAGGTTCTGGAAGTCCAGCGTCGAGTTCATGATGTTCGAGGCTTCCTCGAGCACCGAGAGAATCTTTTCCTTGCGTCGCAGGGCCTCGCGCTCCGAAGCGATCTCGGCCTGCTGCGTGAAGAAATGCTCGATCATCTCGGTCACGGCTTCGAGCTGCACCCCGGTGATCGAGGGCCCTCCCGCGGCATCCGGCCCGGAACCCGCATCGGCGGCCCGATAGGGACCGATCAGCACGGCGCCGTACAGGTGGCCGCGCCAGTCGAGGTTGACGACTTTGAGCGAAGTGCCGTCCGGCCGCATCATCGTGCCGCCGTCGGCAAAACTCTTCAGATCGGCCGGCTCGACGGGGCCGCCGAGGACACGTTCGTGTTCCCCGACGACGGCTTCGCCGCGTTCGTTGTAGACGGTGAGGTGGAGACCCGACAGGTGGAAGACGCGCTGAACGAACGCCTTCAGACTGGCACGGTCTACGCTTTCCTCCAGGTAGATTTTTTTGACCACGGTGCGCGATTGTCCTGGAAGTTGAAATCGGAACGGCGATGCCGCCGTTCCGCGAATGACAGGGGCGTCTTACCGAACGTCGACGACCGAGGAGGTGCCGCCGTACTTGTCGGCCACGGTTTCCTTGGCCTTCGGATCGCTGATCCAGTCGGTCTGGTTGATCACGAACTTGTACTCGTGCCGGCCGGGCTTGAGGGCAAGACTGCACTTCCAGACGCCGTTCTCCCCCTTCATCGGGTTGGCATCCTTGTTCCAGTCGTTGAAATCGCCGACGACGGAAACGCTGGTGGCCTTGGCATCCGCGTGCTCGAACGTGACGGAACCAGCGGCGGCCGCCGGTTCGGACTTCTTCTGGGGTTCACCCGCCGGTGTCGCGGATTCGCCGGATTTGTTCTCTTCCTCGTTATCCCACTCTTCGTCTTCCTCGAAACTGTGCTCGCGACCGATGATGTAGCCGATCCCGAAAACGCTTCCGACGATGAGCAGCTTCCAGATGAACCGCAGAAATCTCAGCATTCCTTCGACCTCCTGAGGATTGTTACTTCTTTATAACCCGAAGCGCGGCGTACTGCAAGAGCAGTGTCTTGCGTCCTGCCGTCGCGAAATCGATCGTCAGCCGGAAATCGCCGAGCCCCGACCCATCGGTCGAAACGACGTGGCCATGCCCGAAGATCTGGTGTACAACGTGTGTTCCGGCCTGCAGGTTCAGCATCGTTCCCGGTTCGGAGTTCTCGGGGGTCACGCCGGATCCCGATGGGGAGCTGCCCGCCGCGGGCGTCGCGATCTTCCGGAATCCGTAGCTGGGAAGCGGCTTCGCCGGAGTCTGTGCCCGGATATCCCGAGACGGTTCGGCCGGCGGCTGGGTGCGCGCGAAGCTGTAGGCCGGGGCGGACGAGCCCGATGACGGCCGCCAGCCCGTTCCGGAACCGGCAAATCCCGCGCTGGCACCTCCGCCGGGACGCCCTTCAAGCATGCCGGCGGGAACTTCCCCGATGAACCGGGAGACGGGGTTGCTCAGCCAGCCCCCGAACATCATGCGCCGTCGCGCGGCCGTGAGATACAACCGGCGCATGGCCCGCGTCATGCCGACATACGCCAGCCGGCGTTCCTCTTCGAGCTGGTGGGGCAGATCCTTCGACGAGTGGTGGGGAAACACCCCCTCCTCCATCGCCATCAGGAACACGACGGGAAACTCGAGCCCCTTGGCGTTGTGCAGGGTCATCAGATGCACCCGCTCGGCCGCCTCGTCGACGTCGTCGACCGCCGCGTGCAGGGCGACCTTTTCCAGATACTCGCGCAGCGTGAGCTGGCGGTTTTCCTCTTCCTGGAACCGAATGTCGGCCAGAAGGCTTTCGACGTTCGACTCGCGGTCCTTCGCCTCGTCCTCCTCCTCGGTTTCATACAGCCACTCGATGTACTGGGTGCGCTCGAGGATCGTCTTGGCGAGCACCGAGACCGGCGCGTTCGCCGCCGTCTCGACCAGCTCTTCCATCAGCTTCACGAACGCGGCCAGCTTGCCGCGCGGGGACGCGGCCGCCTGAACGAGGGTCTCGCCCCAGAGGTCGCCGGTGGCCGCAAGCTTCGCGACCGTCGCATCCCCGATGCCGCGCCGCGGGGTGTTGATGATGCGCCGCAGCGAGATCGAGTCGTTCCGGTTGCCCAGAAACCGCAGATAGGCAAGGATATCTTTCACCTCGCGCCGCTCGAAGAACTTGAGCCCGCCCGTCACGTCGTAGGGGATCATCTGGGCCGACAGCGCCTGTTCGATCGTCCGGCTGAGGCTGTTCATGCGGAACAGCACGGCCATCTGGCCATACGGGATCCCTTCGCGCTCGAGCCGCCGGATCTCGGAAACGATCCGCTCGGCTTCCTCCCGGTCGTCGGAGGTGTGGATGAACCGGGGGAGCTCGCCCGCGCCGTTGGTCGTCCAGAGCTGCTTCTTGTGCGTGCCGGCATTGTTCGCGATCACGGCGCTGGCGGCATCGAGGATGCCCTGGGTCGAGCGGTAGTTCTGCTCGAGATACACCACCCGCGCCCCGGCGAAATCCTTCTCGAACTCGCGGATGTTGCGGATCGTCGCGCCCCGCCAGCTGTAGATCGATTGGTCCTCGTCACCGACCACGCACAGGTTGCGGCTCGCCGACGACAACAGGGCGATCAATTTATATTGAGCCGTATTTGTATCCTGATACTCGTCGACGAGGAAATACCGATACCGCTGCTGAAGCCGTTCGAGCAGATCCGGTCGCGCGTTCAGCATCTTCCAGACGCAGAAGATCAGATCGTCGAAATCGACGGCCTGGTTCTTCGTCAGGGCTTCCTGATACCGTCGGTACACGGTCGTGATGCGCTCGGACTCGAAGTGCGGCGGTTTGAACTCCTCGGGCCCCTCGAGTTCGTTTTTCGCCTGCGAGATCAGTGACAGCATGGCTCTGGGCGTGTATTTCTTCGGATCCAGCTCGAGAGCGGCCAGCACCAGCTTCATCAGCTTCTCGCTGTCGTCTTCGTCGTAGATCGTGAATCCCTCGGGAAAGCCCGCGGCCTCGTGCCAGCGGCGCAGCAACTGGCTGCAGAACGTGTGGAACGTCGTGAGCGTCACGGCTTCCCCACGCCCCGGCAGAAGCGCCTGGACCCGCTCGCGCATCTCCTTCGCCGCCTTGTTCGTGAACGTCACGGCGAGAATGGCCGAGGGATCGACGCCTTTCCGCTCGATGAGGGAAGCGATGCGCATCGTCAGCATGCGGGTCTTGCCCGATCCGGCGCCGGCCACGACGAGCAGGGGCCCTTCGGTGATCTCGACGGCTTCGATCTGGCGCGGGTTCAGCCCCGCGAGCTGGCGTTCAAGGCTGGCGCTCACCGGTTTTCCTCGCCGGACTGACGGCGCTTCCCGACCAGGCCATGGTGACCCAGCCACCCGCGATGTAGGTGCAGCCGTCCCGGACCTTGAAATCATACAGCGGCCCCTGATGCTCCGTCGTCTCGATCGAGACGATGCTGTCCTCCTCGATCACGCCCCGCTCGCCGACTGTCGGCACGAGCATGCCGATCTTCAGATGCGAGGCGGGCAGCAGGTAAAAGGCCGGCTTTTTCGTCAACTGGATCTTGCGCACGATCTCGAGATTGTCGAGGGCCGACAGGGTCTTCACGAACAACTGGGCCTCCTCGTCGTCGTCGCGGGTCACCTCGAGATACCACTGGCCGTGACTCGTCTGACGGCGCCGGAACTGCTTGTGCTCGGCCCGCTCGGGGTCCTGGACGTTGTCGATGCGGATCAGATGCGCATAGCCGGGCCGGCCCCGCGCCCGCTCGGTGCCGCCGAAGATGACGAACTGGATGGCGTTGCTGGCCGTCTGGCCGGCCTTCGCGACGCGCATCGTGACGTGCGGACTGTCTTCGTACATCAGCCAGTCGAGCAGCAACTGGTGCGCCCGGGATGGAGTATCGATACGATTATATAATTCATGGACCATTTCATCCGGGAGGTCGGCTTCCATCGGCCGGGGCTCGAACGGCACGTCAGGGAGACCATACTTGAACATGGCGTATTTCAGCAGAAACTGGGCCTTGGCGGGATTCTCGGTCGACTCGATGATCCAGAGCCGGTCCACGATCTCCTGCTGGTGGAACAGATCGTGGCGGAGATGCTGCATCGAGACCAGGTCCTTCATCAGATCCGTCGAGAGGCCGACCCGGAACCCGAGCGCGTTGCGCTCCATCAGATACAGATGGTTCAGCCGCGACACCGTGTTCATCCGGCCGCAGCAGGGGTGGTCGGGGCTGCACGTCAACTTCGCCCCCCGCGACGTCGTCAGGGTCAGCACCGGTCCCTTGTGGTCGAACTGGACGAAGATGTCAGCGACCTCGTCGGCAGCCGATTCGCCCCAGCCGGCCGCGACCGCGATCTCGTTCTCCTCCCGCAGGTCGCGGGCGGAGCGCGATCCATCGCGGCTCATGAAACTCGTCTCGGCCGTCAGCATGGCATCCGTCCCACGGGGGGGCTGATTTCCGCGGGTTCACGACGCCGGGAGTCCGTGAACCCCCGACGTCGCGAACCCGCGGAGCGTGCTGACATCGGCCGTTCAGCAGCCGTAGGACAGGTTGAACTCGTAGGGATGCGGCCGCAGGGCCACCGGCATCGCTTCCTCGTCCGTCTTGCGCTTGATCCAGTTGTCGATCAGCCCCTTCGTGAACACCCCGCCCTCGAGAAGGAAGGCGTGATCGTCCTTCAGCGCCTGGAGCGCCTCGATCAGGCTGGTCGGAAGCGCCCGGATCTTGCTGCGCTCCTTCTCGGGAAGCTCATACATGTTGCCGTCGATCGGTCCCACGTTTTCCTTCTTCGGATCGAGCTGGCGGCGGATCCCGTCGATGCCGGCCATCATCATCGCGGCGAACATCAGATACGGGTTCGCCGTCGCGTCGCCGGCGCGGTACTCGAACCGCTTGTCGTCGGCTTCTTTCACATACCCGGGAATACGGATCGCGGCCGACCGGTTGGAGCGGGCCATCACGACCGAGACCGGGGCTTCATAGCCCGGCACCAGCCGCTTGTACGAGTTGGTCGAGGGGTTGGTGAACGCCGCCAGCGCCCGGGCATGAACGAGAATGCCGGTCATGAACTGGATCGCCGTCTTGCTCATTCCGGCGTAACCCTTCGGATCCGCGAACAGCGGCTTGCCGTTCTTGTCCTGGAGCTTGAAGTGGACGTGGAAACCGCTGCCCGGGGCACCGAACATCGGCTTGGGCATGAAGGTGGCCGTCTTCTCGTGTTCGACGGCGAAGTTCTTGGTCGCGTATTTGATGATCATGGTCTTGTCGGCCATGCTGCGCGGCGTGCCGAAATCCGTCTCGATCTCGAGCTGGCCGGGGCCGCCGACCTCGTGGTGGTGATACTTCACGCCGATGCCCATGTCGAACAGCATCTCGACGAGGCCGCCGCGAAACGAGGCATACAGGTCTTCGGGCTGTTCGCCGTGGTAACCGCCCTTGAGCGGCATCGGGTAGCCGAAGTTGCCCATCTCGGCATCGCCCGTGTTCCAGTGCGCCTGGCGCGCGTCGATGGCATACCCCGAGCCCTGCATCGCGTCCTTGAACGTGGCCGAGTCGAACACGTAGAACTCGTATTCCGGCCCCAGAAGCATCGTTTCACCGATCTTCAGCGTCTTGAGGAACTCCTCGGCCTTGTCGCAGACGAAGCGGGGATCCTGCTCGAAGCGGGGCTCGTCGCCTTCCGTGACGTGCATGTTGCAGATGAAGGAGAGGGTGGGTTGATCCCAGAACGGATCGACGAACCCCGTCGTGATGTCGGGAATCAGGATCATGTCGCTGTTGTCGACCTTCTTGAAGCCGTAGCTCGACCCGTCGAAGCCGAACCCCTCCTTCAGCGTCTGCGGGGTCAGATACCGGGCGGGAGTGGTGAGATGCCGCCACCGGCCGAACAGATCGCACGCCTTCAGATCGACATTGACGATTTTCTCGCGCTTGATGAACTGGACGACTTCCTGAAAATTCTTGAACATTACCCTGTCTCCTTTCCCTGGAAACGGCCTGCATGGCTCATTTCTGCCGCGTCGTCGGCGAACCGCGCGCGTCACGTAAGGATACCCGAGACCCGTTCCCAAGGCAACGGGATTTCGCCTTCTCGGAAGCGCCTGGGAAATCCGGAAAAATCCGCAGATGACGCAGATGGCGCTTATTAAAATCATAAACTATAGAACACCCTGGCCGAATCTCGCCGGCTCCAGGGCCGGTGCATCTGCGTGAACGAACGCTGAAGCACGGCGGGCGCGGAGATCACGAAGGTTTCACGGAGAGAAATGGTTTTCTCCGTGAAACCTCTGTGTTCATCGTGTTCTCTGTGATTCATCTCTGCTTTTTGAGTGTCTCGGGAAACTCCTGCCTTCATCCTGACCGGCCCGGCATTGACAATCCTGGGGCGGGCGTCTAACGTGGACCGACGCGGGTTTGAACGGCCCGACTTCTCATGAGGTGACGCAGATGCCCCCCAGACTGCCCAAGGGACAACGCAAATACCAGCTCGCGGCCATTTCCGACGCCCTGACCGACATCATCATCGAGGTCGAGGACGAGGAGCTGGTCTCGCTCGACCTGCCGAAAGGCAACAGCATCGAGCTCACCCCCGAGAATCTGAAGAAGCTCCAGAAGATCGCCCAGAAACACCTGCCGACCATCTCGCCCGGCGGATCGCCCACCAATGTCATCTACGGCGCCAGCAACCTCGGCCTCCGCTGCGCCTTCATCGGCTGCGTCGGAAGCGACGATTACGGCTACGACTACATCAACAACCTGCGCGAGAACGACGTCGACACCTACGTCTCGATCAAGCGGGGCCGCTCCGGCATCTGCTACACCCTGATCAGCCCTGACGGCCAGCGCACCTTCGGCCTCGATTTCGGCGTCACCAAGAAGCTGTACGATTACGAGATCCTCCACAGCCTGATCGCCGACTCGGAGTATCTGCACTTCTCGGCCTACGAACTGCGCGGGGAAAACCCGATCAACCGCTCGACTCGGCATGCCTACGAGACGGCGCGCAAGGTGGGGACGCATATCTCCTTCGACCTCGCAGACAGCTTCGTCATCAACTCGGCCCGCGCCCGGATCGAGGAGTTTCTCGTCGACCGCGTCGACATCCTGTTCGCGAACGAGGAGGAGGCCCGCGCCCTGTGCGGCCCCGACTTCCGGCGGATGCTGCAGTACACCGACCTGGCCGTGGTGAAACTCGGCGAACAGGGGGCCGTCGCGATAACCCCGGAGGGCGAGACCCGCATTCCAGCCTACCGCGTCGAGGATGTGCGCGACACGAACGGCGCCGGTGACAACTTCCAGGCCGGCTTCTTCTACGGCATGTTCAAGGGGCTGCCCCTCACGACCTGCCTGCGCATCGGCAACTTCCTCGCCGCCAACATCATCCGCCGCATCGGCGCCCAGTCCAAGGTCAAGATCCAGGGCATCGAGTTCATCATCTGACCCCCGAGGATAGACACCAGGCATCTGTCGGGGCGGGTTTCAAACCCGCCCCTACGCCAGTTATAGAGACTACAATATGTGGGGGCGCATCGCGATGCGCCCGGGAAAAAACCTCTGCGCCTCGGCGTCTCGGCGGTGAAACGGTCTCCGTGTCTCTGTGGTTCGTTGCTCTTCTCAGGACGGTGAATCGCCGCCGCCGTTCGGGCGGTTCGCCTGGCGGACGAGCGCGATTGCAAGAATAATTGCCGCTATATATCCGCCGAAGCCGAAGAACAGCGGTGCGGGTATCCCCCAGACGAGCCACTGGAACCCGGAAAAGGTGATGAACACGGCTGAGCTGAGAACCAGCGCCGCGATGATCAGGGCGAATGTCAGCTTCTGCACGAGCTGTTCGATGACGGCCATCGTCCGATGCTGGTGGGCAGGCTCGACCCGGAGGGTCAGGGTGCCGCGCTGCAATGATTCCAGCAGGTCCGTGATCTGACCGGGCAGTTCTCCGGCTGCGTCGGCCGTTTCCGAAAGGCGCTGCCAGACGAGCTTCCCCAGACGTTTGGGGGCGAGTCGCAAGGCCAGGAGCCGCCGGATGTGCGGAGTGACGGCTCCTTCGATGTCCAGGTCGGGGTCGAGGCCGTGAGCCACGGTTTCGATCGTGAGCATCGCCTTGCCCATGAGGAAACACTCCGGAGGAATCCGGATGCGATGCCGGCGTGCGCCGTTGAACAGTTCCCGGATCACCTCGCTGAGCTGGATCTCCTCGATCGGCAGACCGACGACCAGGTCCATGATCTCGCCGACATCGGCCAGAAACCGGGCCCGGTCGAGCGGCACCTCCCGCTTTCCGAGGGCTGCGAGCGCGCGTGCCGCGGCGTCGATGTCATTTTCGACGAGCGCGATGATCAGATCCGTCAGTCGGAACCGCATCGTGTCGGTGAGCCGGCCCACCATGCCGAGATCCAGAAACGCAATCCGGTTTTCCGGAAGGGAGAAAATGTTTCCGGGATGCGGATCGGCATGGAAGAAGCCGTGTTCGAACACCATCGTCAGAACCGCTTCCACCGCCGTCCGGGCGAGCAGCTTCGGATCGTTGCCGAGTGAGGAGGCTTCGGTGATCTTCACGCCCCGGATGCGCTGCATCGTCAGGACGCGCTGTGAAGAGCGGGCGGGATAAACGCGCGGGACGACGATGTGCGGATGGTCGCGGAACGCCGAGGCGAATCGCTGGGCGCTGCGGCGCTCGTGCGTGTAGTCCAGCTCGCGCATCAGGGCCTGCCGGAACTGGTCGACGATGGCCGGCAGATCGTAGATCCGGAGTTCGGACCAGAGGGCGGTAACCCGCTCCGCCATCTCAGCCAGAAGATGCAGATCGCGCTCGATCAGACGCCGGACCCCGGGGCGCTGGACCTTGACCACCACGTCCGTTCCGTCGTGCAGCCTTGCCCCGTGAACCTGGCCGATCGACGCCGTGCCGAGCGGCTCCTCCTCGAGCTGAGCGAAAAGCTCCGGGAGAGGCTTGCCGAGATCGGCTTCGATGACGGTCCGGATATCGGCGAAATCCACTGCCGGAACGGTGTCCTGCAGCTTTTGCAACTCCGTCGCGATCTCGTCGGGAATCAGATCGGAGCGGGTGCTGAGGATCTGGCCGAGCTTGATGAAGGTCGGTCCCAGGTCCTGGAAGACGAGCCGGATGCGCTCCGGCAGGCTCTGAGTCGCCATGTCGGCCTCGCCGGAGGGGGTCAGCCCGGAGACGGCCCGGGCCAGATCGGCCCCGCCACGGCGCAGCCGCGAGACGATGGGGCTGAACCCATGACGGACAAGCACCTGCAGGATCTCGCCCAGCCTGTTCATGTCGAGAACCAGGGCTACCGGGCGCCACTGCCCGAGAATGCGACCTTCCATGTGATCCTCCATCATCAGGGGGTGAAAGAATCGTTTGCGATATAGTTCCAGAGGTCGAAGTGCTCCGTGTGCGTCGCGAGCCGGTAGTGCTGCCGAAACGCGGCGCGGAAGGCGTTGCCGAACAGGTCCGAATGGGGTTCATAGATGTTGTGCAGAGCGAACGGCGTCGCCCCGCGGGGAATGATCCAGAGCGTCACTCTGCCCGCCCGCATCAGATCGATCGATGCGCCGGGCATATCCAGTCCGGCCTTGTTCATGTCCATGATGGCCGGGAGATCGAACAGGTGCGGATGTCCTGCCATCACGACGATGGGATGCCAGAGCGACAGGCGGTAATCCGGCGAGCGCCAGAGCAGCGGGTCCCGGCTGCCGTAGCCCATGGAAACCCTCTCCCCGGGATGTGCCGCGAGGATCTCTTGTATCTCCTGATGCGGGGAGGTGCGGATGTTCTGCAGCATCATTCCCCAGAAATACTGTTGGTTGACGATCGCAAAGCCGGCTCCGGTGAAAAAATAGGCGAACAGAAGGCCGAGTGCCGCCTCGCCCCGCCGGCTTGTCGGATGCAGGGGGGAAGTTGCCGCCATTCCCCGAACGGCGACGAACAGGGTAAGAGGAAGGAATGGCAGGAGATGGACCGGCCCGGCACCTGCTTTCATCGAGACGATGAGGACCGGCGCCAGGGCCACTCCGGCAACGATCGGAAAGGCGCGGGGCAGGAAGCGTAAACCACCGAATGCCAGGGGCAGGGAGGCGAGAAACAGCGCGAATCCCACTCCCTGGAGGGCAAGGCTTCCATCAAAGCCATGCTGGGATACGGATCCGAGAATCCAGAGGAATTGAGAAAGAGAAATCGTCGGAAACAGGGCGAACGGTGCTGCGGCAAGGCAGAGGCCTGCGGGAAGCGCTCCCGCGTCCCGCCATCCTGTGGCCGACGGGGAGCGGAGGGCGAAGAGGGGGATGAAGTAGAGAATCGCATGGAGCTTGAGGCTGATCGCCGCGCCCAGCGCGAGCGAGCAGATCCCGAAGCGCCCTGCCGGGGAGGGCAGCTCCTGTGCCACGAGGGCGATGGTGACGCAGAGCAGGATGAGAGGATCCGCGCGGTTCCCGAACGGAAGCGGGCCGAACAGAAGCAGGGTGAGAAGCAGCAGCCCCGTACCCAGGCGGGCGATGGCCGGCGGGGCATGGCGCCGGGCCAGCCAGTGGAACAGCAGCGGAATGAGCAGGGCCGCTGTTGCGCCTGCTACTTTCGAGACGCCCATCGTCGGGCCGAGGAGGCGGAATACAACCGCATGGACGGCGAACAGGGCCGGGCCGTAGGGCAGGTTGTACCGTTCTCCCGCTTCCGGAGCGTGATACAGTTCGCCGCCGTGCAGCCAGTTGAGGGCCTGTGCCGCAATCGACGGCTCGATGTGATCTACATACCCATCGTGGACCAGGTAGCAGAGCATCGAAAGGAGATACCAGAAGCCGGCGCAGGCCGTCATCACCGAGGCAAAGAGGCCGATGCTGCGCAGAACCCGTTCCTGCGCAGGCCGTTGGCGGCACACCCCGAGGACGGCGGCGGTGAGGAGAGCCAGGAGAGCGAATCCCGGAAACAGCCAGGTGAGGGGAAGCATGAGCGCCCGAACTCCTCCGTGTCTTCGTTCTGGGCTTGCGGAGCCGAATCGCCCGCGGTGATGTGCGCGCGTGCGACAGGCAAAGTATACGCGCGGTCCGGGGCGGATTCCATGAAATTCGTTCCCCGGCCGGAGAAAGGAAAACCCCGGGCGGGGCCTTGCGGCTCCGCCCGGGGTGCGGACACGGTGGTTGGGATTACTTCTTCTCGGGCATCGGGATCGCGGCCAGGGACTTGTAGAGGTGGAACCGGAGGGTGACGTCCTTCTGGGAGGCGTCGATGAGGGCCTTCGAGGCATCGGGCTTCGCGCTCTTGAGCGAGCGATACCGGTTCTCGCCGTAGACGTAGTCGGCCAGCGGCAGGGTCGGATCCTTGGAGTCGATCTGCAGCGGGTTCTTGCCTTCGAGGATCAGGTTCGGGTTGAACCGGATCAGCGGCCAGTGACCGGCTTCGACGGCTTTCTTCTGCTCGCCGAGACCCTTGCTCATGTCGATGCCGTGGGCGATGCAGTGCGAGTAACACATGACCAGAGCGGGGCCGTCATACGCCTCGGCTTCGGCGATCGCCTTGAGGGCCTGGGCCTGGTTGGCGCCCAGGGCGATCTTCGCGACGTAGATGTTGCCGTAGGACATGGCGATCATCGCGAGATCCTTCTTGGGCAGCGGCTTGCCGCCGGCGGCAAACTTCGCGACCGCGCCCTTCGGCGTGGACTTGCTCATCTGGCCGCCGGTGTTCGAATACACTTCGGTGTCGAGCACGAGGATCTTGACGTTCCGGCCGGAGGCCAGAACGTGGTCGAGACCGCCGTAGCCGATGTCATAGGCCCAGCCGTCGCCGCCGATGATCCAGACGGAGCGCTTGACCAGGTAGTCGGCCTTTTCCAGCAGCCGCTTGCAGTCGGCATCGGTGCATTTCTTCAGCGATTCCTTCATCTTGGCGACGTTGGCGCGCTGCTGTTCGATGCCGGCCTGGGTGGACTGGTCGGCGTTCTTCACGGTCTCGAAGATCGAATCGCCCTTGCAGGAGCAACTGCCGGCGAGCACCTTGTCGAGGAGCTCCAGCGCTTCGCCGCGCATCTTGTCGACGGCGACCCGCATGCCCATGCCGAACTCGGCGTTGTCCTCGAACAGGCTGTTGGCCCATGCCGGGCCGCGGCCGTCGGCGCGGCTGCAGTAGGGGGTGGTCGGCATGTTGCCGCCGTAGATCGAGCTGCAGCCCGTCGCATTCGCGATCATCAGGTGGTCTCCGTAGAGCTGGGTGAGCAGCTTGATGTAGGCCGTCTCGCCGCAGCCGGCGCAGGCGCCGGAGAATTCGAACAGCGGCTTCGCGAACTGGGAACCCTTGATCGTGGCGGGATTGGCGACGGTCAGATCGGGATCTGGGATGCCGAGGAAGTGCTTGAAGTTGGCGGCCTCGGCCTCGCGCAGCGGCGGCTGCGGAACCATATTGATCGCCTTGGTCTCGAGCTTCTGGCCCGCGGCGTCCTTCTGGTGGGCCGGGCAGATGTAGACGCAGGTGGCGCAGCCCGTGCAGTCCTCGGGGGCGACCTGGACCGTGAACTTCATGTCCTTGATCCCCTTCGCGTCGACGGACTTGAAGGTCTTCGGAGCGTTGGTGAGGTGTTTCGCATCATACGCCTTCACGCGGATCGCGGCGTGGGGGCAGACGAGCGAGCACATGCCGCACTGGATGCAGGTCTTTTCGTCCCAGGCGGGAATATAGTTCGTGATATTGCGTTTTTCCCACTGGGTGGTGCCCGACGGGAAGACGCCGTCGATGGGCATCTTCGAAACCGGCAGCTCATCGCCCTTGCCGATCATCATCGGGGCGAGCACTTCCTGGACGAACTTCGGGGCTTCGGCGGAAACGGCCGCCTTGCGCTTGATCTTGCTCGTGGCCTGCGCAGGAATCTTCACTTCGTGCAGGT
>JAKQOH010000081.1 GCA_029565415.1 Candidatus Rifleibacteriota bacterium | reverse complement strand
GAGCGTGTCCGGTCCGGCCTCGAGCTTGCCGAGCTGTTTCATCGCATCGCCCTCGATGAGGGTGATCCGTTCGGCGCATTTCGACCGCTGCCTGTTCCGGATCGCCATACGCACGGCGCCGGGATGCGACTCGACGGCCTCGACCGCCGCACCCGCAGCCGCGAGGGGAACCGTGAAATTGCCCGCGCCGGCGAACCCCTCGACGATGCGCTTCCCCTCGGCAGCTCCCGAGAGCCGCACGACTTCACGCACCAGAAGCTTGTTCTGGAACACGTTTCCCTGGCTGAAAAAACCGGGCTCGGTGTAGAAAGGGCCGCCCTCGACGCCGTGGGCGAGAAGTCCGGCGACCGAGACATCCTCGAGAACGCCCTCGACGCCCTTGTCGGGCCTGCCATAGCTGAGTCCGGCCAGTCCCGCTCCCCGGAGCAGTTTCCAGAGATCGGGCCGGACGCGGCCGGGCGAGGACCCGGCACTCAGGGTGAGATGCCCCGTCACGGTTTCGGGGCCGGCATTCGCCGCAATCAGCACCAGCCCGTCGACGCGGAAGGGCAGATCCCCCATCGCGCGACGCGCGGCGACGAGCCGCTTGCCAAGAGGCTTTGTCAGCAGGGCGCAGGCGGTGACGGGCACGATGCCGCCTTCCGTCTCGCCTTCGTGGCCTTCGGCAGGAAGAAATCCCGCGTCTTTCATCTCCCGATGGCGGCACTGGTGCAGCCGCACGCGGGGCATGTACCGGATCGTCTCGCCTTCACGGGCCGCGGCGAACGGCACGACCACAACTTTTTCGGCATCCGGGACTCCTTCGAGGGCAGCCAGGAGCATCTGCTGCTTGCCCTTGCGGCGCCCCTTCTCCGAGAGTTCGAGCCAGTCACAACCGCCGCAGGGACCATGGAACGGGCAATCGGGCTTGATCCGGTCGGGCGACGGTTTCACCAGTTCCTGTGGGTCCCAGTTCGCCCGGCCGCGCGAGCCGGTCTCCCGGGCGAATTCGACCTCGTCGCCCGGAAACAGGCCGGGAACGGCCACCTCGTCCCCGTCGATCACGGCAACCCCGCGGCCGCGGGCATCGAATCGCGAAACGACGGCGCGGCGCCGTTCTCCGGCCTGTGCTGGGGTCATTTTTTCACCGCCGGGGCCATCAGACGCTCGTAGTCGGGCATCGTGCCGAGCAGGGGGCGGGCATACTTCATGAACTCGTCGGTGACGTCGGTTCCCAGCGGGGCGATGAACTTGTCGGGCATGCCCTTGGTCTCCTTCGCGACGGTCTCGAGCGGGGTGAGGAAATACTCGACCGAATAGTCGCCGGTGCGCCGGATCGCGACGGAGCCGTCGACCTCGTTCCAGATCGCGAACTGGGCGGCCTTTTCCCCGACCTCGCGGGCCTCGGCCTGGTCGACTTCCGAAACGATGCCGACGAAGCTGCGCTGGAGGTAGCCGAAGGTGTCGGCGCGCACGCGTTTGATCTTCAGCTCCTTCTTGATCAGGTCGGCCAGCAGATCGCCCAGGGCGCCGGTGCCCGAAAGCTGCACGTTGCCGTGCGCGTCGGTTTCGGCGTTCTGCATGAGCTGCGTGATGACCGGCTTGTTGTCCTCGCCGAGAATGCCTTCGGAGACGGCGACGATGCACCGGCCGAACTTCTTGTACACCTGCTCGACGTCTTTCACGAACGACTCCTTGCGGAACTGGCGCTCGGGAAGGTAGATCAGGTGCGGGCCGTCATCCTCGTATTTGCGGGCGAAGGCCGAGGCGGCGGTGAGGAAGCCGGCGTTGCGGCCCATGACGACGGCGATGTAGACGCCGGGCAGCGAGCGATTGTCGAGGTTGGCACCGGCGAAGGCGAGCGCGACGAACTTGGCCGCCGAGCCGTAGCCCGGGCAGTGGTCGGTCACGCGCAGATCGTTGTCGATCGTTTTGGGAATGTGGATGCAGCGCAGCTCGTAGCCGGCGTTGCGGGCGTTGTCGTTCACGATGCGCACGGCGTCGGCCGAATCGTTGCCGCCGCAGTAAAAGAAATAGCGAACGTTATGTTTCATGCACACCTTGAAAATCTTCGCGCAATACTCGGCATCGGGCTTGTCGCGGGTCGAGAGAAGCGCCGAGCTGGGGGTGCAGGCGATGCGTTCGAGGTTGTGCGTCGTGGCCTGGGTCAGGTCGACGAAATTCTCCTCGATGATGCCCCGCACGCCATGGAGGGCGCCGTACACGCGCTGCACCTCGGGGAATTTGCGCGACTCGAGGACCGCGCCGACCAGACTCTGGTTGATGACGGCCGTGGGTCCGCCGCCCTGCGCGATCAGAACGTTTCCGACGAGCTTTGCCATTCGTGTTTCTCCTCGTTCCTGGTGATGATTCGACATCTCAAAACGAGCTCCACTATGCACCAGCCCCCGCTCTCCGGTCAAGCAGAGCAACCTGGAAGTTCCAGGATGCGCTCCTGGCGATCTCTCAGCCCATAGGGGGTTGAGGTGAATCGCCGCCTCAGCCTGCCCGCCCACCCTCTTCAACCCTCAGGCGAAGGTCGACGAGCCAGTCAGAGCATGCCCCTGGATCCTTCGGCTCATCCGGCAGGCAACTCGCCTCGAAGGCTGCCGTGAGACGTTCGAGGAGCACCGGCCACTGGCCCCGATGCTTCGCATCGTCCTCGGGTGAGAGGGATTTCTTTTCCGTCGAAGAACCGTAGATATGGATCAGTTCTTCTGCCTGGCGAAAGCCGTAGAGCGATATCAGCACGGAAAGGTCACCGACGGTTTCCCCCGTCAGAAGCAGGTGAACGCCGGTCAACGCCGTGCGATAGGCATACAACAATGATTTGACCCGGCAAGCCCCGGCTTTCACATGCTCATCGCATACCTGCAGGAAAAACCCTTTGTAATGGTGGAAGGCGCGCTTCGAGAGATAACAGGGGGCCAGCGCACGCAGCTCGCCGAGTTCTCGCGTCTCGAACACCTGGAACGGAGAATATATTCGCTCCAGCATATTTCCATTGCCTTTCAGCAGGAGCTTGAGGGCCTGCTCGACCTCGTTGCTCGTGTAATCGCAGAGAATGCCGCCGCTCATTCCCTCGGCATTGAGGGCGGGCTCGGGCTTGTCGAGTGCCAGCACCCGTTCGAGAGGTGCCGCATGGATTCCCTTCAGGTCGAGGTCGCTGTCCGGCGCGGGAAAACCGTAATAATGACTGCCGGTTATTCCACACTGCAGAATCCGCCCTGCAGGCCTGGCGCCTTCGATATAGGAACGTGCAATCCGGATTTCAGCATCCATGCGAGACCTCCCTCACGATATCGGTGCAAAGCGTGTTCAACGCGACGCGATCCGGCTCCTCCGGAAGAATGCTTCCGTCACGCGCCGATTTGATGCGCGCCTGCATCGATTCTGCATACTCGATCAACCGCTCGAACGGCCAGTCGCCCCGCTTGATGGCCAGAAGCTCCTCCCGGTCTGGGCGGCGAACGACGACGACGCCGGTTGTCAGGATCTCCAGGCTCATGCGGAGCAGTCTGACGAGGTGCAGGGCGTGCTTCGTGTCATACCCGTACCGTTCCTCCAGCTCCGCCCGCTTTGGATTCCGTTCCTGCTTCCACGTGTGATACTGCTGCCACTCACGGCGTGCCGCCCGGTAGCTTCGCTCCCGATCGAGCATCAGCAGGAAATTCGGCATCATCATTTCGTCTGATAGATCGCCCCGGCGGCTCAGGATGTCCGCGGCTCCGATCTGATCATTCGAGATCACGCTCCGTTCGGGGAGGCCGAATGCCGACCTGACCGGCTCCATCTTCGGCGGGGAAAGAAGCCATCGCCGGTGGGTCTTGATGCGTTTCAACTGGGAAATCGCATAATTGCCGAAACTGTCCGAAACACGCCGCGAGAGGAACGAACGGCGTGCCTCGATGATCCGGCTGCCTGCCTTCGTGCACACTCTGATGCAGTCAGCCGGCGCCCAGATCAGTTCGAGAGCCGTCGGATTCGCTTCAGAGGCAAGCCGGAAGCATTTCCGGATGTCGTATCTCACGTGGTCCTTCGACACCTCGATCTGCTCGGGGGAAGGCAGAAAGCCGCCGTACCATTCCGACGGGCCGACGAGAATTCCCTTCAGGTCGGTGTCCGAATCCGGCTCGTTCAAGCCGAATGCCCGGCTGCCGTGGATGACCTCGAGTATGACGATCCCGTTCGTTCCCGTTTCCCCATTCATGCGTTCCGCTCCGAACCGTTTGAATACCGTTGTCTATGTGATTCTATCACACCCTCGGTGCCTGTTCACGATGTTCGCCGAGGATGCCGAGCTGGTCGAACGCGGCACCTTTACCACTCATCTCCACAGCCTGCTTGACGAGTGCAATAATTTTCCCGGAAATGGCTGTCAACTTCTGGAAGAGCATGAACGAGGCTGGCCGGTCTTGCTGATTCCACCGTTCACTACGGATATTTCTATTTGTATATTATATATCTATGTTTTCCCCGATGGCGGTTTTCCGGTGATGTCTGATTGGTATGAGCTGCGAACGGTCATACCGAATCCGCATCGAGGGAGGCCCCATGGTTCAGGCAGGCGGAAAGTCGAGAAAGATCTACCCGTTCCGGAATGATTTCGTGTTCAAGTTCGTGTTCGGCAAGCCGGGGAACGAGGAGATTCTTGCGAGGCTGATCGACGCGCTGATGCACTTCGAGGGCGAGCGGTGCATCGAGACGCTCGACCTGCTCAGCCCGCTGAATTTGAAGGCGTTCAACGACGACAAGTTCACGATCGTCGATGTGCGGGCCGTCGACCGGGCCGGGCGGCGGTTCTCGATCGAGATGCAGGTGAGCGCCGAGCCGGGGTTCGAAAAGCGCATGACGTATTACCTGGCGCTGTTCTACGCCGGGCAGCTCCGCGAAAAAGAGAGTTTCACGAAGCTCTGCCCGACCTACGGCATCGCGATTCTCGATTTCATCATGTTCCCCGGCCACGATCGTCTCCAGTCGGGCTACCTGTTCCGCGAACGCGAGACCGGAGAAGCGTTGCCCGACCTGATGGAACTCCACTTCGTCGAGCTCCCAAAATATCGGGTGCGTCGCCGGGCCTTGCGGAGCAGGCTCGAGAAATGGTTATATGTATTGAAGTTCGGCGAGCTCTACGCCGCCGACCGGCCGCTTCCGGCCGATCTCGAACACGATAAGGAACTGGCCATGGCGATCAGGGAGCTTCGGAAGGTGAACGCCGACGACCAGATGCGCGCCATTCTCGAACAACGCGACAAAGAAGAACGCATCCTCATCACCCGCCTCGAATCCGCCCTCAACGAAGGTCTCGTAAAAGGCATCGCGAAGGGCCGCGAGGAAGGCATCGCGAAG
>JAKQOH010000076.1 GCA_029565415.1 Candidatus Rifleibacteriota bacterium | reverse complement strand
GTAATACAGGTCTTCGCGGAAAGGTCCCCGCTTGATCTCGTCAAGCAGGTTCTTGTTGGTCGCCGCGATGATCCGTACATCGACCTTGATCGTCTCCTTGCCGCCGATGCGCTCGAACTCCTGCTCCTGGAGGACCCGGAGCAGCTTCGTCTGGGTCATGAGCGCCATATCCGCGACTTCGTCGAGGAACAGGCCGCCCGTATGGGCCCGTTCGAAGCAGCCTTCCTGCCGGCTTACCGCCCCGGTGAACGCCCCGCGCTCGTGGCCGAACATCTGACTCTCGAGCAGCTCCGACGGGATCGCCGCGCAGTTGAGGGTGATGAGGGGTTTCGCACGCCGCTGGCTGGCCCGGAAGATGCTCTGGGCGACCATCTCCTTGCCGGTGCCGCTTTCCCCGGTGATCAGGACCGTGACGTCACTCTGGGCCACTTTGTCGATCAGGCCCAACACGTCACGGATCGCCTTGCTGTTACCGATGATCTTGCTGTCCATGATCAAACCCGCGAAAGACCGGTCACCCCTTCAGGAGGGATAAAGAAAGCCGGCGATAGGGATTGAACCTACGACCTACTGATTACGAATCAGTTGCTCTACCGCTGAGCTACGCCGGCAAACGGTTGGAAAGACGGGAAATATCCTACCACAGCCCCGGGGACGTGTCAACAGAAACACAGAAAATTCCCCCTGAAAAATTCCGCACTCGCGCCGGCTGTGCCCATCTCGCGCGGGGGAACGGGGTACACGCTTCGGCAATGAGGCCGCTTTTTACGACGGTTCTGAGTTTTGGACGTGCCGGGCTCAGATCTGCTTCGGGAGATTCAGCTTCTCGATGGCCTTGGTGAGTTCATCGGCGAAGGAGGGGCCCTCGTTGGCAGACGTTTTGGCCTGGGGCCGCCGGACGACGGACAGGATCGGCTTCACGGCTTCGATCCGCGAGATGCGCGTGACGGAGCTGGTGTCACATCCCTGACGGGGTTGGCTGGCCGATGAAGCGAAGCCTTTCATGCACTCCTGTTCCTCGATGTCTTCGATTTCCCGTGAAAAATACGGGACTTGGATTCCGGGCAATCGTATACTGAACCTCAACCTGCGGTTTTGGCAAGAGGATTCCGGCCAGGGCAAGCGGAACCTCCGGATCATGGAGGGATCGCGAAGAGGATCGAGCATGCACGACGGTCGAGCGCTGTCGAGAGCTGGGGATTCTGCGTGAGTGAGGGGTGGTATGAAAATCCCGTTTCGAGATATTCCGGCGCCCGTTCGTGATGAACTGCTGGCAGCCTTGCGCGGGACACATGCGAAGCGCTGGTATGTGCGGATCTACGAGGATCTGGTCTGGCACAAAGGGGTTTCGGCAATCGGCCTGGGGTGCCTGCTGATCATCGGCGTGTTCGTCGTGGCCGGTGTGGAGCGGGAGCTGTATGCCGGCTGGGCGGCCGTGATGGTCGCGGCTTCCATGCTCGGCTCCTGGCTGATCCTGACGGGACGATACCTTCTGCATCTCCATCGTGAGCGGCTCGTTCCCCGCTCCGTCGTCGCGACGCCGTATATCATTGCATATATGAAAAGCGAGGACGACCTGGTCGAGCTCTACCCCGTTGCCGATATCCGCAAGGCAACGGTCACGATCTACGAGCACCGGAACAAAAAGACGGGCCAGAAATGGCACGAGCATCGCCTGAGTTTTCGGGCCGGCGCCGAATTCGTCTGCTGGAGCGCGATCGAAGGGCATCTGGTGTTCGATTACCTTCAACATGCGGCAGGGCTGGAGCGGGACTCCGAGGAGGCGCCCCGCGGCCCGGCGAACTTGGCCAAAGAGGATCCGAGCGCCGGCTGGCCTCCTCTTCTCGCCGAAGCCGCCACTCGGCCGGCATCGCCGCTTCCCCGCCGCTGGCCTCTCGCGGTTCAGCTCGGCATGCTGGTCGGAATGCTTGCCTGGCTCGTTCAACTGGTTCTGACAGAAGGTGACCTTTGGCATAACGTGAACGCCTACCAGACGACCCACCAGTGCTCCCGATATGCCTTCCGTGCCCCGTTCGGGTGGCACAAGGATGAAGCCTTCGACGAGCTGTGGGTGAAGCGCTTGGTCACCGAGGCCGTCACGGCGCAGGAGCGGGACGCCGCCGGAAAGGCTTCGGAAATGTCTCTCTGGAAGGCAAAATACGCCATCGAAGAGTATCTCCGCCTGATGCCGCGCGGGAAATACCGCGCCGACATCGCCTCCCTCCACGACGACATCTTCTGGGCCTGGGCCGAATCCAACGGCCTCCAGCCCCGTGACATCCGCTTTTACCTCGACGACTTCCCGAACGGCCTCCACGCCTCCGAAGCCCGCAGGCTGTTACACCCCGCGGAAGAGTCTCGGTGATCGCGATGCGTTTTCTATCATGAGTCATGTAGAATGAATGCCACCCGTTCGCCCTGCGCTTGCCGAAGCGCGAACGGGAATGCGGGATCGGCTTTTCATGCGCGAGCCGGAAAGATGTGCGCAGACGACGAGCCCCCGCGATGCAGGGCCGAAGAGTTCGTCGAAAGAGAGAAGGAGAACGGGTCCATGGGGAGTGAAGCAGGCGCTCTGGAAGCTCTGCTCGAAGCTTGAGGAGATCTTCGCGCGCGAGATGCCCAGCGGCACAACTATTCCGTTCTGGGGGAGCTTCTGTCTCTCGTTTCCCGAAAGCATGGAATTCACTCAGGAGCAGTGGAACTAAAAGCTTCGTCCGCCCCCCCAAGCCGCCGATCGTTCCGGAAAACGTCCGCAACGTCGTGCTGGTTTTGCTCGAAATAACCCAGGGCGGCATCGACGCTGTCTCGGTCGTCAAGCGGTTCGACACGCTCCTGGAAGCCGGACGGTATCTCGCCGAACATCCGGTGCATTCTTCGGGCTATGGATGGACCGGCCGGTCCGAGTATGCCCTGCTTCGCGATGAACCCGAAAGGTATCTTGAAATAGACGGGACCCGCCTCACGTACCCGCGGGACGACACTCTTCGCTTTGGGTGATATATAAATAATGCTATTGGAGATGATATGGATATGACCGGGATCGAAGCGGGTTGCGGAATTCTTGTTGACGGGGAACGGAGTAGGGAAGACCGGCAGTCCGCCGCCGCCGCCCTTCGTGCCGTTTCGACGTTCGCCTGGGCGGCTGTTCCCGGGGAGCGCAGGCTGGAACTGGCGGAACGCCTGACGGGCGTGCTCGGAAATCCCAACGAGGATCCCGAGCTCCGTGCCCAAACCGCCGGGGCGTTGAAGGCCGCGGCCGACGAGCTCCCCCTCGAATGGCATCTGAAACTGTTCGATGTGCTGGCGAACGTGATCCGGGACGGGGCGACCCGGAAGCTGTTTCCCCTGATGGCGGAGTCATGCGGCCTGGTCTCCAAGCTGAAGGTTTCGGCGTGCGACGACGAGCCCCTTCTCCAGCGCCTGAATGACGCCATCTTCGAGGCTGTCTTACTGAGAGGCGCCACCGAGGACGAATCGTTCGCCGAACCCGTCGACGACGCCTTCGGCCGCACGAGAAACCGCATCAACTGGCTTCAGGGCGACCGGGACTGAGCGCCGGAACCAGAATTTCTCGCCTGGATTCCCGGTCGAAGGAACATCGCCGTTTTCCGAGACCATTCAGACGTCATGGTTTGTCGCAGAGATGGAGCGACCATAACAACATGCAGGAAAATGCTCATGCAGTTCTGAATGGTTGAGATGCCGGGGTGTGCGGCGAGTTAACGGGATGAGAGTGTGACATGCCGCTTCAATTATTGCTTCCTGAGGGCTGTCCACTGGAACGAAGCTAGTCGGTGACCGTAGGGGGCACAGCGACAGATGAACCCTGCGAACTTCGGAGAGAGATAATGGCGAATTTGGTCAAATCGATTGGGTATGCCCTTGGGAAATTGCATATCGGTCTGATTTCTTACCTTCTCGATCTTTACTGCGAGGGCAATCGAAAACCACTATCTCAATTCATGGATTCCCTCGGCATTTCTTTTCCATTGGAACCCATTCATTATCGAGAATGGAATTCCGTTGACCTTGCTATTTTGGAGAGGACTGCTGATGGGCATGAGAATCCAGCAGTAATCATCGAGTTAAAGGTTGATGACCACGAAACAGGAATCACCAACGAAGAGTATCAAACGAACAGGTATGCGAATCGCTGGCCAAATTGCCCCTGTTTTGTCTTCATTACCCTTGGCAAAGGAGAGTATTATCACCCTCCTCGAAACACAAAATTTCATTGGATCCGGATTCGACAATTCGAGAGGGCACTGAGGGCAATTTCTGACCCGGATATGATAGTCCTTGGTTGGCTCGAGCAGGTCCAAAGAGAGGTTCTTCACCAAGATCTGGCAATTGCCGGGAATAGGCGTTGTGTTCCCGATTACAGGACAGGAAACTGGAACATCTACGTCCTCGGAAGCCTGGCCGATGCTATCCGGAAACAGATTCCCAATGAAACCTTCGGCATCGACATAACATGCGGCACGTATGGCTCAAGGCCTGATACGATTTGCCACCTTGATTGGTTCACAGATGATCTTTATCTGGAGATCAACTATAATGGCTTGCTCAATGTGAAAATGTCTTTTGGCAAAGACGACACGACCGATGCAAAGCACTGTAAGGTTGATAATGCCATTGAGCACCTGAAAACCCTTCCTTTTCCAATTGTGCCCAGGTACCAGAGAAGAGGTCGAATTGGTAATTCCAAGACTGTCGCATCCTTCGACGTTGGCTTGATCGATCGAAATGGATTTCTTGAGTGCAAGGATTCAATTGAAAGCGTAAAAGAGTCGGTCATTTCAATTTTGAGAATTGCCCATAATTCAGGAAAAGGAAATTTATAACACGCATCATAGGCGCTATGGCATCATCATTTTTCAGAGCTGCTTATTCTCAGATAATATCTGATTCAGTATTTGGATTTTCGTTTTTTCGGCTTCCTTTTTTTTGCCGCTTGTTCCAGAGCTTTTTTGCACCCAGTCTGGATAAGACAAATCTCGAAGAAGCCCCGCAGCCGCCATTCGTTTCGAGGCAGACGACGGCGAACCGCTCTTCGGTGCCACACTCGAGACATCCGAGATGCTCGGCATTGTCGATGATCTTTACACGATCATTGCCGCAAAAAGGACAGGGTTTCAAAATTATTTTCGCTCTGATCGGCATTTGTAGCTCCTTTGAAGAATCGTAATTTCACCTGCCTGACCAACGATCAAACAGGTCGAAACAAGAAATTACGAAAGACCGAAGAATTCGGGCCGGCAGCCAAGAACGTGTGAAGTCAGGAATTGCTCGCGATGATGGTGACCATGAACAGGTCATCATCATTTTCAAGGTCGGGAGTGCTGACGATGACGTTGATATCTTCTCCCAAGCCTTCCATGATGATATGCATCGCCGTATTGACTTCCTCCACGATGATATTGTGGCCCCGTGGTATGGTGACCAGCAGGGAACGGGCTTTGCTGAGGTCGCCTTCGAAAAGAGCACTGGTTTTTGCCATTCTGGCTGCTGCAGACGCGCGGTTTTCTCCCCGTGCCGAGCCGACGCCGATATGCACGATCCCTGCCCCGGTCAGTACGGTTTTCACATCCCTGAAATCTACGCAGATGAGGCCAGGTATGAGGAAATGATCGGTGAGACTCCGGACGCACAGGGTAAAGGTGTCGTCGATGCGCTTATGCAATTCAGATATTGACAGATGAGATTCATTCGTGGTCACGAGTTTTTCGGGTGAGAAGACAAGCATTGCATCTGCGGCTTCACGAAGGGCGTCGATTCCCCGAGCGGCCTCGCTCATGCGCGTTTGGCTTTCGAACGGTAACGGTCTGGCAGCGATGACGACAGTCAGCACGGATCGTTCTCGGGATGCTTTTGCGACGCGTTGGGCCGCATCGACAGAGGCCTTGCAGCCGAGAGCAAGAAGAAGAATCACCATGTCGGCACCCCCGAGAAGCCGGTCGAGCATGCACGCGGTTTCTTGCGAATGCTCCGTGCTGGCTTTATCGGCAAACAGGTGTTCGATGACGATGGAAGAGCCGGTCTTTGGAATGTCTGTTTCTTTTGCATCTGTACATAGTGCTATATATTCAATGCCTCTTCGATGAATCGCCTCGTCGGCTTGCGACATCGGACATAAAGCCCTAATACCACTATTCCCGATCCCGAAGAGTTTAATACCCGGTACATCGAATTCGAATGAATCGCTAGGAATCATGTTCCCTCCTTGATATGCGCATCGGTGCCTTGGCCTTTGGAGGCAATGTGGGTTGTATGATGATGCAGGTCACCGTTCTCGAATCGAGCAGTTTCCACGTTGGCAGGTTCTTGACCTCAGATTCATCCCTACCGAGGTCAATCGGGCACCGCGCGATCTTTTCGAGGGTTTGACTGATTTTCGATGACCTGGTTGTGATCTGACGGTCGGAAGCCTTCATGCAATTTGATGGTGTCACGGGGGGAAGTGGTCCTGCCTTGGCCGATCGCGGAGAAGAACCGGATGAAGATGTCCGGATTGGCGCCAGCATCGCGGTCGATCACGTAGCCGCGGTGCGTCCGGTCATACCGCAGCGAGACGCCGAACTCGAGTGCGATTCCCGCGATGTCGCGCTGGAGCGTCCGCTTCGACACCTCGAAGCCGTGCAGCCGCAGGAACCGGTGAATCTGGTCCAGCGTTGGAAAGTGGCACTGCGTCACCTTTTCGATGATCAGCGCGTAGCGTTTGACGACTCCCTGAATGCTCATGACATGCTCCTTCGTTTCACGCGGGCTGGTGGCGGAACGGTATGGCCGGACTGGCGATCTCGCCCGGTTCGGTGCCGGACAGCCAAGCGATGCCCTGAGCACGGTCGATGGAAAGCCAGGAGCAGTTGCCTTCGATTCCGAACTCGATGGTCGCAAGGGCGATATCCCCGGCGATCCGTTTGCCGGCATAGGTCCGGAAACGCGACAACCCGTGCTTCTCCAGCTCTTCCAGCCAGAGAATCAGGTCGATCGAGTTCATCGAACCGCATCGGAACAGAAACCGATCCCACCAGACACCCGGGTGGTCCTCATACTCCTTGCGGAACCCCTCGGCCCCGCCCTGATGAACCCGCTCGATGGCGGAGAAAGGGACGAGTATGTTGATGAATTCGAGTTGAACGGCCATCGCTCGGCTCCTCCTGTCGTTTCTGGGGATTCAGAACACCCTGCGCTGTCGGGCGCCGTAGAGGAGAATTGCAACGCCTGTGCCAGAGACTTCGGTGTCGCGATAGATGCTTATCTGAGGCGGGCAAGAGCCGATTTGACCCCCGCGTAAGGGGGCCAGGAAACCTGAGAAAAAGATCAAAAAATGGTTGTCTACGTCGGAAAATGACGTCACCAACCATAAACGTTCTCAAAACCTAATGTGAGATGAAAAGGATATTTGGATCTGCGGTGGGCAGTAGCTCTACTATGCTATTGAGTACTGCAAAATGATAGACAAGATTCATGCAGCCGGGCCCCAAGCATGTTGAATGAAGGCACTCAGCAAAACAGGCCTTCTGGAGATTTCGTTCAGGCTTGTTTCTGCTGCAATGGACAGTTCCGTGGCGCCTGGAACCACCAGGTTTGGCATCTGGTGATACTTGGCGTGTCCCCAGATCCCTTCTACAGGGTTGGTTTCAGGGGCGTAGGCAGGGAAGTGGTGAGTCTGAATACCCTTTGCCCGAGCAAGAAATTTTCTGACCTCAGGACCCCGATGAATGTTGGCTCGGTCCCAGATGATGTGGATCGGTCCGGGAATTCGGCGCCTGATCTTCCTCAAGAAGATGGCCACTCGATCACTGGTGAAATTCTCGCCTTGCGGAAGAATGGTAAACAGGAGACCTGGGCGATGGCAGGTCCGACTGATCATGATGGCGCTGATTGCCGAGAACTTGCTTCGCCGATCCCAAGCCTTCAACCTGGGAGTCTCTCCACGTGGCGCCAAGGTTCGTTTACGAACAGGAAGGAGTTGGAAACAGGCCTCATCGATCAGGACGAGGGTTGCTTTCTCTTCCGAGACTTTTTTTTGATGTCGGGCAGCTCTTCCTTGAACCATCGTGCCACAGCATCGGGATCCTTTTCTCGGGCTACTTTCTCGGGCCTCTGGAAGGAAAACTTCATCTTTGCGGTCAGCAACTTGAACACATGGTCGGGGTGGTATTTCACGCCAAACTCTCGCCAAATGATTTCGGCCACACGGGAACATGACCACAGGTCGTTTTCCCAGCCGAAGGCGCAAGGTCCCTTCCGGATAAGATCGGCCAATCTCACCAGGTCCTCTGCCTTCAAGCGAGGGGGCCGCCCTCGGATCGGCTTGGCCAGGAGCAACTCGGGGTCTTCCAAGTATTTCCCGAACCATTTGCACACCGTAGTTGGGTCTACGCCCAACACCTTGGCAACTTCCTTCTGCGGCACTCCGTCGGCCACCGCTTTTACGGCACGCATGCGGATCCGCTCCAATTCTTCCGGCTTCCCTTTTGTACGCATGACACACCTCCCGTATAGGGAAAGATACGGGAACCGGAGGAAAAGTACAATAGCTGGTTATCATTGTGCAGGACTCAATAAGATCAATTCTATTAAAACGTATTATTTTCTATATAATATATAATGAGTTGGCGGCTCGATATCTCTACGATGCATATTTTTTTGCAATCTCTTTCAGACGTTGGCGCCAATCGTTTGATTGTCTCCCTGGATGAGCGCATTCAATAATAATTTGGTTATTTGTTTTCAGAACAAGGAATTCATTTGTAGATTCGATCTCGGTGCTATTTTCAGAGAACATTCTTTTGGCAAGGTTAATAGATTTTGTAAATAAAATATTTACTGGTGCTTGAACTATTTCGATTTCTTTTCTGCAATAACCCATTTCAAAGCAGTGCTGATGCAAAAACCAGTTATACGAGTTTTTATTGGACAAACATTTACATGAGTTTGAAAAAGCTGAATTCGCCAAAATTGAGTCCCATGAATTTAAGTCGATTGATAAGGCATCGCAAAGCAAATCTTTTACAGTAGCCCAATATGAACCCATAGAAGGAACTGTGAAGAAGGCAAATTCGATCGGTGAATAGCAAGTGGACTTTCGTACATTTAGGCCGCTCTCGATATTGATTCAATGTAAGCGGATAATAAACACCACCTTTTCAGGTGATGTTCAGGCGGGAACGATCGAGATACTGCGGAAGCAGGGCTCGTCGCTCGGTATCTGATGTTGCCTTCGGAACCTCTGTGAATAGAAGCCGTAGATAGGTATATGGTTCGATATCGTTGGCTTTGGCGGTCTCGATGATCGAGTAGAGGGCGGCGCTGGCGTCGGCGCCGCGCGGTGAACCCGAGAAAAGCCAGTTTTTGCGACCGACGGCGAACGGTCGAATCGCATTTTCGGCGATGTTGTTATCCAGCCGCAGGATGGCATTTTCCAAATAGACTGTCAGCTTTGGCCAGAGATTCAGAGCATACAGGATGGCTTTGCCGAGGAGGCTTTTCGGCGGTGTCTTGTTCGCATGCCGGTCCAGGGTCGTTTTGATCTGTTCGAGAACCGGCCGACTCTCCTGGTTGCGGAAAGCGACCACCTCATCCGGTGAAAGTCCTTTTTCTCGAGCATCAACCTCGATCTTATAGAGCTTTGCGATGAGATCGAGCACTTCCTTGGCCACACCGGCCTTGAGGCTTCCCTTGGTGCCCTTCTCGACCTCGACGAATTTTCTGCGCACATGCGCCCAGCAGGCGAGATGGCGGATGCCTTCACGCATGCCGACGGCCTCATATGCGATATACCCATCGGTATGCAAATACCCGCGGTAATCTGCCAGCAACTCGTCGGCGACCCTGGCTGATCGCGTCGGATAATACCTGTATATGACCGCAGGCCGACCGGGCGGGCCTCCTCGGCACACCCACATGTAGGACTGCGTCGTGTTTGCCCGCCCCGGTTCTTTCAGCACCTGGACGGGGGTTTCATCCATGTGGATAACAGGCCCGGCCCGCACTTCCCTGGCGATCAGGTCGAAGATTGGCATGCAGGCCTGCGCCGTCAGCCTCACCCACGAGGCCAGGGTTCCACGCGTGATATCCAGACCCAGGCGCATGAACTGCTGTTCCTGACGATACAGTGGAATGGCATCGACATACTTGGCGGTCATGACGTGTGCAAGCAGGCCAGGAGTCACGATTCCCTGCGGAATGATCTGCGGAGGCAGCGGCGCGACGCGCACTTCTCCCGGGGCGTTTTCCGGAATCTCACAGTTGCATTTGGAAGCATATTTATGGCGAGTGATGCGGATCACTTGGATTTTCGCAGGAATGATGTCGAGGCGCTCGGTGACCTCGCAGCCGATTCGACTCAGCAAGCAGCCACACGGAGCGACTTTCTGGTCTTCGGGAAGATCGAACTCCACCTCGACTCTCGGCAGATGCGCTGGCAGGGGCTTTCGGCCAGGCTTCTGCCGAGAGTGCGCAGTGACGGTGCAAGTCTCTTCGACAGGTTGCTCGAGTGCCTGCTTCGCCGTATCCGCCTCGTCGAACGGGAGGAATGGCTGTTCGGGCGTAGACTCATCAGCCTGCTTCTCTGATGATCTTCCATACAAAATACTTCGAAGCAGGCGCACCTGCTCTTCAAGCCCATCATGGCTGACCTGCAGGCGATCGCGCTCCGCTCGAAGCGACTCATTTTCACGACGAAGCAGTTCGATTGTCTCGGCGTCGGAACGGCGTGATGACATGCTGGAATAATAGCATATCTATATGTATATTACAAGAGGGATTCAGAAAATTGTCGAGTATTCCAGCTTTCCGTGGCCTTTCACATGAAGAGGATCGAGACCATCAAGAAGCCAGTTCAACTCCCGCGGCTCTATCCGAAGCACATCGGCCTCAGAACGAGGCCATCTGAACCGCTGCCGTTCGAGCCGCTTGTGAAGGATCCAGAATCCGTTCCGATCCCACATGAGCAACTTGATCGCCGTTTGCTGCCGATTGCAAAAGGCAAACACATCGCCGGAAAAGGGATCTCCGTCGAGATGCTTCGCGACAAGCACGGAGAGCCCGTCGATCCCCTTGCGCATATCCGTGCCGCCGATCGCCAGATAAACATTTGCGCCAGGCCCGAGGGAAATCACGAGAACATCTCAAGGGCGCGAAGCAGGCGGACAAGTACCGTCTGAGAAAATTGATTGGGCACATCGATGCGAAATCGGCTGCCGACTCGAAGAACGAGCGACTCTTTCGGTTTATCGGGCATCTTCGAAGAGAGATCGAGCGGAACGAATTTCACCTCGGATCGCTGGGCGCCCGATGGTGCCGGAGCAATCTTCGTCTGCAAAGTGATCGATCTTGTCCCTGTCACCAGAGCCGGAGAGGCATCAGCGGGAAATTTCCTTCCCCAATATCGGATGGCGTTCTTATACAAGCCGTGCCGGTGAGCGTAACCCTGACAAGACAGGCCGCTCTCACGCCAGGCAAGGACATGTGCATGCCAATACCGCTGAAGTTCTTCTTTTCGAATATCTCTCTTTTTCATGTTCGTCTCCTTGAGCTCACAAAGGTGACGACCATGATGCCCCCGATAATGCATCAGCGGAAGATGGGGCTAATTATCCGCTTACTAAGAAAACACCTTTCCAGAACCTACGCTAAAGCGTTCTGGCAGATTGTTTTCGAGGAAATCGAGCAAGAGATTTTCGTTGCTTCTCCCCTGTTCTCCAGAATGGTCGAGTCCCGATGAAATCAGGTCTGCATGCGCATTGAATTTGTCGGAAATTCCGCGAAAGAACCTGGCCATGACGGCCTTCCCACTGTTCACGGTCCCTTTGCTCTTCTTCATTTCAAGTGCTTCCCATGGAACTCCGCAATCGTTCCCGAGACCTTCGCCAACCCCGCCGGGGTCCGGTACCGGAAATCCTTCATGTGTATCTTGCCGATCTTCTCGGGAAGCTCATACCCGAACATCGCCTTGCAGAGCGTGTTGACCTCGATCATCGCGTTGACGTAGGTCCCGCCGGTGTGCGACCACCCGCCCAGGCGCATGTATAGCCCGAGGTCGATTGTCTTGAACCCGGCCGCGTCCAGGTCCCAAATCAGGCGCTTCTGGAGCTTGTAGAAACGGCGGTCGGCGATCCCGCCGATAAGCTCCTTGATCTTCCCGACGTTGGCCCGGGGTTTTAGCCGCAGCCGTGGCCCCGCCGACGGTGGCGCCTTCGGCCCGATCTTCACCGGCCCCCGCGCGGCCTTCCACTCCCCGCCGTGGATCCGGTTCCAGGCGGTCAGGTAGTTCACCTGGTAATCGTTGATCGTGTCCCATACCCAGTTCGTCTCGTCCTGGTCGACGTTCTCGTATTTGTCGATATGCGGAAGCGTGGTATCCGGAACCCCGATCCTGACCAGGTGATACTTGCCGCCGGCCCCGGTGACGTGGACCTTCGGCGGCGCCTTGTCTTCCGCCTTGATGGTGAAGTCGAAACCGTGGTCCTGATGAACGATAGGCATGGTTTTCCCCCCTTCGCCCCCTGTCCGGCCTGCTGATAGGGGCAAAAACCAGTATACCAGGGTCGGCCCGGCTTGCCGAATCCCGGTAAACTCCGGAGCTGTCCCGCGCGCTCATCGCGACATGGCACGACGAATCACATCTCAACAAGTATTTTATCGAGAAGAAGGGATCGGTTCACGTTTTCAGCCCGGAGTATGCATATCCGCTGTTTCCGAACGGCGTCTCCATCCTGCCGTGGTATTACACGAGGAAAATCCTCCATCTGCACAAAGACCACGCAAAAATGAGAAATTTATAGCGAATGATATCTTTCCTGCGGCTCGGCATCCAGGGGCGCCTGGGGAATCAGTTGTTTCAGTATGCCTTTCTCCGCACGACCGCGAGGCGTCTTGGAACTGCGTTTTACTGTCCGCAATGGATCGGGGACGAGATTTTCGAGCTTCGGGACGAGAACGAGAAAGCCCGCGAACCGCTTGAAATCACAAACCGTTACCGGGAGCCCTCCTATTTCGGCTACAATACATGCGCACGGGAAATACCCGACAACACGGACATCTCGGGATTTTTTCAGACGGATCGCTATTTCGACAAGGATGATGTGCGCGGGTGGTTCCGTTTCAAGGAAGGCATCACCCGGCAGGTGGAAGAGAAATACCGGCAGATCGACGTTTCTTCCAGCATCGCCCTGGGCCTGAGATTCGGCGACAAGCGCGTAGGCAGCGCCGCCCTGAAATATTACAACCCGAATATTCGTTACTTTGACCGCGGTCTCGAACTGCTTCGCGCACGAAGCAACGTTCTGGTGTTCTCCGACGAGCCGCAGGTCGCCAGGGCCTATCTGAAAGGGCTGAAGGCCGACTGCCTCTTCATCGAGGGAAATTCAGCATGGGAAGACCTTTTCCTGATGAGCCGGTGCCGCCACACCATCTGCTCCACGTCGACGCTGCACTGGTGGGGCGCCTATCTGAACCCCTCGCCGGAAAGGATCGTCATCGCTCCCAGCGAGGGACCGATCAGGCCCGGTCACTGGATCAGGAACGAGGAATACTTTCCCGGGGATTTCATCCGGCTGAAGGCCTTGCGCTGGCCGTACAACAGCTTCCGGATCCTGGACGCCCTCTCCAGGCTTTTCAACCGGCCGCTCTCATGATCCGGCCCGGAAAGAACGGCTGAATCACGGAGCACGCAAAGAACACAAAGAACTCACGGAGAGGCTGAAATCCGCAGGTTTCGCCGCGAGATCATGAACCCGTCTTGCGCAGGGGCGGTTCGCGAACCGCCCGAGGCCCGGCTCAAAGTCCCGATTGAGGCCGCGCAAAGATCGGTTTTCTGGAGCACCAGCTTTTGCTGGTCCTGGTGCAGTATGGGATGTATCGTTCGGCGAAGCGCATCATGGTCGGCGCATGCGGGGCAACCATCATCGAAGCGTAGGGCTGCTCGACGGGCTCGACGCAGAACTGGAGCCTGAACCCTTCGGCGAACAACGGAACGGCGCAGCCGCCGCGGCAGTCGGGGCGGATGACCAGTGCCGCATAGCTGACCGTTCCGGGCGTCATCTCGCGGGTGAGCAGGAACCCCGTCACTTCCCCGTGACGCCTCAATCCCAGGGAGTTCCGCAGGCAGAGATCGTTCGGAAAAAGCCTGACCCATGGCGGGATCCATCCGCCCGGACGCTGGGCTTCAACCAGCGTCGCCTTCTCCGACGGCGTCAGATCGGCCCAGGGAAAGAGGGAATACGACTCCGGCAGCCGCCGCCGCCGCATGAACGCCCCTTGCGCCACCCGGCTGTCTGAATACAGAAGCAGCATGTGCAGTTCGGGTGCGGACCATCCGAGCTTTTCCAGAATGCGCCCGACGGCCGGGGCACAGGGAATGGAGCCGTTGAACATGATCTCCATTTCCCGATGTCCTCGTTGTTTCAGCACCTCTTCGAGCCGTGCGAGGAGCGTCGTTCCGATTCCCCGGCCACGGAAGGCGGGTTCCACGAAAAGGGAAACGATGATTGCTTCAGGACAAGCCTTCGGGGCACTCGCCAGGGCCAGGCCGCAGGGAGCGCCGAAGCTGGAGGCGCACATTCCAACCAGCACGTCGGGGCGCTCGGCAAACCAGTTCCGATAATAGGGGTACGTCATGAGGGCGTATCGCGGCACCGACTCCCGGTCCAGTTCGGTGTAGGAAATCATCTGCCGCGACACGCCCCCGAAAGAAGCCCCTTATTTTCCTGATTTGGCCGGCTGATCATCGTACGTGATATCGATCCTCCGTTGAGATTCAGTGAGCGGCGCAGAAGACAACGAAGTAGTCGGCGGGTTCGAGGTCGTCGTCACCTGAACCTGGGGTTGCACGGCAACAACCGGAGCCGGAGGAGGAGCAACGACGACAACCGGCGGAGGAGGTTCTACGATCAGAACGATCGGAATGGTCTGCTCAGTCACCACCACGCCGGTTCCACCGGCGACGGCTTCCAGGTCTTCGTCGTTCAGCTCCCCGTTGCTGATGGAAGCCGTCGGCAGAACCAGATACAGTTTGTTCGCCGTTTCCTGCAGGACCTGGATCTCGATGTTCATGTTTTCCAGACCCTCGATACCGAAGGCCCTGGCGATGGCTTTCTTGGGATTGTCCAGCAAAGAGGCGCGGAAGGCTGCGTCGGAGCAGGCCTTCTCGATGACTTTCTCTTCGAGCTGTTTTCGGGTGAGGTGCTGAACGATCTTCTTTGTATTCTGCTGCATATCTATCCTCCTGAAATTATTACGGCGTCGAAAAATATATACGATGATATCACATTCATGCCATTTGTCGCCGCGCAAGACCGGCGAATAATTCATCCCGGGCCATGAGTTCGTCGAAAGAGCCGGATTCGACCGCTCGCCCCTCCTTCAGAACGATGATGCGATCGGCATGCTGGATGGTGCTCAATCGGTGTGCGATGACCAGTCGCGTCGCGTTCAGCCGCCCGAGACTTTCGGACACGATGGCCTGTGTGGCGTTGTCGAGAGCGCTGGTCGCTTCGTCGAACAGGATGATGCGGGGCTTCTTGATCAGGGCCCGGGCAATCAGCAGCCGCTGACGCTGTCCGCCCGAAAGCGTGACCCCGCCGTCCCCGATCACGGTGTGCATCTGCATCGGCATGGCGCGAATGTCCTCCGCCAAGCCGGCGTTCGCGGCGGCTTCCCAGGCTTCGTCCAGGGTGTGGCGGGCGCTTCCGGCGATCAGTTGGAACATCGTGCCGGCCGAAAGACGACCGGACTGCAACACCACGCCGATCTGGCGTCGGACCGCCACGACATCGAGATCCGCCAGGTTCCGGCCATCGAAATGCACGCCGCCGCTCTCGGGCTTTTCGAACCCGAGAAGAAGCCGGAGCAGCGTCGATTTCCCCGAGCCGGAGGGCCCCACCAGAGCCACGAACTCCCCCGGCAGGACCCGGAGCGTCAGATCATTCAGCACCAGCCCGCCTTCGGCGTGATACCGGAACGAGACGCGCGTGAGATCGATCATCCCGGTAAGTTCTCCGGGATCGGATTTGCGTTCCGTGACTTCGGGAACGGCGGCAAGAATCGGCTCCATGCGTTCGAGTTCAGGAATGATGCGCAGAACCGACAGAAGATTGCCGCCGATTCCCATCATGGCTCCGGTGAAGATCGATGCAGCGGCGTTGAACGCCATGAACTGGGCAAGGGTGAGAACGGGCTCGGAGATGAGGCCGGAAGCGGTGCCCATGGCGATGCTCTGGGCTTTCTGCAACTGATCCGAGGCGGTCGCGAAGATGAGAACGCTCGAGATGGTCGGGAACGCCGCATCGAAGGTTCCCAGCAGGTTCTGCCAGGTCCCCGCGACGAAGGCGGCTCGTTTCTGCTTTCCGAAGATTTCCGACCAGGACCGAAACGCCCTGGACTCGGCGCCGGCGACTTTCAGCTTGGCGATGCCGGTGATGGCCTGGAGGAGGAAACTGCTCTGCCGCGCCTCCAGCGTGGTCTGGTCACGAAGCTGGGAGCGCACGACCGTGCCGACTCCGACGAAGACGATGGTTCCCAGGAAAGCGATCGCCAGCGAGCACAGGGTCAGTTGCGGGCTGTAGCAGAGCATCACCCCGAGCTGGCCGCCCATCACGAGCAGCGAGAAGAGTGTGTCGATGACCACCGTCCCCATCTGGTGGCGGATCCCGTTCACGCTCAGGGCCCTGGCGCACAGGTCCCCCGTCGAGAATTGGCGGAAGAACGCGGTCGGCAGCCGGAGAAGCCGGTCGATCATGCCGTTCTGGATCATGGAGTTGGTCCTGGCCTGCGAGCGCAACAGGGGAAAGACGCGGGCATAGCTCCAGATGCTCGAAACGATGGCTGCGACCACGAGGGCGAGCATGCATTCGCCGATGAGGCCGAGGTCGCTCTCGGGAACCGCCCGGTCGAAGATGACACCGGTGATGAAGGGAATCGTCATCGTGAACAGCATCGTCAGAAGGCTCAGGAGCAGCAACTGCATGAAATCGCTCCGCGCCCCATGGAACCCGAACCGGATGATATCCGGCAGGGTCAGGGCCCGGTTGGGAAAGGGCCGATACAGCGTGTAGGCAAAGGCGCTGAGGCGGGAAGCCAGCCGCGCATCGACTCTTATCGCCGGGTTCGGGCTTCCGGGAGCCACCAGGCGATACCCCCGGCCGTCGGGGAGCAGGGCGACAGGCTCCCGGCCCTCATCGAAGCAGGCGAGCAGCGGCCCGCATTCCTGCGTCCACCATGATCCGGAAAGGATCACCTGTCGATACCTGATTCCGGCCATCGAGGCGATCTCCTCGAACCTGCCGCTGTCGAAGCTCTTTCCAAGCGGCGAAGGCCGGATCCGGGGGAGTTCGTGGCCCGCCGCGTCGCTGACCAGCCGGAAAGCCGCCAGCAGAGCGTCTCCACCATCGGCGGCGGAAAACGCGGCAAGCTCCTCGTTGCCCGGCAGTTGGAGCAGCCGCCTGCGCGCCTCGGCTTCGCTGGCGAGGGATTCCAGCTCCCGCTCGTTCCGGCGCCGTTCCTCCCTCGCCCGTTCTTCGCCGACGACCACGGAAACGGTGGTCAGAAGCACATCCAGGAAGCGATCCAGCGAGCGCTCGAGCCGCTCACGACAGGCGTCCTTTTCGCGGGGAAAACGCTCGACGACAAGACGTGCCGGGCCTTCGGACTCGATCCAGCCCCTGGACGAAAGCGGGAACAGCGTCTTTTCATCGGCAGGCACCGGACAACGGCCGAGCCACCGTGGAGTTCCATCCGCGATCCGGCACCAGCACAGGTTCTGCGACCGAACCGTCTGGGGGCTCTTCGGTTCCCAGGGGCGGTCGGCCGGAAGCAGCACGGCCGAACGGGGCGGCACGCCGGGGAGCACCCCTTCGGTCAGGCGTTCGACCCAGATCCCCAGCCGTTCCCCGAGCGGGCTCAGAGCGCCCTCGCCGAAGGCTCCGCCGTCGAGAAGGAGGTCGAACAGCAACCGTCTGCCGACGACGATCAGACTGGTATCGAGCGTGCCTGCCGCCATCAGACGGTAGCCGGCGGAGTCGGGCCGAACGAGCGAGCCGAACAGGCACTCACCCTTCGTAAAACTCGCGAGATGTCGACGCCTGCCCGCTGTTTCCGAGGCGCCCACCTGAACCGAGAAAAGATCGACGCGCCCCGTCTCGACGATCCAGACGCAATCCTGACCGTCCAGGAAGAAGGGTCGATTGCCTTCGGCCGTCGTCCGGCTCCATTGCCGGGCCGGAAGCGCCGTGAGGGTCTCGAGGAATCCGCCGGGTTGAACGTTCATTTTTCACCCCGGATCAAGGCGGCGTAGGGACCATCCTGGGAAATCAGCCCCTCGTGGGTACCGCGCTGGACGATCCGTCCCTTCTCGAGAACGATGATCTCGTCGCAATCCCGTATGGTGCTGAGCCTGTGCGCAACGATCAGACAGGTGCAGCCGCGCCGCCGGAGATTGTCGTCGATCGATTTTTCGGTGGCCGCATCGAGCGCGCTGGTCGCTTCGTCGAGCACCAGGACGGCAGGATTGAGGCTCAGGGCGCGGGCGATCTCGAGACGCTGACGCTGACCGCCGCTGAAATTGGTGCCGCCTTCGCTCGTGAAGCCGTCGTAGCCGCCGGGGCGGGCCATGATGTCATAGTCGATCTCGGCATCACGGGCGGCGCGGATCATGTCGCTCTCCGCGATCGTCGAATCCCAGAGGGTGAGGTTGTCCCGCACGGTTCCCTCGAACAAAAAGATGTCCTGATCGACGAAGGCGAAGCCGCTCGACAGGTCGAACCGCGAGATGGCATGGCGCGGGCGGCCGTCGAACAGGATCTCGCCGGACCAGGGCTGATACAGCCCGCAAACGAGCTTGGCGATCGTCGATTTCCCGGACCCCGAACTCCCGACCAGGGCAACGCGTTTCCCGGGCGCGAGAGAAAGCGAAAGCCCCTCGATGAACGGCGGATCGAGGCGGTTGTAGCCAAATGACAGCTCTCGAATCTCGAGATTTCCCTGCAAGGTGCGGGCGGGCTCTCCCGGTGCGGAGCGCGAATCATCGGTTCCGCCGGAGACCGTCGTCGGCAGGCACGCGGCTCCGCAGGCATCTTCCACGGGTTGAACGAGAACGTCGTCCAGCCGGTTGAGCCCGGTCTTCACTTCCTGGAAGCGGTCCATCAGCCCCATCAGATGGGCGAAGGGGCCAGTGATCGAGCCGGCCAGGGATTGAAAAGCCACCAGGGCGCCGGGGGTGAGCTTTCCCTGGATGACTTCAGCCCCACCGATGCCGAGGATGAAAACGGTCGAAAACGACGTGAGAAGGCCGGTCGGGATCTTCAGCACCGAATTGAGGAGCAGCGATTCCTGCAGGGATTCCAGGACACGGGCCATCGTTCCCGACCATCGGGAGAAGAAATCGTTCTCGGTTCCGCCGGCCTTGATCGTTTCGATGCTCATCATTCCCCCGACGGTGATGCCGGAAAGGGTGCCCATTTCGCGGGTCAGCCGCTGCATATTGTCGCTGCGCGCCCTCGTGGCGGTCTTCATGAGAACGAGACCGAGCCCCATCAGGCACAGGACGATGATGGTCAGCGGAACGTCGTAGGACAGCATCATTCCGAGAAACAGGAAGAACATGGCCAGGTTCAGCAGATTCGCGCCGAGCTCTCCCAGCATGACTCCGGCAATGCGATCGTTGATGTGGACGCGACTCGCGATTTCACCGGCGTAACGTTGCGAGAAGAAGGCCAGAGGCAGGTGAAGCACGTGGCCGAGGAAGCCGCCGCTCATCGACAGGCTCAGCCGCGTGTGCAGGTTCAGGAAGACGCGTTGCTGGACCGAGATCACCAGGGCCTGGAACGCGGCCACCACCAGCATGCCGAACAGCATGGGCTTGACCCAGTCGGCGTTCCCGCCGATCAGGACGTCGTCGACGAAGATGCGCGAGAAGGTCGGCAGGATGAACCCCGGAAACGCCAGGCAGATCGTCACCAGCGCCACGAACGCGATCGGCAGGGCCAGGCCGTCGAGGCGCTTCCAGAGGCCCTTCAAGGCATTCGGCGGGGCGCCGCCTGGCTTGAAATCAGGCCCCGGCTCGATCGCCAGGACGACGCCGGTGAACGCCTGCTCGAACTCTTCGCTGGTGACCCGCCGGGGGCCGGTCGCCGGATCGTTGAGAAACGCGTGGGTCGCGCTCATCCCCTCGACGACGACGAAATGGTTGAAATTCCAGAAGACGATGACCGGCATTCGCAGCTCCAACAGCGATTCCGGTGTCTTCTTGAAGGCTTTGGCGACGAACCCGTAATTCTTCGCGGCCTTGAGAATATTCGTGGCTTTGGTGCCGTCGCGGGAAACTCCCGTATCGATCCGCAACGTCTCGAGCGGAACGAACTTCCGGTAGTATCCCATCAGGATGCCGAGAGACGCGGCGCCGCACTCCACGGCTTCCATCTGTAAGACGGTCGGCGTGCGGACCCGCCGTCTTCCGGGAAGGGCGCGGAAACGGCGTAACCACGACCGGAGGCGGCTGAATCGGGATGCGTATTCGGACACGATCACAGCCCCATATAGTCTTTGAAAGCGGGAATGACCAGGCTCAGGGGCGGCTGCTCGCGAACGACGATCGAAGTGTCACACAGAGTCCCGCTGGTGAGGATGATTTCGGGCCCCTTGCCGCCGGACCATCGGTACCCGCTCGGCGTGGCGGGGTTTTGCAGCAGCTCGGCCCGGATGACGATCGGGGCGCCGCCTGCAAGGAGGGCCTGAACGAGCTGGCTGTTGCCGAGAACCGCCTGCATTCCCTGGGCCGTCGCGGGAAACGGCGAAACCGAGACGACGTTTCCCATCAGGAAGCCATATTCTTCACGTTTGACCGAGGCCGGCGCGATCTGGACGGTCATGCCCGGCTTCACCTGCTTCCCATCCTTCATCGACACGTAGATGACCGCCTCGATGAGGCCCCGGCCGCCGCCCTGCGGCTCGAGGCTGAAAACCGGCTGGGACTGGCCGACATGGTCACCCTCGGCGGCCATGATCTCGAGAACCTTGCCGGTCTCGGGGGCGAGAATGCTGGAAGTGAGCTCACCGCGCTTCTCGAGCAGCTCGACGCGGCGCATCGCCTCGCCGATCTCGGCCTCGCGCGACAGGGTTTCCCGGGTCTGGCGGTTGGTCAGTTCGAGGGTTTCCGCAGGCAGTTGCATCACCTGGTGGCCTGTATTCCTGATCTCCGCCTCGAGCCGCTGGATTTCACGCCGGGTATCCAGGACCGACTGGCGGGTCATCAGGCCTTTTTTCTGGAGTTGCTCCTGCTCGGCGGCACGCTCTTCGGCCAGCTTCTTCTGGGACTTCAGCACTTCGACGGAATCCAGGAGAATGGCGCGCCGCTTCTGCGCGAGATCGGTCTGGGTCGAACGCTCGTTCTGCTGAAGGGAAGCGGTGACCTTGCCCTCCTCTTTCAGCTCGGCCAGACGTTGTCGGGCCGCCTCGATCTCTTTTGCCAACTCGGGATTCTCGAGCCTGGCCATGACCTCACCCTTGTTCACGATCTGTTCGGGTTTGACGGCGATCCCGCGCAGGACTCCGGAGCCGGGTGCGAAGGCGTTGCAGACACCTCCGGGAGCGAGAAGGATTCCCTTGCCCCCGATTTTGGTGGGAATCGACCCGTGGATACCCCAGAAAATGCCCAGGGCGATGAACACCAGAAATCCGAGCAGAATCAGCCAGGAGCGGCGGGGAACGAGGATTTCCAGCTGGTCGATCCGCTCGGGGGAGGACAGGCGGTCGAGAGAGGCCTGACGAAATATTTCTGTTCGATCTGATGTATATGGCATAATATTTTTTTCTGCGTTCCTCAACGTGAAACGGGGATCGTGCCGGAGGACGGCTCGACGATCGTTCCGCACTGGTATTTCAGCTCCACCACGGCTTCCGCCAATGCAACCCGGGCCTGGATCAGCGACAGCAAGGCACCGGTCAGTCGGTCTTCGAGCGTGATGAGATCGATGATCGTCGACATTCCGTGCGCCAGCTTGGACTTTTCGTTCTCCACGGCCTGGCGGTAGGATTCGACGGCGGATGCCGCGCAGGAACGCTGGAGCAATCCGTTCACCACCATCGCGTGAGCCTGCGCCACGCCGCTTCGGATCGCGCGGATCGTCTGATCGGTCACGATGCCCAGCCTGGCTTCAGCGGCCTCATACTGCCGGGTGACGCCCCGTGCGGTGAGATCACGGAACGGAAGTTCACCTTCCACCTGGGCGACGGCGTTCAGCCCCGGAATGCCATTGGAAAATGGGGAAATATACGAGGACAGGCGGGAATGGCGATCGAATCCGGAATACCCGACGGAAACATCGAGGTCGACCTGCGGGCGTTCCCGGTCGCGCGCGCCGAAGGTCCGTTTCCCCGCCGCCTTCTGGCGGATGCGGGCTTCGGCCAGATCCGGTCTGTTACCGAGCGCAGCCTGGACAAGCTCTTCGGGCACCGTCGTCGCAAGAAATTCCGACGAGCCGGATGCGACGTCCGGAAAGCCGGTAACGGGCATGGGAAGAGCCTCGATCGCCTCGGGCGAGTAGCCGAGCAGGAGCCCGAGGGTGCGGCGATCCTGCCGGACCTGGGTTTCGGCCGAGATCCGGTCGGCCTGTTTGGCCGCCAGGTTGGCCTCGACCTGGCTTCGTTCGGAAGCCGGGGTGACGTCGGCATCGATCAACTCGGCCGTCTGGCTGGCCAGCAGCCCGGCTCGCTCTTCCGCGGCACGAAGGATCTCGAGACGGCTGACGTTGCCGAGATACCGCCAGTAGGCCGCCAGAGACTGGGATAACGCAGAATGGACCGTCGCCTGCAACCCGGCCAGATCGGCTTCGAGATCCAGGGCCGCGGCCTCTTCCTGCTTGACGGCGCTGGATCGGGCACCCTGGCCGCGGGCAAGAGGCCGTCGGAGGCCCACCGCCACCTCGGCGCGGTTTTCCGGATCGGTCGCGGGGATGTCCGAGTCGGTGCGGATGAAGCTGATCTGCGGCCGGAAAGTCGTGCCGCTCCGAAGATGATGTTCATACCCTATTTCATACTGGGTGGTACGGATGGGGAGAAACGATCGCCCGCCGAGACTGGCCGAGTCGTTTTTCGTCAGGGGCCGAAGATCGTTTTCCTGCCGCACGCTCGTCCGGACGATCGGCTGAAACGCTCCTCGAGTCTGGGTCAACGCGCCCATCGCCGCCTCGACCTGTTGCCGGCGCAGCAGAATCTCCGGGTTGGCGTTCAGGGTGGCTTCGATCACCTCGGATACGTCGAGACCAGGCGCAGATGCCGTTTCAGAGGCCGTGACGCGCGCAACTCCGTCCCCGGGTTCCTGACATGGAGCCGGAGCTGGGGAGATCGTCATGAGTCCACACGTGAGGCAGAGGGTCACAAGGACAAGAGCGGGGTGTTTGGTCATCGGGCTGAGACGGCTGTCACAGGCCGCGAAGCCGCTTGAGGATCGTATCGAAGCGGGCGCCCGCCAGGGCTATCGTATCGAGGAGGGCGGGATCGAGTTCGTCCTCGTATTCCTTGTCCGCATCCAGCGTCGCGCTTTCCCCGTATCCCATTCGCTGCATCGTTCCGCGCAGTCGATCGGACAGAAACACCGCCATGGCTCTGTAAAAATGTGCCGCAAACCCGACATCTTCACTCATTTTCCGCATCAATCCGGCACGAGAGATCTCGAGAACGTTCGAGTCGCCGATCGCCGTAACGGTGGCGGATGGCGGCCGGGAGTCGATACAGGACATCTCGCCGATGAATTCTCCGGCGCCGATCCGCGCAATCTCGCGGTTTTCCATGGCTTTGACCCTGATGGAAAAAGACCCGTCGAGAACGATGAACAGATTTTCGATCGGCTTCCCTTCCTGAACGAGGACGGATTCGCCCTGAACGGTCCGGCGGCGCCCCTGCCTGATCATCCATTCGATGTCGGCATCGGAAAGTTCTCCGAGGATGAACAGCACTTTCTTCATGCGGCGGCTCCCTGAGGAATGGCATTTTCACGGACGTTTCAGATCTGCCGCCACGGGATCGAAGGGGAATCCTTCGGGCATCGGCATCACCCAGGGTTGCAGAGCGCGCATTATAGCACAGAGCACACTTCATGGCGCTAGTCTGCGCCACGGTGGCTGAAAAAAGTGTTACCCTAGCCCTGATTTTTCATACCCTGCCAAATTGAACAGAGAGGTTGTATATGCCAGACTTTTTGCGACTCCCATCCGTCACACCCTCGCCCGGCACCGGGATATGAAGTGAACATCTCCCCTGCGATCCCGGAACGACCGCTTGTATCGGTCATCCTGCCGGTTTTCAACGGCGCGCCATATCTCGCGGAGTCGATCGGATCGATCCTGGCCCAGACCTACGAGCACTTCGAGCTCCTCATCGTCGACGACGGCTCCACCGACGGCTCTGCCGGAATCATCGAAGGGTTCGCCCGCCGGGAACCCCGTATCCGCCCCCTCTTCCTGCCGCACGGCGGTATTTCGCGCGCGCTCAACACTGCGGTGCGAGAGGCTCGTGGCGAGCTGATCGCCCGGATGGACGCCGATGACATCTCGCTTCCGCACCGTTTCGCCGTCCAGATCGAATGGATGCGGCGGACGGGCGTCGATCTCTGCGGCTGTTGCGCCGAAATCTTCGGAACGAAGAATCAGGTGTGGCGGTTCCCGGAAGATCCGGACGCGTTCAAGCACGAACTCCTGTTCCGTTGCGCCGTTCTCCATCCGACGTATATGGCTCGGTCACGAGTCCTGAAGGAACATCCGTATGCCGAGCAAACCACCTTCGAGGATTATGAGCTCCTGACCCGCCTGGCCTTCCATTATCGGATCGGGAACGTTCCCCAGGTCCTGCTCAGATACCGGTCCCATGATTCCCAGATCCACCTCGTCCGGTTCGATTCGATCGTGAATGATTTGAATATATTTGGCATGCGATATTTTCAGCGTTTGTTTCCCCACGCCACCACGGACGACGTGGAATCCATGAATCTGCTGCTGGCCAGGGCTCCCTTCCCCCGGGCGGATCGGCTCGAAACCGCGGGAGCGTGGCTGGTTCGACTCGGCCGGACCCCGGATTCCGTGAGCAGGAGCAACATGGCACATCGCTGGCTCACCGCCTGCCGAAACTCGTCCGCTCTCGGCCCGCGCTGTTTCGCCATCTATCGCCGGTTCGCGCGGGAATTCGCGCCTGCGGGCTCCAGGCGGCCGATCGGCCCCTGGACCGAATTCGGCTTGTGGTCTTCGTGCATCCTGCCGGCGCCCATCGATTCCGGAATTCAGCGGCTCCTCGCGTTTTTCCTGACATGAGACGACATCGTGGTTTTCCGGGATGACAAAAACGCCGCGATCGTTTCCGATCGCGGCGTTTTTCTTGTTGGGACTAGTCCCAGCGGGTGTTCACCCCGAAGGTCACACCGAAGTCGTGGCCATACCCGAACTCGCTCTGGAGGGCCATCGGGAAGCCGAGGGTGCCCTGCCAGGTCTCGTTGAACACGGCCATGCCGAGCAGGAGATCGACGTTCGGACCGTCGGGCCCGTTGTCCATTTCCCAGGACTCGCCATTCAGTTCGCCGATCAGGGAGAAGTGCTGGTTCACGCGATAATCGACACCGCCGCGATAGAGATACTTCGCGATGCTGTCTTCCGAGTCGTTGGCGACGGCCAGGTTCACGTGGCTGGTCCACCGCTCGTTGACGCGGCCCGAGTAGGCGCCGCCGAACTCGACCCAGCCGCCGCGGGTGGCGTTGGCCGGACCGATGCGGACGCCGACGCGCGACTTGCCGGAGAGGTCGATCAGGGGCTGGTGGTAGTTGTCGGAAGCGAACCGGCCGGCCACGTGCAGGGTGACCGCATGGTTCCCCTCGTAGTTCTTCCAGATCTGGTAACCGACCTTCATCTCGGGGTCATGGGCGCCGGAGAGATCGACGGTATTGAAGCCGCCGCCGGTGCGGGTGACTTCCCAGGACTGGAAGGGGAAGGAGATGCCGGCCATGAGCTTCTTGCCGGTATACAGCAGGTTGAGGGGCATGACCCACTGGCGGCCGTCGACAATGTTGTCACGCCCGTTCAGATACTTGTACTTGTCGTAGCGGAAGCTGAGACCGAGGTGCCAGGTCTTGATGTAGGGCAGCAGGGCGCTTTCGGTTTCGAACAGGCCGTGGTAGCCGCGGGTGTTGGTGAAGTAGGGCGAGTAGTCGGTCGGCTTGAGCTCGTCGGGAATCCGATACTTTTCCTCGCGATACAGGGTGGTGTTCGAGACGGGAGCGGCCGCGGGGGCGCCCATCACGGGAGCCGGAGGAATCGCTCCACCGCTCATGTAGGGCGGAGGCGGCGGGGGCTCCAGCATCGAGCCGGGAGCCGGAGCGGCACCCATGGCCGGAGGCATGGCCGGGGGCATCGCCGAACCGGGGGCGGTGAAGGAAGGAGGCGGCGGGGCCATCGGGGGAGCATCGTAGCCGGGCATGGCACCGGCCGATACCATCGGCTGGCCGCCGGCATCGAACGACTGGGCAGACGGGGCCGCGAGCGGGGCCTGGGCTGTGGCAAAGGGGGCTGCCTGGGGGGCCATGCCGGGGATGTTCAGAGCCATGCCGGCTTCGAGACGGTTGGGGTCGATCTGGGGGTTGGCGCGAGCCACTTCCCGCCAGCGTTTGCTCGAGCCGAGCAGTTTCTTCGCGATCTTGCCCATCGTGTCGCCGCGCTGGACGGTGTAGGAACCGCCACTCTGGCCATAGTAGCTCGCATCGGCATCGACGCTGGCGGTTTTGGCCTGGGCGCTGGCCTTCGGGGCCGCCGCAACACGCACGTTTCGGGGCGCTGCCGCAGCGGCGGGCTCGGGTTCTACGGACTCGTATTCCTGGGCCGCCGCCGTCACCGGGACGGGCTGGCGAACGGCCGGGGCTGCGGCAACATTCGAAGAGGCAGCCCGCATCGGAACCGCCTGGGTCACGCTGACCTGGGCGTCACCGGTTGGAACCAGGAGTCGCTGACCAACCCGCAGACCGTTCGGGTCGGCGATGCGATTGTAATCCATCAGCTCTTTCCAGCGATTCGCATTGCCCAGGATTTTCTGGGCGATCCGGGGCGCCGTATCGCCGGGCTGAACGACATAGCCGCCGGTATTGTAAGCAACCCGCACGTCTGCCAGGGCTGCCGCCGGAGCTGCGGCCGTGGCTGCAGCCCTGGCCGCGACCGGCATGGCGGTATTCGCGGCGGCCCGCACCGTCGCATTCACGACAGGTGCGCGTTTCATCGCTTTCTGCACCATCGCGGCCGGCGGCTCGATCGGAGGACGGACATCCCCCGGCTCGAGGGGCGTGGCAACAACGGCTGGAGGCGCTTGCAGCAGCCCCCCGGCCCCGGGGAGCGAAGCGCCGTCGGTCTGCCCGGCTTCCTCGGCAATCGACGCAGGATACTCCTGCGCGGTCGCGGGAACAGGCAAGACCGCCGCGCCCACCGAGAACAGGAGGGCGAGCAGCGGGTCCCTGGCCCGCATCGGTCTGTAGAATCGCATTGATAACCTCCGTGATTCCAGAGATGGAAGGTTCAGACTTTCCAGTATCGTTTCAGATTTGCCTTGAGCAATTTGGCATAGGCATACCAGTCGGAATAAGAGATGATTTCTTCCTTCTTTCCCTTATCGACAGTCACGAGCCGATTGTTGAGCAGCAGCTGCGCATGGTTCGCAAACGCGGCCGCCTGGGCTTTTCCAGGCTTTCCCCCCTCGAGAACCGTCAGGATCCTGCCTTTGCAAAGCTGCCGTCCCGTCGCGAACACCTCCTTGAACAGCGCCAGCAGCCCGTACTGGCTGGTCAGGAGATGCGTGCCGCCGTCCTCGGCCAGGATACCCGTTCCCCATGGGATGATCAGGAACTCCGGCTCGTATTGCTTGAGGATCGGCACGATGATTTCGCGCCAGCAGACCAGGTATTCCCGGTCGCCGTATCCCGAGGGAAGCGGGATATTCACGTTGTATCCGACCCCGGGCGCCTTGCCGATCTCGGAATAGTGCCCCGTGCCGGTGCGGCCCGGATACTCGTGCAGGGAAACGGTCAGCACGTCGCGCCGTTCCCAGAAAATCTCCTGGGTGCCGATGCCGTGTTCGGCGTCGAGATCGATGATCGCGATGCGCTTGAGGCCGAACTTTTTCGAAAGATAATGCGCGCCGGCGGCGGCGGCATTCAGCAGGCTTCCATAGCGGAAACTTTTGTATCCGGCGTGGTGGCCGGGCATGGCGGTGAGGCAGGCGGCATTCGGGACCTTGCCGTCCATGATCAGATCGATGGCGTCGAGCACGCCGCCGGCGCCGAACCGGGCGACCTCGAAGGACTTTTCCATGACGGGCGTGTCGGGGTCGAGGCGGTCGATACCGTAGGTGCACCGTTTGTGCAGGAGCTCGAGATACTCGGGGTCGTGGATCTCGCGCAGCCGCTTGAGCGTCGCGATGTCGGCCTCGTGGATCTGGTCGGGCCACATGTTGGCGGCAACGAGCCCCTCGATGATCGCCTGGAGGCGGGCACCCTCGGGGCCGGCATTCAGCGGATCATGCAGGAGCAGGTCGGGGTGGTACATGATGACTCCACCCTGGGTTTCAGATTCCATCGTCAGGCGCGCGAAACGCGCTTCCCCCTTTCGCGGCGGATGCCGTACGATCCATTCATCGGCAGAATTCGCCGGCCGGTCCACACAAACCGTCAAAGAACCGGCCCGGTTCCGATACTGGTCGGAGCCGGGCCGGCTTGTGGACGGGGAAAGAGAGGACGTCTAGCGGGTCGGGTTGGCAGCCCCCCGTGCGGCGATCCAGGCATCGAGAGCCACGGTGTAGGCGCGCAACGCATGAGCCTTCGTTTCGGACGTGGCAGCCGGGTCCTGGACGGCGGTCACGTAGGCACGGTAGGCCTGTTCATAGGTGGCCTGTGCGGCCGTCAGGGAGGCGGAAGGAGCCGGGGCCGCTGCAGGAGTTTCTCCAGCGGCCATGGGCACGGGCTCCGTGGTTCCGGAGGCCGGGGGCGGCTGGGCGGCGAGGGCCGTATAGGCCATGACACCGGCTTTTTTCACCAGCTTGCTGCCGATCCATTTTCCGATCTTGCCGCCGATGATGTCGCCGCCGATGACGCCCAGAATCGGCAGGGCGATGGGGCCGGTTCCGGCGAACAGGGCCGCACCGATGGCCATGCCGACGGCTTTCCCGATGACGCTGCCGACGGCGTCGGAGGCCCCTTCGACCGCGAGCTTCTTCTTGTCGAGGCTCTTCCAGACTTCGGCTACGGTCGTAGGCCGATCCGTCAGGCGGGCTTCGACGAGCCCCGCCGTCAGCGGCCTCACGTAGGCCTTCGTCATCGAAGAGGCAACCTCTGCCCCGATCATTCCGCCGACGGCCGCCCCGACCGGGCCGCCGATGGCCAGGCCGATGGTGGCCCCGATCGTCATCCCCGCAAAGCCGGTGATCCGGCCGGCGATGCCGCTGGCCGCGGACGAAGCGAGCTTCGTCTTGACCCAGACGGGGTCTTTGACCTGTTCGATCTTCTGCGCCGCCCTGGCTTTCAGGCGCGAGAACAGACCGTCCCCTGCCTGCGCGGCAACCGGCCCCGCAAGCAGCGTCCCGACCAGCCACAGGCAGATGAGTGCCCGCCACGTCGTATTCCGCATATCCGTTCCCTCGTGCATATCGCTCTTGAAGAGCGCGTTTTCCTGCGTTTCAACCCTCCGTCATCCTGGAGAGATGAAGGAGTCCGTACAATCATAACGGAAATTTCTCCAACCCGCCATTGGCAGAGGGTTCTGGGAAAAGCCTTGAGTCGTGAACGATGTTCCCTGGGCCCCGGCTGTCATTCGAAGCGATCGAACAGACCTTCGGCAGATTGCCGAAGTATTACGAGGATAATTATATATCATTCAGTGTTCATACAACCTGGCCCTGCTGTTGCGGGTTCACCTCCTCTTTCCCTTCCCTCGATAGGCGGAAATGTGTTATCGTGGGTCCGGAAGACGCACGTTTTTGTCACATCTCACGGAACGCAACACGCTCCAGAATTTTCAAGGAAACAGCATGAATCACCATCACACTTCTTCTTTCGCACAAGGATATGACCCTGACGTTCTCCAGCAGAATCTCGAATCTGTGGGTGAACTGCTTGTTGAACACCTTCGGAATTCTCTCGAAGGCAAGGGAAAGGTGCTGGTTCAGAACTCGATTCAGGAGATTGCCCGGCAACTCGACTTCGATACCGTGATTGCAACGGGCGGAGCGGATCTTACCGCTCTCACAAAAGTCCTGCTTGCCAATTCGAATCGCCTGCACCACCCGAACTATATTGGACATCAAGTGGCCGTCCCCATGGTTGGCGCTGCGATTGCCGACCTGATCAACGGTGCGACCAACAACAGCATGCCCGTTTACGAGATGGGCCCTGCGGCGACCGCCGTCGAACATAAAGTGATCGAATGGGCACTGGGCAAGGTCGGCTGGCAGGCGGAAGGAGCCGGGGCGATGACCCACGGCGGGAGCATGTCCAATCTGACATGCCTTCTTGCCGCTCGCGCCAACCGGGTTCCCGGTTCGTGGGAAAATGGCTTGCCCCAGGGGTGTGTCATCATGGTTCCGGAGTCGAGCCACTATTCAAACGCCCGTGCGGCAGCCATCATGGGTCTTGGCACGAATGCCGTCATCCGGGTTCCTGTCGATGAGAAGTTCCAGATCAAGGTGGACGAGTTCAAGAACTGCTACCACCACCTCGTCTCGAGCGGCAAGACCGTCCTCGCAGCCGTGGCGAATGCGTGCTGCACGGCAACGGGCATGTACGACAACCTTGTCGAACTGGGCACCTTCTGTCGGGAAAAGGGGATCTGGTTCCATGTGGATGGCGCACATGGCGCCTCCGCGCTCATCACCGACCGATACCGTCATCTTCTCAAGGGAGTCGAGATGGCCGATTCGCTGACGTGGGATACCCACAAAATGCTGGCCACTTCGTCTCTGTGTGGAATGGCGTTGTTCCGCAAGCGGACGAGCATGCTCAAGACCTTCTCGCAGGATGCAACCTATATCTTCAATAGTTTTGAAAAGCCGGGAGAAGACATTTCGGTCAACACCCTCGAGTGCACCAAGGCCATGTTGGGTCTGAAGCTCTTCTTCAACCTTGCAATTGTGGGGGAGAAAGGCCTTGGACGGCATGTGGAGACGCTGTATGACAACACCCGGCGCTTCCATGAACTCATCGGGAACCGTCCGGGATGGAACTGCCTCTGCGCCCCGGACGCCAACATCCTGTGCTTCCGCTATGGCGACGACTCGGCCCTTCAGGATGCGATCCGTCAGAGAATCGTCGCCGAGGGAGACTTCTACATCACTCGGGCAACGGTTCACGGCAAGAGTTACCTGCGGCTTTCCGTGATGAATTCCCTGACCACCGACAGGGAAATCATCCACCTCTGTGAACGTGTGGAGCAACTTGCACAAGAGCTTTCTCCTTCCCAGCTCGCAGAGCGCTCAGCACACGCAGGAGGATAAGCTTCCCTGCCGAACCCCAGACCGCCCCGCCCACGAAGTCGGATCCAGAGGCTCACTGACCTATCGGACAATTATTATATCTATCAATATTCACTTGAAAGGATCGGATGATATGCCTGACCAGAGAGAGATCCGGAAGGTCGTGAGCGGGAGCAGGCAGGAGGATGGGGCTGGGGTGAGACTCGTGCGGGTCATCGGGCATGCGGACGTGCAGGAGTTCGATCCGTTCCTGATGCTCGATGCGTTCGACTCGCGGAATCCCGACGATTACGTGCGGGGGTTTCCGTGGCATCCGCACCGCGGCATCGAGACGGTGACGTATCTCATATCAGGCAATATTGAACATGGCGACAGCCTCGGGAACAAGGGCGCGATCGTCGACGGAAGCTGCCAGTGGATGACGGCCGGCAGCGGCATCATCCACCAGGAGATGCCCCAGCCATCCGAGCGGATGCTCGGACTCCAGCTCTGGGTGAACCTGCCCCGCAAGGACAAGATGACGGAACCGCAGTATCGCGACATCAAGCCGGACAGCGTTCCGAAGCTTCGGGAAGGCAATGCCGCCGTCGCCATCGTGTCCGGCACGTATGGCGGCGTGGCGGGGCCGACACAGGGCGACTACGTGAAGGTGCTCGCCCTCGACGTCGAACTGACGCCGGGAGCGTCCTGGCACCTCGCGACGAGCCCGGACGACACCGTGTTCGCCTATCTGTTCGAGGGTTCGGGCACGTTCGGCACCCATACGACGCCGATCGAAAGCCACCGGGCCGTCCTGTTCGGCGAGGGCCGGGAGCTCGTCGTCAAGGCTGGGCCAGAGGGGCTGCGGTTCATGCTGTTCGCAGGCAAACCGTTGCGCGAACCCATTGCCTGGGGCGGTCCGATCGTGATGAACACCCGCGAGGAGCTCCGTCAGGCCTTCGCCGAGATCGACAACAACACCTTCATCCGCCACCCCCGCTGATCGGACGAGAACCGCCCGCCGCGCATCGCCAGCTCGGCTACGGTCAGGATCGTTCCCCATGCCCATGCCTCAATCAAGCGGTCGCATTGACAAAAAGAATGGATAAGTCGTATATAATAGTATTCAATGGATCGCAATAATCGAAGGATGCCGGGGAGAAAATAGCATGAGGCGTGTAGCCGCCGTTTTCACTGCCTTGTTGGCACTGGTGTGCAGCTTGCAGAACCTGCCGTGTCGGGCTGAAGAGCGGCTGCTGTTCATGGCCGGAGCGGCAGCCGCCCCCGTCGTCGGAGAGCTTGCCAGAGCCTTCGAGAAAGCGACCGGGATCGGGGTGGATGTCAATACCGGCGGTTCGGGAATGCTGCTGTCGCAGATCAAACTCTCGAAACAGGGCGATATCTACTTCCCCGGCTCCATCGATTTCATCGATCAGGCCCTGAAGGATGGGATCATCGACGCATCGACCATCACCCCGATCGTCTACCTCGTTCCTGCGATCAATGTGCAGCGGGGCAATCCTCTCGGTATCAAGTCCTTGAAAGATCTCTGCCGTCCGGGCGTGAAGGTGATCATCGCAAATCCCGAATCCGTCTGCCTGGGCGTGTTCGCAACCGAGCTCGTCGAAAAACTCTTCACCCCCGCCGAAAAAAAGGCATTCCGGAATAATATCATCAACTATGCCGAAAGCTGCGAGAAAACCGCCAACTCGATCGCCCTCAAAAGTGCCGACGCCGTGCTGGGCTGGAGCGTTTTCGAGCACTGGAACCCCGAGTTGATCGAGACCGTGAAACTTCCCCCTGCCGAGATCATCCGCATCAGTTATCTTGCCGTCGCGGCGACAACGTATGCCCAAAATCCTGCTCTGGCCAAAAGATTCATCGCGTTCATGAAATCCCCCGAAGGGCTGGACTTCTTCAAGAAATATCGCTATTTCGCGACAGCCGACGAAGCCCTGGAATACGTCGGGCAACCCAAGCCCGTTGGCGGAGACCCGTTTCCCGTCCCCGCCGACTGGATGAATCCAACGAGCCGATGAACAACGGGTTTCGGCGGGTCACGATCTTCGCGGCCCTTTCCCTGTTTCTCCTGTTCGCTCTCCTTGTTCTCAGTCTGTTCGGATTCACGTCGCTTTCCGGGTTTCTGCGCATCGCAACCTCCGAACGGGTCATCACCTCGATGCAACTGAGCGTCGGGGCTGCGCTGATGGCAACAGGACTCTCCCTGCTCATCGCAATCCCGGCCGGATATGCCCTTTCCCGGTACGAGTTTTTCGGGAAAAACCTCGTCGACCTCACCCTCGAGGTTCCCATGGTCGTCACGCCGGTGGCTCTGGGAGCGCTTCTGCTCATCTTCCTCAACACCCGGTTCGGCGAACTTCTCAGGCAAGCCGGCTTCTCCTTCGTTTTCACGTTTCCCGGCATCGTTCTTGCCCAGTTCGTCACCACGGTCGGGATCGCCACCCGCATGGTCAAGACGACGTTCGACGGAATTTCCCAACGCTACGAGGTCGTTGCCTGCACGCTGGGCGCCACGCCGACCGAGGCGTTCACCTCGGTGGCGCTGCCGATGGCGAAGCAGGGCATCCTCGCCACCACGGTTCTCACGTTTGCCAAATGTATCGGCGAGTTCGGAGCGACGATCATGATCGCCGGCTCGATGCCCATGAAGACGGAGACGTTGCCGATTTCGATATTCATGCGCCTCAGCACTGCCGACATCCAAGGCATGGCGGTTCTGATCCTGATCCTGCTGTTCATCGGATTGTCGGCGCTCGTCTTCATCAAAACGGTGCTCGAGACCTCCCATGATTGACGTGCGCGCTCTCCAGGCTGGGGTCGGCCAATTCCGCCTCGCAGACATCCATCTGAAGATCGATGCGGGCGATTGTCACGTCATCGTCGGTCCGACCGGCGCGGGCAAGACGTTTCTTCTCGAGACGATCATCGGCATCCGGGAGCCGGGCTCCGGAACCATTCTGATCAACGGGCAGGATGTCACAAGACTGCCTCCGAACAAACGCCACGTGGCATATGTTCCCCAGGACACCTGCCTTTTTCCGAATATGACGGTTGACCAGAACATCCGTTACGGCCTCCGTTTCGGCAACGGAAGCAGGGCCGCCGACCACGAGTTCATCGGTCATCTGAACGATTTTCTGCACATCACCCCCCTCCTCGAGCGGTATCCCCAGCATCTGAGCGGCGGGGAAAAGCAGCGCGTCGCCCTGGCGCGGGCTCTCGTGACGAAACCCGACCTGCTGGTTCTGGACGAGCCCTTCTCCGCAATCGACCACTCCCTGCGCGAGGAGATCCGCCGAACGCTCAAGGAGTTGCTCGACGAGTTCCATACGACCACCCTGATCGTCACGCACGACCTGGACGAGGCTTTTTTCCTCGGGAACCGGCTCTCGATCCTCATCGGCGGCCGCATTATCCAGTCCGGCGACCGGACCGAGATCTACTACTACCCGAAAACGCTGGCCGCAGCCTCGTTTCTGGGCATCAAGAACCTGTTCCGGGGCCAGGTCGTGGATATCCGGCCGGATGAGATCACCATTTCAAGTGAGCAGCTGCACCGAACCATTGCCGTCTCCTGCAAATGCGCCCACAAGCGCTTCGGTCTTCGTCAGCAGATCCGGTTCGGCATCCGCTCCGAGGCCGTGTATATCCTTCGTCATAAGGCCAATCTCGAGGCGAGAACCAGCGTTTTCGATTCTATCGTGAAGAAAATATATATGCGGGGCAAGATGCACACGGTCATCGTCGCCCTGGACACCCCCGAGCATACGCTGGTGGAAATCGACATCCATGACGCGGCGGCCCGGAAGATCGGCATCGCGGAAGGCGGCGTCCTGAAGATCGACCTGGACCCCACCCACATCTTCCTGCTGCCGGAGGTCTGAGCCCGGCTATTCGCGGAGGGCGCCGGCGGTGATTCCGTCGATGATTTCGCGCTGGAAGGCCCAGAAGAGGAGGATCAGCGGAATCGAACTGACGGCGGAGCCGGCCATGAGGGTGCCCCAGTCGGTCGAAAACGGCCCCTGGGTCAGCATCGCGAGGCCGACGGGCAGGGTGCGGCGCGCCGCCGAATCGGTGAGGATCAGCGGGAACAGGAACGAGTTCCAGGTGACGATCGCCGTATTGATCACGACGACGGCGAGCGCGGGCCGGCACAGCGGGAAGACGACGTGGCGGAGGATGCCGAACTCGCCCGAGCCGTCGGCGCGCGCGGCATCTTCGAGATCGGCCGGGAGCGCCGCGATATACTGGCGCAGCAGAAAGACGTTGAAGCTGTCGACGCAGAACGGCAGGATCAGCGCCCAGAGCGAGTCGTGCAGGCCGAGCCGGACGACGAGGTCGAGGATCGGCACCATCAGGGTCTGTTTCGGCACCATCAGCGTGACCAGCACGAGGCCGAACAGCAGGCTGCGGCCGGGGAAACGGAACCGGGCGAAGGCATACCCGGTCACCACCGAGGTGAACACGTTCGCGACGACGACGACGGCCAGCACGAACACGCTGTTCAGCACATACTGCAGGAATCCCGCGCCCCCGAAGACGGTGCGGTAATGCTCGAGCGTGAATCCGACGCCCGAGGCCGCCATTCCCGGCTCGAACCGCATGAACGAGCGCGCCACCATATATAATAGAGGATATAGATAACTGAGCAGGAGCAGGACCAGGAACGCCGAGAGCACCGGTCCGGCCCGGCGGCTGCGCGGGGAGGAAGCGGTCGCGGGACCGGGCGCGCCGGTTGCCGGCGCAGATTCGGTGCGGCTCATCGGTTCTTCTCCTGGAGAATGCGCATCTGCAGCAGCGAAAGGGCCATGATGACGGCGAACAGCACCCAGGCCATGGCGGAGGCGTATCCCATCTCGTGATACCGGAACGCGGCCTCGTAGACCCGGTGCACGAGGGTGTCGGTGGTTCCGAGCGGGCCGCCGCGCGTGAGGGTGAAGATCTCGGGGAACACCTGCCAGCTTCGTATAGTATTTATCACTATTATAAAGAGCACCATACCCCGGATCTGGGGCAGCGTGATGTGACGAAACTGGGCCCACTCCCCTGCCCCGTCGACCTCGGCGGCCTCGTATAACTGGGGCGGCACGGACTTGAGCGCGGCGAGGAACAGGACCATGTAGTAGCCGACCGAGGACCAGATATCCATCGCCATGATCACGGGCAACGCCCAGGCGGGTTCGACGAGCCACGCGTGGCGCGGCAGGCCGAGGACCGAACAGATCTCGTTCAGCAGGCCATCCGGGGCATAGAAGGATTTGAAGATCGTGGCGATCACGACCATCGAGATGATCGAGGGCAGGAAGAAGGCTGACCGGAACAGCCCCTGGAGAGCTCGCACCCGCTCGATCAGCAGAGCGAGGGCAAGGGCAAGCACCGTCGTGACGGGCGTCGTTCCGAGAACGAAGAACAGCGTGTTGCCGAACGCCTGCCGGAACCGGGCATCGGAAACCAGCCGGGTGAAATTGTCGAGGCCCGTCCAGCGGAACGCCCCGGCATGGAAGACATCGTAGTCGCAAAAACTCAGCAGGAAGGAGAACAGTAGCGGGTACAGCCAGAAGACCAGGAAGGTGAGAATCCAGGGGGCCAGCAGCAGCAGCGCATACCCGGCCTTGTGAGTCGGATGAGCCCGGCCGGAGGCACCGGACCGGTACGGCTCAGCCTGGCCCGCCGCCTTCAAGCGGCGTTTTTTTTTACCTCGCCGTAGATGAACACGAGGAGTATGGCATTCACCACGGTCCCCACGGCAATCAGCGCCAGCAGCAGAATCGCCCAGCCGGGCAGACCGGCAGCCGGGACGGCTTGAACGGCCTGGCCGTCGGAAGGCACGGCAGAGGGCGACACCGCCCGCTTCCGCTCTTCGAACTGGAGGCTGACCCGCTCGTAGGCCGTGGCTGCGGCGCCGAGCACCTCGTCGATCGAGCCGCCGTACAGCACCTTTTCGACGGCATCGTTCACGATGCTTTCGAGCTCGATCCAGAGCGGGTGAACGGGCGGATGGACCCCAGTCTCCATCTGTTTCACGAACACCCCGAGGCGGGGATTTTTCGTGAAGAACTCGTCCGCGAAGGCTTCCTTGTTCGCCGGGAAGCTGACTAGGGCTTCCTTCGTGATCGGAAGCGTGTGCTCGGCTCTGGTCAGGAACCGGATGAACTCGGTCGCGAGCTGGGGATCGCGGCAGTTGCGGAACAAGACGAGGATCTCGCCGCCAAGGAACGAGCTGGAAGTGCCGCGATCTGCCGCCGGCGCGGGAATCAGCGCAGTGCCGAAGTCGAGATCGGGAGCTTCCTTCGGGTATTTTGCGAAGTTCCAGGAGCCGGAGATCTCGAGGCCGAGCCGGCCCCGTTTGAAGGCGTCATCGAGGATATCCTGCTTTTCCTTGAGGCCGTAGACCATCAGCCGACGGTAGAACTCGAGCGCCTCGCGCGTGGCCGGGCTGTCGAAGCAGAACTTCCCTTTTTCGTCGATGATCGAGCCGCCGTTTCCCCAGACGAACGGCAGGAATTTCTTGTAAAGGATGTGGCCTTCCCCGGCATTGACGCCGAAGCCATAGAGGCCTTTCTCGGGCTGATGAATCGTCTTTGCGGCGGCAAGGAGCTGGTCCCACGTCGAGGGCGGCCGGTCGGGGTCGAGACCGGCGGCTTTGAACAGACCTCGGTTGTAGAACAACACGCGTGTGCCGACGAGCCAGGGCATGCCGTAGATCCGGCCTTCCCAGATCGCGGGTTCCCACAGATGATACTGGTCGCGCAGGTCGGAAACCCGCTCGGTCAGGTCGAGAAGCACGCCCTCGGACATGAACTTGCCGGTCCAGGTCGAGCCGAGCTCGCAGATGTCGGGCGCGCGATCGTTGGCGAGGGCGACGACGATCTTGTCGAGGCCGTTTCCCCAGTTGAGCTGCTCGCTGCGGATCTTCACGCCGGGGTGGAGCGCCTCAAACTTCTGGATGACCGGCGTGATGAACTTCTGATCCCAGAAGTTCCAGAAGACGAGCTCGGTTTCAGCCCCCGCAACCGTGACGAGGGCGAGAACCAGCGCCACCACCGCAACCGACAGCCGACGGGCGGCATGCAGGGGGTGGAACGGGGTCACGCGGTCACACGTGTTGATCGGCATGGGGCATTCTTTTACCAGAAACCGCCCTCCCCTGCAAGGATCGCCAACGACCCGCAGATTCAGGGAAGAACTCATCGCATGGGCGAGGGTTGCTTCACCACGAAGACACCAAGACACGAAGGGAGGAAAAGGTCTTCTTCAGCGATCAGGGCGGATCACGATCCGCCCCTACAATTTTTGGGGGCATCGTTCCGTCTGAAGGTCAGCCGGATTTCATCCGGCTTCATCTGCGATATCTGCGTCATCTGCGGATTCGCGCCTTCCTCGGAATCACCCAATCCTGGTGGGCAGAGGAAGGCGGGTCATCGCGAAACGGCCTGAATCGGGCGGAGGTCGACGGCGAAGCGGGCGAACAGGGCGAGATACCGGTCCATCATCGCGCTCCAGCCGGCGGATCTGAGGATGCGCGCGCGGGCGGCGGCGCCCATGGCACGGCGGCGGGCAGCGTCGAGGGAAACGGCTTTCGCCAGGCTCTGCCGCAACGAGGCCGTATCGCGGTGGCGGAAGAAAAAGCCTTCCACCCCGTCCTCGAACATCTCGGACATACCGCCTATAGCAGGCACTATAGCAGGAACGCCGCAGGCCATCGCCTCGAGAGCGGTATATGCATACGTCTCGTGCGAGGTGACGGCCAGCGCGAACAGGTCGAACCCGGGATGGACGGCCTCGATGTCGTCCCTGAATGGAACGGGGTGGAACCGTTCTCCGGCCCCGTAGCCGGCTGCGCGGGCACGCAGGGCATCGATATATCCCGATTGATATTCTCGCCCGACATAGGCAAGGTGCACATCCGGCCTGCCGGCTCCCACGCCGTCGGGGCCGAACACAGTATCGATCAGGATTTCCGAACCCTTTTCGGGGTGGATCCGGCCGGCGTTTCCGATCAGGATCGCATCTTCCGGGATGCCGAGACCGGCGCGGAACGCGGTCCGACGGGCCTCGTCGGGACGGTACCGGTCGGTGTCGACCCCGCTGCGGATGCAGACGACCTTGTCGCGGGCGATGGCCCAGTAGTTCAGGATCTTGCGGGCGACATGGTCGGCATTGGGCACGACGGCAGCGAGATGCCGGAACAGCACGCGGTGCAGCGGGTCCCGTCGCTGGTAGTTGCCGGCGCCGATGCGATAGAACAGGAAAAACGGCACATGCGACTGTTTCAGCAGCCTCGCGAGGTGGAGCGGATAGATCGCCTGGGTGCGGAACGCGACGACGGCGCGCGCGGGCCGGCCGGTCAGGTCGTGCCCACCGATGCTCAGCGGCTCGCGGCCCTCGATGAACCGGGCAAGGCGAAGAACGGCGTGGGGGTCGAACCGGCGCAGCTCGGCCAGATGAAACGAAGGAATCCCGCGCTGCCGGCACTGCTGGTCGATCATGCCGCCGGCGGGCGAGGCGACGGCAACCGGGATGCCGCGCGCCAGCAGATCGGCAGCAAACCGGAGGCAGAACAGCTCGAGCCCCGACAAGCTGGGATACGGCAACAGAAAGAGGATGGGACCGCCCTCAGGGGCCTCCCGACAGCCCGGACACGGAGAAACGCCGGAACCGGCCGAAGAGCAGCGGGTTGCAGAACCGATTCCGGCGCGTGAATCCATAACGATGCCTCAGGCGACCCCGGCTTTGGCAAGGGCGCTGATGCCCTCGAGGCCGAGCTTGAGCATGCGGGCTTTTCCCTTCGTAACCTTTTCGCCGTGCGGATCGTAGTTGCCTTCCTCCCATTTGAGGGGGTTGCCGTCGACGGTGAGAATGCCGCCGGCCCGAACGCCGCGCAGCGAGGCGATGACGAACAGGGTCGCGCACTCCATCTCGACGCCGGGCACGCCGGCCTTGCTGTACAGCTCGAGCGAACTCGGCAGCAGCCCGGGGTAGAACAGATCGCTGGCGACCACGATGCCGCGCCGGTATGCCGCTTTCTCGTCGCGGCAGGCCTTTTCGAGCGCGTCAGCCACGGCGCTGTCGGCAACGGCGGGGAAGCCGAGGGGGATCAGCAGGCTGGAAACGCCGTCCTCGCGCACGGCAGCCGTGGTGACGATATGGTCGCCCTGGCCCAGGGCGTCGGTCAGGGCGCCGCAGGTACCGACGCGGATGATGACTTTCGCGCCGATCTTGATCAGTTCTTCAAAACAGATCGCTGCGCCGGCCGAGCCGACGCCATGCGAGGTGATCGTGACCTGCTGACCGTTATAGGTTCCGACGAAGGTCCGGTATTCGCGATTGTAGGCAAGCTGTTTCGGGTTCTGGCACAGGTTGGCGATCTGCTCGGCGCGTGCCGGGTCGCCGCAAACGAGCACGTAAGGGGAGATGTTGCCGGTATCGAGCTTCAGATGGGGCTGCATGGAGACTCCTCGTCGTGAAATGGGTTGTGGTACACCATGGCCGGGGGCCGGAACACCACCCCGCGGCCGCTCTCACTATACAATTCGGAATCGGCGTTGCGCAATCTTTGAGCATCACGCCCGCTCCAGAACAGCGGCCCCTCTTTCGATGCCGTACAGACATGGCCCCGATGCGGCTCTCCAAACATGGCACGCTATATGCGACACCTTGGCCGTGCCGCGTGAGATCGAATCACCGACCGGGCGCGGCGGCCCGTTCCCTGCCCCCTCGGGTGGGGTTCACGAAAGGAGGGCATCATGATGGACATCAGTATTCTCGTGTGGTTCCAGAAGTGGATGATTCGCACCCGAACGGATTTCCAGCCGAAAACGGGGTGCTGATACAGCTTTTCGGGGAGATCCCGGAGCGAAAAATTGTTGACAAGTGTACCGGATTGTGAGTAATGTATGCCCGCACCGTTGAAGGTTGCGTACAACGTAAGAAAAATAAGGTTGGAGGTCATGTGATGAAGAGGTTGCTCCCCGTTATGTTGGCGGTTGCTCTGGTGGTTCCGGCGTCCTCCGCTTTTGCGGCGAAGGGCACCAAGAAGGCCAAGAAGGTCGCCATCGAGCGCTGCTCCGGCGATCGCGATGTGAAGAGCGTCTCCCTGGGTAAGGAAGTCGTCTACGTCAGCGAGGACATGAAGTCCGCCTCCTTCACCAAAGACGAAAAGCACACCCAGAAGCACAACCTCATGTATTACAGCGCGAAGACCGAGTACAGCCGCCGCACCCCCGGCATGGACAAGGAAGGCAACGCCCTGGTTCCGTCCTTCAAGCACGGTGATGTCTGGCACTCTCTGACCCGCGACGAGAATGGCGCCCTGATCGTTGACGGCGTTGCCGCTCCGGTCGACACCACCATCGCCCCGACCGAAGAGAAAAAAGAAGTGAAGAAGCCCGCCAAGAAGGCCAAGAAGGGCAAGAAGTCCAAGAAAGCCAAGAAGGCCAAGAAGGTCGAAGAGAAGGCTGTCGAGCCCGCCGCTCCGGCCACCGAGCCCGCCCCCGCTGCCGAGCCGGCTCCCGCCGCTGCCCCGGCCACCGAAGGCAAGTAATCCGCTCTCCAAAAACCCGGGACGATCGTCCCGGGTTTTTCTCTGTACGGATACCGACCTCCTTATTTTATCATTGGTGATATCTATGACACACGGGAACAAACGCCCGGCGCGCTTCCGGGCACTCCTCGTCGCCCTGTGCTGCGCGCTCGCCGGCCAGTCGCTGCCGGTGCGGTCCCAGACGGCCAGCACGCCCGACCAGATCCGCGCCCTCGCCGCCTCGTTCACCCTCGATTCGGTTCCGGTGCTGTTGTCGACCCTTCACGGAAGCGACGCGCGATGCCGGGAAGAGGCTCTGTTCGCCCTCGAGAGGCTTCCCGAGCTGCCGCCGTGGGAAGAGGCGCCCCTGATCGAAGCGGCGATCGATCTGCTCGGAGACGCGTCGGAGACGATCCGATTTCAGGCCGTCAAGGCGCTCGCGATCCGGTTTCCCGACCGGGAACGGGCTCGACAGGCGCTTGCGGAGCTGGCCACGCCGACGATTCCCGCCGAATTGATCGGCTGGGCCCGGGATCGGGTGTTCGAGGGCGGTCGCCGGAACGCCGAGGCACGCACCGAACTGAACCGGCTCGCCTCGGAAGCCGACGCGAAGCTGCGGGCCTACCTGCAAGAGGCGCCGCTGCTCGAATCGGCCTCGAGAACCCGGGGATGGCTGTTGAAGGAGCCGGGAATCCAGGCCGTCGAGGTGTCGCGCGACGGGCTGTGGTTCACGACGAGCGCGGGCCTCGAGTCGGGGCTGCTGCTCGATGCCTATCGGGGAATCGCGACCCGAAGCGCCCCGGCCGCATCCGGAGCGGTGCCGCTTCCCCGGGCCCCGCGATGATTGACAAGCCCGGCTTCAATTCCTAGAATGGGGCCGGTTTTCCCAACACCCATCACACGACGAGACATCAAGGAGAAAAAGGAATGTCAACGGTTCGCCCCTTCAAGGGTCTTCGCGCTCCCAAGGAGATCGCCCCGAAGCTGGCCGCGCTGCCCTACGACGTGCTCAACTCCGAGGAAGCCCGCAAGCTGTCGGGCGGAAATCAGTATTCGTTCCATCACGTGACCAAACCCGAGATCGATCTCGATCCGAAGATCGACCTGTACGATCCGAAGGTCTACGCCAAGGCCAAAGAGAACTTCGCGCTGTTCCAGAAGAACGGCTGGCTGAAGCACGACCCCACGCCGAACTTCTACATCTACAAGCAGGTCATGGACGGGCGGG
>JAKQOH010000074.1 GCA_029565415.1 Candidatus Rifleibacteriota bacterium | reverse complement strand
GATGCTGGCCTGGCTGACGAAGACGTTCGGGGCCGACAAGCTCGCCTTCTATGACGCGATTGCCCCGGTCGTTTCCTCGGAAAGCGTCGACATGAGCTGCGCCTTCGTCGCGAACCGGTACGGCGACGGCGAGGAGCAGGGCGATTACATCAACTGCCCCATGAACAAGGCGGAATACGAGGAGTTCGTGAAACAACTGCTCGCCGCCGAGCGGACGCCGCTTCCCGAGTTCGAGAAGGAAGCGAGGCGCCAGTTCTTCAGCGGCTGCCAGCCCGTCGAGGAGATCGCCTCGACAGGCGCGGATTCCCTGAGATTCGGCCCCATGAAACCGGTCGGGTTCAACGATCCGAGAACCGGCCGCCGCCCGTGGGCCCTCGTGCAGCTACGCCAGGACAACCTGCTCGGCAGCATGTTCAACATCGTCGGCTTTCAGACGAACCTGAAACACGGCGAACAGGAACGCGTTTTCCGGCTGATTCCGGCGCTGAAAAACGCCGTTTTCACCCGCCTCGGCCAGATGCATCGCAATAGCTATTTATTCTCGCCCGCGTTCCTCACCCCGACCCTCCAGGTGAAGGATCACCCCGACTGGTTCGTCGCGGGCCAGATCTGCGGCGTCGAAGGCTACACCGAATCGACGGGAATGGGCCTGCTGGCCGGCCTGAACGCCGCACGCATCTGCCTCAAGAAGCAACCCGTCGTGCCGCCTCCCCAGACGATGCTGGGTGCCCTCGTCAACTACGTGACCTTCAAAGGGCACAAACCGAAAGATTTCGCCCCCATGAACGCCAACTTCGGCCTCCTGACCGGCTCCGCCCCGATCGTGAAAGGCGAAACCGCCGAACACCGCCGCGCCGCCGCCATCGTCGAAGCCCGCCGCGCCTTCAAGGCATTCGTCACCGAACTGTAACAGATACCCGGTCCTGGGCGCGACCCGCCCCTTTGGCAAAAACAAACCCCGGGGCGGATGTATCCGCCCCGGGGTTTATCATGACAGGCTTTTACCAGAGATCATTATCCGAAGGCATCGAGAATATCTGCACACGGCCACCCTGTCGTTCGAGAACGATGAGATTGCTGCCGAGTTTCGCGATTGATACCGGATTGCGGAACTGCCCGAGTTCGGTTCCCGTGGAGCCGGCGTTCATTTGCCAATGCCCTTCGCTGTTCAGGAACTGAATGCGATTTCCATCGATGTCGCAAGTGACAAAATAACTGCTGCCGAACTGGGCGATATCCGTAGGATTGCTGGCCAGCCAGCTGGTTGATCCACTGAGCGTGTCCGACAAGGGAACGATCCTGTCATTTCCGTAATCCGCTACGTAAATGAGAGTACCGATGCTCCGAATGCCGAGCGGAGTGTTGAATTGTCCTACACCGTTACCAGAAGATGTTCCCGAGAACGGCAACACCGTGATCGCCTTTCCGTCTGTCTTGCTGAGCTTCTTGATCCTGTGGGCGCCGGTGTCGGTAATATACAGATAATTGTTGTTGGCTGTTATCGCGGCGGCGTGACTGTAACTAGCAGTGTTTTGTCCGCCCGTTCCATAGTCACCGAAATGGCTTTCCGTCGCCAATGACGAATCCCAGACCTGAATGCGGGAGAACGTCGCGGGCAGGAACGCAGGGGCGAGTGACTCCAAGGTATACAGCTTGTCTACGGATTTCGTTGCCCCGACGAGGGATGTGAACGAACCCAGAGCTGTCCCGCCACTTCCGATGGTATTTATCAAACTGGAAAAATCGGAATTGTATTGCTTCAGGTGGGCGTGCCCGGTGTCGGAAATGTAGAAATCTGAGCCATCCAGGAAAATCGAGGACGGGTTATTGAGAGTGCCTCCAAGCCGTTCGACCGATCTCCAGACGACGAAGGTGGATGTGGTGGCGGTTGTCGCCCCGTTGTCATCGATGGCTTCGACCGTGAAATGGTATCTGCCTGGGTCGAGGTTCAGATCCGTGATGCTGACGGTGCCGCTGGCATACGCCAAACTGATCGGAGTGCCGTTGCAGATCTCACTATAAAATCTGCAGGAGATCTGATTGGCCGAGAGATTTCCTCCCCGTTCGAAATCCGTAGCCCAGACTGACAGAGAGATCGGCGTGCCCGTGGCGAGCAGGATCGGAATGTTGCCGGGAGCTGTTGCATATTGGGGAAAATTGAACGTCATTCCCGGGATCGGGAGATCATTGATGAGGATCGAGCGGGTGGCGCTCGTGGCGATGCCGCAACTGTCGATGATTCTTGCTTCGATCTGGTGAATGCCGCTCGTTGTGGTGGCAAACGTGTATGTGTCAGTTGGGCTGGTCATCGGGATGCTTGTGAGCATGAGATTCGTGGATCGATCCCACCATTGGATCGTTAACGTGTCATTGATCAGGGAACTCCCGGCGTCTGCCTTGATCGAGAAGGATTCATTTCGGCTGAAGCGGGTTCCTTCGAGCGGCCCATCCGTAATCGCAACAGTTGGTGTCGCGTTGATGTACAGGGTTCGTTGAGCGGAGCTTTCCGCATCCAAGGTGTCGCTGGCGGTCAATTCGATGGTGTATGTGCCGGGCTCCGTGAAGGCGAGGGTGAACGAGGTCGTTGCCGTGAGATCATAATTGTTCGGTCCGGTGATCGACCAGCTCTGACTTGTCGAGGCGACATACCCGCCGGTAGTTTCGAGATCGGTCGCATACCCGGCAAACGATACGGGCGCCCCAACGAAATACCACTTTTTTGCCGCTGCCGGGCTGGTGATCGTCGGCAAGGGCAGCGTATTGGTTGCAACGCCGATGGTGATGCTCTTGGAGGAAGATGCGCCGAATGTGTCGATCGCTGTCAGGGTGATCGTATGACTACCCGGGGTGAAGTCTCGATAGTTGGTTATATTTTGTTCCGTGCTCAGCGAACTTGTGGCGTTTTGGATATGCGAATAATCATCCCAGGTATAGCTGATATCCTGGCCTTCCTGGTCGGTTGCGCTGCCGGTGAAGCTTATGGCGGCACTTGCCATGAAGGTCGTTCCGGGAGGGGAAATCGTAATACCGAGACTTTGCGGCGCTGAGTTCGAG
>JAKQOH010000059.1 GCA_029565415.1 Candidatus Rifleibacteriota bacterium | reverse complement strand
ACTGATGTTGTAGAGGAAGAACCGACCATCGGCAAGCGTAATCGTCTGGTATCCACCGAGAGATACTTTCGCGTATTGGATGGGCTCTTTGTTGGGTGTGATATAAGTCCCGAAAAGAGTCAAGCGACTTGCCGCAACGTTTGTCGGAACCTCGGCGAGAGTAATGGTCGTCTGTGTGACGGCATTCAGCGACGTCGTCACAGGAACAAAGGTTGGACTATACATTGCAGGGTTTGCCGTGTCGCGAACATGCAGGACATAGATGTTCGCCGCAAGCCCTGAAATTGTGAAGGTATTTCCAACCAACGGAATGTTCTGGGCAACGCGATCCTTGCCCAGATAGGCATCTACGAGCACTGTTGACTTGGTGGTGTCGATTGCCGTGTTGTTCGAACCGACGATATACCCGAAAATCGTTGCCGTTCCGGCGGTGACCGTCGCAGGCGGGGTGGGCGTCGTGGTGGTTGAGGAGCCGGATGAGCTCGATCCGCTCGGATTGGCGTCGCAGCCGGTCAGGATGACGGCGGCCATACAAACGACCAGGGCGAGGCCCAGGCAGAGCCGGGCTGAGAGACGCGGGACGGAAAACATGCGTTCAGGTCTCCTTTCGGGACGGACGGTAGGCTTGTTCATGCAATCTTCTCACTTTTCGGGTCACAATTCTTCACACACGAGATCAGGACACTCTCCGGGAATCAGGCCGCTTCGACGCTCAATGTCTCCCCGACCCGTACCTCCGACTTCTCGCGCGATCCCGCCGGTAACTCCAGAACCTTGGCGGCATCGCGATGCCACCCGGAAAAACCCCGCCAGGGTGGCAAAACATCATAACATGCCACGACTCGGTTGTCTTTGTCGAGAAAAATCGCATCGATCGGGTACCCCATGAACATCATGTGGATCGATGTACAGGGTTCGATCAACAGACCCTCTCCCGGTCCGAGCGGTGATGTGAACATCAGTCCGCGCAATCGAGTCAGGAATGTATCGGCAACTCCGACGCGATTGGCAACGGTCGTGCCATCGGTTTTTTTGACCGTCAGATACACCCTCTTCTTCTGCTCCCGGAGGCTTCGAAAGCCATTACTCGCCGCTGGTCATCTTGGTCTTGCCCATTTCCTCGATGATCTGATACATGGCCGGGCCCATGATGACGATACCGACGTTCGGGAAGATGAAGAAAACCAGAGGAATCATCATCTTGACCGGCGCTTTGGCCGCCTCTTCCTCGGCGCGCTGGCGACGCTTGTCGCGAAGCTGCTCCGACTGGATCCTGAGCACCTGGCCGATCGAGACGCCGAGCTGGTCTGCCTGGACGATGGCCGAAACGAACGCCGAGAGATCCGGGTGGCTGACCCGTTCCGACATGTCCTTGAACGCGTCGCGGCGCGACTGGCCCATACGGATCTGGCGCAGCGTCAGGCTGAACTCGTCCGGAATCGGCCCGCGCATCTTCTCGACGACCTTGTCGCAGGCCGCGTCGAATCCGAGACCGGCCTCGACCGCGACCGTCAGCAGATCGAGAACGTCCGGAAGCTGCCGGGTGATGCCGTGAAGACGCGTCGCGATCCGGTTCTGCAGATACATGCGCGGCAGCAGGATCCCCAGCACGACGCCGATGGCGCCGAACATCACGAGTTGATTCGGTTTCATCCCGAGCACGACGGCAAACGCGACCATACAGGTGGGCAGGATCACCCGGAACAGGTTCTGGATGACCATGAACTCGCCGACCGTCAGATTTCCGGGATAGCCGGCCTGGGCAAGCATTTTCCGGAGCGAGCTGCGCTGGATCTGCCGGATCTCTTTCGGGTCCCGTTTGCCTGCGAGGTTGGCCAGGAAGGGGCGGATGACGCGGTCGACGAACGGCTTGTTCAGCTCCTCGTCCTTGACCGCGACGGCTTCGCTCGACATTCCCCCGTCGAGCTGAGCGAGACGGTTCTGGATATCCGACTGCGCCCCCGAGGGAAACAGCAGCAGAATCACGAGAAAGACGATGACGGCGCCTATAATCATGAATATTATATTCATTCGTTGATCCTCAGACTTCGATGTCGACGATCTTCATGATGATCATCATCCCGATGATTTCCCAGATGATGCCGAACACCAGCAGGAACCAGCCCCGATACCACCCCTGCTTGAAGGTGAACAGGCGCATCATGAAGGCCGGGTTGACGAGGTAGATCATGAAGCCCAGCGCGACGGGCAGACCACCGACGATGAAGCCCGAGACTTTCGCCTGGGCCGTCTTCGTCTGAATGTCCCCCTTGATCTTCTGGCGCTGCCGGATCGTGAAACCGATCTTGTCCAGAATCTCGGCGAGGTTGCCGCCGACCTGGCGCTGGATCAGGACGACCGTCGTCACCAGATCCCAGTCTTCGCTCTCGACGCGGCCGTTCAGGTTCCGCAGGGCATCCTCGAGGTTCATGCCCAGGCTGTTTTCCTTCAGGACCCGGCGGAGCTCGGTCGACATCGGAACCGGCGCCTCGCGCGCGACCATTTCCATCGCCTGGAGCAGCGAATACCCGGCCTTCAGGCCGTTCGCGATCATGATCAGGGCATCCTGGATCTGCTCGCCGAACGCCGCCGTGCGTTTCGCCTTGGCGATGGTCACCCACAGGTGGGGGATTGCATAGCCGAGAATCCCTAGCACGATGCCCATGCTGGGATTCTGGAGGATCAGCGTGCCGAAAATTGCCGGAATGATCGCCGTAAGAAAGGTGATCGCGACAAACTCGTTCGCCTTCAGCGGAATGCCGGCTTTGCTGAGTTTATCGGCCATGCGGATGGCCATCCCCTTGGGCGTCAGGATGAACCCGACGTTCCCCAGCACTTTCTTGATGCCGTTCTCGTCGCCGCGCGTTTCTTTGACCCAGTCATCCTCGCCGGAATCCGAGCCGCTCTCGCGCTTTTCCTCTTCTTCTTCAGGCGGCGCATACTGCTTGGCCGCCATCTCGGATTCGACGAGATACTGTTCCATGCGCGCCCGGACATCGTCGCCCGGGGCCGACCCGAACAGGGAGAACAACAGGAGCGTGAACAGCAGCGCCGTTACGCCCGCAACAATGATGAAAATCAGTTCCACGCGTTCACCATCCCTTGGCGGAGTCTGTAAAGACGTTGGCGGGCAGGTGGATTCCTGATTCTTCGAATTTGGATGCGAATTTTGGTCTGATGCCCGTGGGCTTGAGCCGGCCGACGATCTTGCCCTTCTCGTCGACACCGGTCTGCTCGAACCGGAAGATATCCTGCATGACGATCTTGTCGCCTTCCATGCCCTGGATCTCGGTCAGATACGTGATCTTGCGCGAGCCGTCCTTCAGACGCGACTGCTGGATGATCAGATGCACGGCCGAGGCGATCTGCTCTCGGATGGCGCGGACCGGAAGATCCATGCCGGCCATCAGAACCATCGTCTCGAGACGGGCAAGCATGTCGCGGGGCGTGTTGGCGTGGCCCGTGGTCAGCGAGCCGTCGTGGCCGGTGTTCATGGCCTGGAGCATGTCGAGGGCTTCGCCGCCGCGGCACTCGCCGACGATGACGCGTTCGGGGCGCATGCGGAGCGTGTTCTTGATCAGCTCGCGCATCGGGACGGCGCCCTTGCCTTCGATGTTCGCCGGCCGCGTTTCGAGCCGCACGACGTGGGGCTGGCGCAGCTGAAGTTCGGCTGCGTCCTCGCAGGTGATGATCCGCTCGTCTTCGGGAATGAACGAGCTGAGAATGTTCAGGGTTGTCGTTTTTCCGGAGCCCGTGCCGCCCGACACGACGCAGTTGAGCCGGACCTTGATGCAGGCCTCGAGAAACTTCGCCATGTCGTCGGTCAGCGTGCCGAACCGCACCAGGTCGGCGATTCCAAGAGCTTCCTTTTTGAATTTCCGGATCGTGATCGTCGGACCGTTCAGCGCCAGCGGCGGAATGATCGCGTTCACGCGGGAGCCGTCGGGGAGACGGGCGTCGACGTAGGGAACCGACTCGTCGATGCGGCGGCCGATCGGGGCCACGATGCGCTCGATGATGCGCATCACGTGGTCGTTGTCCTTGAACTTGATCTCGGAAAGGGTGAGCTTGCCCTTCTTTTCGAAGTAGATCTGGTATGGGCCGTTCACCATGACTTCAGAGATATCGTCGTCATCCAGAAGCTTCTGGATGGGACCGAACCCGATCATGTCGTCGAGCAGAACCTGGGTCATCGTCTCGAGCTCGCGCGGCGACAGCGTCAGATTCAGCTTGCTGCCTTCCTCGGTCGCCACCTGGCCGATCCGGTCGCGCAGCATGCCGCGCTTCTTTTCCTGGTTCGTCTCGGCCATGATTGCCTGCGGCATGTCGTCGATCAGGCGTGTGTGAACCTTTTCCTTGAGCCGCTCGAACCCGGTGATCTCGCGGGTTACCGCAGATTCCAAAATACCGGACTTTTCGGCTTTCTTCTCATCCTGGAGACGTGACAGCAATCCACCCATGAGCCCATACCTCCCTTAGGTTCAAGACCCTAATAAAATGTTTTTCAGGTGCTTCAGAACACCCTCATTACCGGCCTCGGAAGCCTCTCCCTCCCCGCCGGTGATCGTGCGGGCCATTTTCATGATGGCCTTCGCCAACGAACTTCCTGGCGATTTTACCACAAACGCTTCGCCTTGGTTAAGTGCCTGCTGGGCCGTGTCCGTTTCCATCGGAACCGTCGCGAACAACGGGATGGCGAGCCCGGCCTCGATATCCTTGCCGCTGATTCCGGCACTCGGGAAATCCTTGTTCAGAACCAGCTTGATCTTGCCCACATCGATCTTGATGTCGGAAAATGTTTTGAGACACATTTTCGTGTTCTTGAGAGAGCTGATCTCGAGCGTCGCAACGAGCAGCACCAGGTCGGTGCGGTCCAGGATCGCGAGTTCCAGATCGCCGATGTGCGGCGCGGTGTCGAATAGAATGAACTGATAGTTGGCCGAAAGCGTGTCGAGAATCTGCTTGATGTGCTGTGCCTTGATCGCTTCCGCAAACGCCGGCTCCAGCGGCGCGAGCAGCAGATCCAGCCCGCTCGGGTGATGAACGATATTCTTTTCGATCACTTCCCCCGAAATCTCATCCCGGCCACTGTCGACGATGCAGTAGATGTTCCTGTTGCTCTTCTGATTCAGCGTGATGGCGATGTCCCCGAATTGGAACGAACCATCGATCAGCAGCGTCTTCTTGCCCAGCCGCGCCAGCTCCACGCCGAGATTCGCCGAAAGCGTCGTTTTTCCGACCCCGCCCTTCGTCGAGAAAAACGTCAGAACCTGCGCCTTGGTCTCCTCGACCAGCGCATCCGGCGTATCCTTGACCCATTTGTTGAACACGTTCTGGATCGTGTCGGCCAGATCGCTGCTGGAAAAGGGCTTCGTCAGGAAATCTTTCGCCCCGGCTTTCATCGCGCGGCGGAAATACTCCTGCTCGCTCTGGATCGACATGATCACGACCTGGATGTTCGGCTTCTCTTTGGCGAGGGTCTCGGTCGCCTTCAGCCCATCCAGCTTCGGCATGTTGATATCCATCAGCACCACATGCGGAGAGAGCTCGCGGATCTTCTGGAGGGCTTCTTCGCCATCTCCGGCCTCGCCGACGACCCGGATGTTTTCGAAGGTGCTCAGCATCCGTCGGACATTCGAGCGCAGCTCGATCATGTCGTCGGCGATGAACACCTTGATCCGTTGAGCCATTCGTTACTCCAGCCAGTGAGCGGGGTACGGCCTCCCCTTTCTGAAGACGCAACCCATCGGTGTGTATGGGAGGCCGAAGAAGGATGAACATATCACAGGAGGGGGCGGCAGGACAACGACTTTGCTATGCGCACAAATCCCGATCCGCAGATGACGCAGATGGCACAGATGAAAACCTGAACGTCTTCATGGGAATCAGAATGAGGGGGAGCTTTCCCTCACCAGCGGAGCGGGAGCTCGACGAAGGTCGCCAGGAGTGCGCCGAGAAACAGGTCGAGGCCGAGATAAAACTTGTACCGGGTTTCCCCGCCGGTATTCTTGATCGTCTTGTCCCGGTAGGCGCCGCTTGCGATGCTTGCCATCAGCATGGGAAGGGCGTCCTTTCCGAAATTGAGCCGTTGGATGAGGATGGCATGGGGGATCCCGAGGATACAGGAATACAGGAACGTGCCGATCACGAACCGGGAGCCCGCGAGGGCCGCGATTCCGCCGAGCAGCTTCACGTCGCCCATGCCGATGATGCCGATCGAGGCCGGCCCCAGATACAGGGCGATTCCCACGGCCGTCGAGAGGAGGCTCCAGCCCAGGCCGGCCCAGCCGAACCACCAGAAGTTCAGCAGCCAGCCGCACAGGATCATCGGAAAGGTGAGCCAGTTGTAGATCTTGCCGCGGGACATGTCCGTGGCCATGCCGATCGCCGCCCCGGCGACCGCGACGAGGCGCAGCCAGAGGTCGGGCGGAGCGGGAACGCCGACGATGAACATCTCGATCTCCTCAGGTCGTCACGTATCCCAGAATATTTGCACGAATATTTTTCAGGAATTCGCGGCTGGCTTTCAGATCGGCTTCGGGCTCCCCTTCGCGGTGCAGGAAGACGACGCCGCCGGCCTGGCCCGCGAGGATGCCGGCGTCCGGATACTCGAGGAGGGCGGGCGTGTCGATGAGAACCAGCTCGACGCGGCGCTTGAGGGTGTCGAGAAGCTCGATCATCCCGACCGAGCCGAGCAGTTCGGCCGGATTCGGCGGAATCGGACCTGCCGTGATGAGGCCGAGATTCTTGACCATCGTCTGTTTGACGAGATTGTTCGAAGGCCGGCCGAAAAGGGCGGTGCCGAGTCCGACGGTGTTGTCGGTGTCGAAAACCCTGTGCAGAACGGGCTTGCGCATGTTCGCGTCGATCAGGACCGTCGAGTAGCCGGCCTGGGCGAACAGGATCGCCAGGTTGGCCGTCAGGGTGCTGCGCCCCGTGCCCGTTCGCGAAGAGCAGACCTGGATGATGCGGGTGCCGGTTTCCGACAGGGCGATCTGGAGATTCGACACCAGCGTCTTGTAGGGCTCGAGCCGGCGTGAATCCGGTTCGTTCAGCACGATGAGCCGCTCATCGTAGGATGCGTGTTGGATCGAGTCGGGAACGGGCAGGGCAAGCCGCGCGGCCGACAGGGGGGACATTTCGAGCAGCCGGGCAGGTTCCGTCACCTGGCCGCCGGGTAGCGGGAGCATCGTCTGCATCATCTGGGCCGGCGCTCCGACGAGTTCCGCCTTCATCGGGGCGGGGGTGTACAGCAGGAACACCGCCAGCAGCGCGCCGCTGACGATCGCGACGAGTTCGCGCTGGAACAGCGACAGCCCGATGGGGCGGGGAGTGTCGATGTCTTTCCGGAGAACCTGGATGCGGCCCACGGCCGAGGATTTGCGGATCTGGAGCTCCTCGAGGCGCATCAGCGTCTCGGCGTAGAGCCCTTCGAGTGACTTGATGCGGGCTTCAACGGCGGGAGCGGATTCCCCGGCCACGATCGCCGTTCCCTGAAGGGCGGGGGAGCGGTTCGCTTCGAGCCATCTGGTTTTCAGCTCTTCGAGACGGGCATCCCCGCGGGCGATATCCTGCTGCAGCGTTTCGAACTCGGGATTCGCCTCTTTCCGGTCCCGCTGGGTTGAGAGCCGCCGCTGACGGGCCTGGAGGGTTGCAATCCGCTCGTGGGCCGCGATGACTTTCGGATGCTTTTCCCGATACGTTTCGAGCAGGTTCTTGAGATCCGCCCGAGCGGCCGCGAGGGCGTCACGGGTCTCGGCGAGAGCCCCGTCCGTGGCCGTCGAAGGCACGACGCGGATGCGCGGGAGCGACAAGAGACGCTTTTTGTCGTCCTGCAGCCGCGTGCCGATCACCTGCATCTCTTCCTCGATCGCGAGGGCGTCGTTCGGAAACAGAGGGGCTCGGGCCGTTTCCAGCAGCGAGCGCCGTGCCGTGTCCAGCTTCTCGCGCAGAATGCCTTTCTTTTTTTCGAGCATCTCGATCTCGAACTCGCCGGTTTCGCCGGAGTAGCCCAGGAACCGCTCCGAGAGCGTCCGGATCACCGCCTCGCCCAGCTCGGGAAGCCGGGCCGGATGCGGATCGCGGACCGTGAGGCGGACGAGCCCCTGACCGGCGTCTTCGAGCGTGAACGGGGTGTAGCGAGGCTCGGCACCCAGATCCAGGCCGCAGGTGCGCAGCACCTCCGTCGCGACGGCTTTCTGCGACAGAATGCCGTTCATGACGGCGGCCGGGCTGTCACCACGGCCCAACTCACTGGCCATGACCCGCAGCAGGGTATTGCTCTCGTACAGCGTGGGATAGAAACGGCTGACGAGTGCCGTGACCAGCAGGGTCGCGCCGACGATCATGACCGCCGCTCCCCGATGCCGGTGGAGACTGCGGAGGATCCCTTCGAACAGGTTCTCCTGCGCCATTGCCTGATGCCTCCTCGGAACGAATCGCCCCTGACGGAGGTGCCGCCGGGGTTCTAGGAGATCATCGGCAGAATGCCGTCCGAATCGAAGAGGCGCCGTCCTATCGACGGCGCCTCTCGGGAAAAATGACCGGAATCAGCGTTTCATGAACTCGTTGATCTTGCCGGCCACGAACTCGACGGCTTCGGCCGGGAGTTCGGAATACACGGGAAGGGCGAGCGTATGCTGGGCGGCCGCTTCCGAATGCGGGAAATCCCCGTGCCGGTAGCCGAGGGATTTGAAACACTCCTGCTCGTGCAGGCTCAGCGGGTAATACACGGCACACCCGATCTCGTGTTCCGTCAGATACTGCTTGAGCTCGTCACGGCGATCGACGTTGATCACGTATTGATTGTAGATGTGGAACCGGCCAGGCTTCTCGACGGGAGTGTGGACGTTCGGGGTGCCCGCGAGCAGCTGGTTATAGCGGGCGGCATTCTTCCGGCGGCCTTCGGTCCACGCGGCGAGGTGGGGTAGCTTGACCGAGATGACGGCGGCCTGAAGGGCGTCGAGGCGGCCGTTGATGCCGACTTCGAGGTGGTGATACTGCCGTTCGCCGCCATGCACCCGGAGCTTTTTGACGTGCTGGTAATGGGCTTCGTCATTGGTGGTGACAAGGCCGCCGTCGCCGAAGCAGCCCAGGTTTTTGCTGGGGAAGAAGCTGAAACAGCCGAAATCGCCGATCGTGCCGGCCTGGCGGTTCTGGTATTTCGAGCCGATCGACTGGCAGGCGTCTTCGATCACGGGCAGCTTGTGCGTGCGGGCGATGGCCATGATCGCGTCCATGTCGGCGCACTGGCCGAACAGGTGAACCGGCAAAATCGCTTTCGTCCGGGGGGTGATGGCGGCCTCGATCCTGGTGGCATCGATATTGTAGGTGTCGGGCTCGATGTCGACGAACACGGCACGGGCCCCGACACGGGCGATCGCCCCGGCCGTCGCGAAGAACGAGTAGGGCGTCGTGATGACTTCATCTCCGTGGCCGATCTGCAGGGCCATCAGGGCGAGCAGCAGGGCATCGGTGCCCGAAGAGACGCCGACGGAGAACTTCGCGCCGGTGTAGGCGGCGAGCTCCTGCTCCATCTTCTCGACGCGGGGGCCGAGAATGAATCCCTGGCTTTCCATGACGGAAAGAATCTCGGGCACGACCTGGTCTTTGATCTGGGCGTATTGGGGCTTGAGATCCAGCAGCGGCACCTTCATGTGGTGATTGTCTCCTCTGTATGGCCACGGCGGATTCGAGGAATCGTGGCGTGTGAAAACTATCACATGCCTATTCCCCCGTCAAGGGGCTTGTGAACGATTGTTCCGGCTCATCGGCAGATGCGTTTCCGAGGATTTCGTGGTATACTCCGCCCGTGAAATTCGTAGACGAACTCGTGATTGAAGTCGAATCCGGCAAAGGCGGCGACGGCATGATTGCCTTCCGCCGCGAGAAGTTTGTACCCTTCGGCGGCCCTTCGGGTGGCGACGGCGGCCGGGGAGGGGATGTCGTCATGGTCGCGACGCGCGATCTGAACACCCTGTATGAGCTCAGCTACCAGCGCATCTATCGCGCCGAACCCGGCGTGAAGGGCGGTATCAAGGACATGTTCGGGGCCGACGCGCCCGAGACGGTCATTCGTGTTCCCGTCGGAACGCTCGTCTACGATATGGAGTCCGGCGAACTGCTCGCGGACCTCGCACGGGCAGACGACCGGTTCATCGCGGCGCGTGGCGGCCGTGGCGGCAAGGGCAACGCCCGGTTCGCCAGCTCCGTGCGGCGCGCCCCGCGGATCGCCGAGAAGGGCGAGCCGGGCGAATTGAAGCATCTGCGACTCGAACTCAAGCTGCTGGCCGATGTCGGCCTGGTGGGACTGCCGAATGCCGGCAAGTCCACGTTGCTTCGCGCGATCAGCAATGCCCGCCCGAAGGTCGCCGACTACCCCTTCACGACGCTGGTGCCCAACCTCGGCATCGTCAAACCGGAAGGGCTGCCGTCCTTCTGCGTGGCCGACCTGCCCGGCCTGATCGAAGGCGCCCACATGGGGGCGGGCCTGGGAATCCAGTTCCTCAAGCATATCGAGCGCACGCGGCTTCTCGTGCATCTCGTCGATCTGAGCGGCATCGACCCCGATGAGCCGCTTGCCACCTTCGATGTGATCATGCGCGAGCTGGCCGAGTTCGACGAGAGGCTGGTGAAGCGGCCGATGCTGGTCGTCGGCAACAAAATGGACCTGCCCGAGGCGCGCGAGATGTGGCCGGTGTTCGTCAAAGCCCTGAAACGGCGCAAACTTCCGGTGTTTCCGCTGTCGGGTGCGACGAAAGAGGGAACGCAGGATCTGGCCGCGCGTATCTGCGAGGAGCTCGCGAAGATGCCTTCCGCCGACCTCGAGGCGCCTGCGGCCGCTTCCGAAAAGGTGTTTGCCTACCTTCCCCCGTTCCGGATCGAACCCCTCGACGAGGGCTCCTGGATCATCCGCGGCCCCGAAATCGAGCGGCTCGTCGCCATGACCGATTTCACCAGCGACGAGAGCGTCGCCCGGTTCCGCAAGAAGATCAAGAAGATGGGCCTCATCGACGAGATGTCCCGCACCGAAGCCGGCGCCGACGATACCGTCTCGATCGGTGAGATGGAGTTCGCCTGGCGGGAGTTCTTCTCATGAAGATCGGCCTCTTCGGGGGCAGCTTCAACCCGGTCCATCGCCATCACGTCCGGATTGCCGAAGCCGTGCGCGAAACCTGCGGCCTCGACGAGGTCTGGCTCGTGCCCGTGCATCAGCCGGTTCACAAACACTGCGGGGAGTTGCTCCGATACGAAGACCGGCGTGCCATGCTGGAAACGGCCATCCGGGACATCGACGGTCTCCGGATCTGCGACGCCGAACGGGAGCTGGGCGGGCCGTCGTATACGATCCGGACGCTGCAGCACCTTCGGGAGCGCTTTCCCGAGCACGAGTTCCTGCTCGTCATCGGCGCCGACTCGCTGCGTGACCTTCCGGGCTGGAAATCGGCCGATCGGCTGATGGTCGAGGCCGGCTTTGCCGTCGTGGTGAGGCCCGGCATCGAGAACACCCTCGAGCTGCCGAACGATCGCAGCGTCTGGGTGCCGATCGAGCCCGACCGTGCCTCTTCCACCGCCATCCGGGAGTCGATCCGCCGCGGCCGGCTGAAACGGCTGCCCGTGCCGTCCCGCGTGATGGCGATGATCGTCGAGGCCGGCCATTATGGCTGCTGGCAGGGGCGGCATCTCCTCTGGCGCGATGCCCTGATGGAGCGCTGTGCCGCGATTCAGGCGGGGCTGCGGGGGCATATCGAGAGCGTTGCGCGGCTCGCGGCCGAGTATGCCTTCGACCTGGGCCAGGATCCGCGCCTGGGGTATCTGGCAGGCCTGGCGCACGATCTGTATCGGGCCGACCCGCCCGACCAGATCCTTGCCGCAGCCCGGGGATACCGCATGCGTCTCCGCATGATCGAGCGCAACGCGCCCATGCTTGCGCATGGCGCCGCGGCCGCCGGCTACCTCGCCACCCTGAGGCCGCTTCCGCCGCTCGCGCTGCGCCGTGCCGTGCGGTGGCACACCTTCCCGAAGCAGGATCACGCCCCCTTGACCAGGGCCCTCGTCATGGCGGATGCCCTCGATCCCTCCCGCGTCGATCCCCAGCGCAACCGCCTTCGCCGGGAGCGTCTGGCTGCGGAAGCCCGCTGGGAGAAGGTCGTGTCGCTCAAACGCTCCTGTGCCGGTTGTGCAGAGCGTCGTTCCAACGAAGCTGCCCCGGGGACGATGCAGGATGGCGGCCAGGCGGCAGGAGACTGATCCCATGACGACCCGGAGCGTGAGGAACGGTGCCGGTCGCCGGGGCATGGCCGTCTGGCCGGTTCTTGAGCTTCTCTTCCTGGTTCTCACCTGCCTGTTTTTCGTCATCTGGATGCAGCGCTGGTTTCTGGTGCGCCTGCCGACGGGCGAGGCGGTCGATCGGGCCCAAAGCCGGAACGAATCCGCGAGCTCCGCTCCCGTGACCGCCACCGTCTCCGGCCGGATGAACATCCTCTGTCTCGGCGTCGACTCGGTGGAAGGCACGCATCGCACCGACACCATTCTCCTGGCCGGCGTCGAGCCGCACGACAGGCGCATCACGATCCTTTCCGTCCCGCGCGATACGCGGGTGCTCGTGAATGGAACGGCCCACAAGATCAACGAGATCTATGCCCGCCATGGGGAAAGCGTCCTGCGCGGCATGCTCGAAGAGCTGCTCGAGATCCGCATCGACCGGTCGATCCTCGTCGATTTTCAGGGATTCATCAACACGATCGACCTGTTGGGCGGCATCGATCTGACGATCGAACAGCCGATGCATTACGATGACAACTGGGGCAACGTGCACATCCATTTCGATCCCGGCCAGGCGCACCTGAACGGGAAGCGTGCCCTCGAGTTCGTCCGGTTCCGTGCCGATTCGGCGGCCGATCTCGGTCGTATCAAACGTCAGCAGCGGTTCATCGCAGCCGTCCTGGAAAAGCTGAAAACCCCTTCGATCGTCATGCGGCTTCCCCAGCTGATTCAGGAGGTCTACCAGCACATCCGTACGGATCTGCGCGTCGCCGAGATCCTCGAGCTGGCGGGCTCGCTCAAGGGCGGGCAGATTGCGGTCCAGACGATGTCGCTTCCCGGGGATGCCCGCTATATCGACAAGATCAGCTATTATCTCCCCTACAAGGACCAGGCGGTCGCGATCGGCGCGCGGCATTACGCGACCCTTTCCCTGCTGGATCTCGAGGCGAGCTATACGCCGGCCATCGCCAGCCGGACCCCGTGAGCGGATCGTGAAAACCTCCCTGTTCGATTTCGATCTTCCCCAGGAGTTGATCGCCCAGACGCCGGCTCCGGTTCGATCCGCCTCGCGGCTGCTCGTCTTCCGGCGATCGACCGGGGCGGCGGAACATCGCTCGTTCAAAGATATTATCGAGTATATATCTCCCGGAGATCTGTTGGTGGTGAACCGTTCCCGCGTCATCCCGGCTCGGCTGTTCACGATTCCCGCCGAGGGCGCGAAGCCGGCGGAGATCCTCCTGGTCCGGGATCTGGGCGAGGGACGGTGCGAGGCGATG
>JAKQOH010000009.1 GCA_029565415.1 Candidatus Rifleibacteriota bacterium | reverse complement strand
ATGCTGAAGTCCCGCCGGAACAATTCACTCAAGCCGGAGCTTGATGGGGGCGGGACATTTGTCCTGCCCTTTACCGGCAAAAAATCCCCGTATTCTGAATCCCCACCTCCGGCGACGCCGGTGCAGATCAAAACCCGCCATGAATTTTAGAAGCCTTCACCTTGACAAGATTTGTCCCAACGGGAAAAAAGTCTTGGCCCGTATGGATTCAAAAAACCTGAAATTCACAAGGAATGCCTTGTGCGCCCTGTTTGCGACGCTTCCGCTCTGTGAACTTCACGCTCAGCCTCCGGCCGATCCTGCCGCACCACCGGCAGCTCCGCAGCCGGCGAACGAACTCGAGGCGCTTTTCATGGATGCCGAGAAGGCGTTCGGGGAAAAGAACTACACCGTTGCGATCGGCAAACTCGAGGAACTGCTCAAGGGAATCGACGGCAAGCCCGGAGTGCCACCCGCGACCCTTGAGATGGTCCGTTTCAACATCGGTCTCGGCAATTTGCTGATGAACGATCCTGCGAGCGCCGCCAAGGCGGAGACCGCTTTCGGCGAATGCCTCGCGAAATATCCCAACGGCGACTACGCCAGCCGCTGTGCTCTTGGCATCGGACGTGCCTGCCTGATCCAGAATACCCCGGAGAAGAAAGAGAAGGCGATCAATGCGCTCAAGCAGGCTGCCTCCGATCCGAAATACCGTTCGGAAGCCGGTCTGGCTCTCGGCCAGGTTTATAATGATCTCCAACGGCCCGAAGAGGCGTTCAAGGTTTTCAAAACCCTGATGGGTTCTGACATCCGCACCCCGCAACAGACGGGAGCTGCGGTCGAAGTCATCGGCATTCTTGCCGCCAGTGAAAAGCTGGACGACCTCACCGCTTACCTCGACCGGGTGATCAACTCCGCCGGTGTCCGCGATGCCCTCGCATGGTATACGAACCAGATCGTGGTCCGCGCCAACGACCTTTCTTCCAGTGGTTCACACGAGATCGCTCTCACCCTTTACCGTTCCATTCCGCCGCGCCGCCAGATTCTCGACATCCAGCGCGCCGCGCTCGAAGAACAGAAAAAGGATATCGCTGATCTCGAGAGAAAAGTCGCGGATGAGATCCGGCTCAGAACCCCGCTGCCAAAGCGCTCTACGGCCGGTGAGCAGATCGGTGTTCTCAAAGCTGCGCTCGAACTGAACACCCAGGCGCTTGAAGCCATCGACAAGGCCGGTGATCTCGATGCCGACCTTCTTCTCGGCCGTGGTCGAAGCCTCTATTTCCTCGAGCGTTTCCAGGAAGCACTCGTTTGCTTCCAAACGATCCGCAACGTTTATCCCGCGGCTGCCAACCTCGAGACGGCCTCTTATTCGGAGATCGTCACCTACAACCAGCTCGGCAACACCGACGAGTTGCAGAAGCGCGCTGCGGATTTCCTCACGAAGCACCCGAACTCAACGAATCTCGAGCAGATCGCGATCATCGCGGGCCAGGGTCTTGAGAGAGCCGGCAAGTGGGACGAGATGCTGAAATTCTATCAGGATCTCGCGACCAAGTTCCCTAACTCGCCATCCCTCGATCGTTACGTCTTCTTCCAGGGCCGCGCGCTTTTCCTCGCAGGAAAGTTTGCCGAATCGAGCGAGGTCTTCAAATCGTTCGTCTCGAAGTTCTCGACGAGCGGTCTTTACGAAGACGCCCTCTATCAGGTGGCGATCACTAATTTCATCCAGGGCAAATACAAGGACACCCTTGCTTCCTGCGACGACTACCTGAAGAAATTCCCGACCGGCCGTTATGCGGGCGATGTTCGTTATCGCCTCGCCTACATCGATTTCCGCGATGAGGAAAAAGATCAGTCGCAGAAACTGATCAAGGACATCAACGCCTTCGCTGGCTCCAATCCTGACGATCCGTCGACCGGGATGATGCTGAATCTTCTGGGTGACACCTACAGTCAGAAGAAAGAGGCGAAAGAGATGAAGGACGCGCCCAAAAAGGCGTTGGAAGCCTACATCAA
>JAKQOH010000202.1 GCA_029565415.1 Candidatus Rifleibacteriota bacterium | reverse complement strand
GGAAGCGGCGTCCGCCGTCTGGGTGGTTGCCGTCGCGGGTTTCGTGCGACGCGGCTTCAGCACGAAGTTGTCGAGGATGAGGATGCCGAGAATCACCGGCACGCCGATCGCGACGACCTTGTTCTTCTGGTAGAATTCCCGGATTTCCTGGCTGTTCATGCTGGTTCCTCCCCGTTATGGGAGAAAGAACGTCGACAGAGTCAGCGTGAGACGCATCGTTCCATCGGTGTCGACGATCGGAGGCCGGATAGTCATCTGACTGATCTTGACCAGTCGGCCGAGCGTGTTTTCCATCTCCCAGAGGAAATGTTTCATTTTCTCGTATGAGGCCACCAGATCGACGGTGAACTTGAACTCGAGATAATTGGCCGGCGCCCCGACCGCCTGTTTGGGGGGGTCGTAATTCGAGTTCAGGATGGTGACGTCGAGAGCTTTTGCCTTTCGCTGGACCTGCTCGATGAAGATGGTGTAGTTGGCGGACTTTTCCAGAACCCGTTCGAACTTCTCCGTCACCTCGCGGCGTCGCTCCTCGATCTGCTGGTTGATCTTCTCGAGCTGCTGCTGGCGCGCGGTGAAATCCTTCTGGGCGACCGCGATCTGGTCCTGATACTGCTTGAGTTCGTCACGCTTGGACTGGATGGCATCTTTCTGGCGCTTGTCGACGTTGGTCTGGAAATACACCAGGCCGATCGCGGCCACGACCACCAGACCATAGCTGATCACGCGTTCGAGGATGGAGCGCAGACGTGTTTTCACTCTTGTCCTCCCGTGCTGGAGCCGTTGTTCATCTCGTTACTTCTTCCCGGCCGGAACGTAAGTGAAGCTCAGGACGAAGGAGGTGACGGTGCCGTTCTCGATGGCCCGTGTCGAGTTCTGCTTCAGATAGACGCCGGTGAAATTCGGGGATTTCTGCAGACTCGAGACGTAATCGAGGACATCGTAGATCGTGGCCCCCTCGCCGTTCACCGTGAACGCCAGGCCGCTCTTGCCCGAAAAATCCTTGGGATTGATGTCGGAGATGTAGATCCGCTCAGGCACGGTCGACTCGAAGGCATACAGGAAGTCGACCCACGACGTGCCCGGCGTGTCGAGATTGGTGTTGATGAACTCGATGCTGCTCTTGAGGGAGTTGATCTGCGCGACGGGAGGCTGGAGCTCGCCAATCCGCTGGTTCAGATCCCGCAGGTCTTTCATGGCAGCGTCGACCTGCTGCTGGACCTTGAACTGCTCCGACGTGTTCTTCATGTAGGAGGAGATGGTCCAGGAGAGGCAGAGCAGGATGGCGACGGCGGCGAGCACGAAGCCCGTGAGGTCGGCCGGTAGGCTCTTGTACTCCTTCGGAAGCAGATCGATCTGGAATTTCATGCGATTACTCCCTCAGGAACGCGCCGCAGGCTGCGGCGAGTTCATTGCGTTCCGAGACGTCGGCGGGTTTCCCGGCGATCTGGAGCGCGTAGAGGTCTGCCACATACCGCACGCTGGTGTTCAGGTTCGCGGCGAGCATGACCGGCAGATTCTGGAAGTTGGCACCTCCGCCCGAAAGGATGACTTCCTGGATCGTGAACTCGCGGAACTTGGTCAGGAAGGCTTCCATAGCGGAGAATATTTCACGCGTCAGGACGGCGAAGACGTTCTTGATGACCGTATAGTTGTAGAGATTCTCCTGCTCCGGGGAAAACTCCGGCAGGAAGAACACCTCGTTCCGCTTGAACTGCTCGGCCTCGCTGTCGGGAACATGGAAATGCTTGCTGATCTGCTTGGTGAAGTCGTAGGAGCCGACCGGGCGGTTGACCAGGGTCCGCAGCTGGCCGTCCCGGAACACGCCGATCGAGGTCGTCTCGTTGCCGAGATGGACGAGGGCGATATTCCGGCCCTGGTTCTCGGAGGCGTTCAGATAATGTTCGATCAGGTTCGAAACGTTGAGGATGTTGACATCGATGGTCTGGGGGTTGAGGCCGGAGCGCTGGATGATGCCGCCGGCTTCGAGCAGGTTGTTCTTGATCGTGGCGACGGCGAGCGTGATCTCGTCTTCCTCCCACATTCCCAGGCTCTGGTGGACGATATACCAGTGCTCGAGCGGAAGGGGCATGATGGGGGAAAAGTCCTCCCGGATCGATTCCTCCAGCTCCTTCTTCGAGTAGCGCGGAGGGGCGATCATCAGGTTCATGAGCGAGGCATGGTCGGGCAGAAGCACCAGGGTGCTCTCGTAGCCGGCTTTCGACGTCGAAACCAGGCTCCGGATAGCCTTTTCAACCGGCAGCGGATCCATGATCGGGTACTCGATGAACGCCGAGGCGACGAACTCGCGCGGGGAATCGGCCAGCGTCAGCTGCTTGAGCCGGATGTTGCCAGGTGCGGCGGATTCGAGACGCAACAGACGCATCCGGTGCGTTCCCAGATCGAGGACGAGATTGCAGGCAGACCCGCTTGGACTCGCCATAAGCTCCTATCCCATGTTTACCAGGATGTATTCTTCGATCGGCACTTCGCCCTCGAGAACCTTGTTGAGGCAGGAATCCTGAATCGTCGGAATCTTCTGCGACCGCAGGTATTTCAGCAGGGCCACGGAGGACTGGCGCTGGCTGATCAGTTCTTTCAGGGGCTGGTTCACCTCGATGACCTCGAAGATGCCGGTTCGATCGCGGAATCCGCTGTTGTTACACTCCTTGCAGCCCATGCCCTTGTAGAATTTGTGGTTCTTGTAGGCCTCGAAATCCAGGCCAAGCGAGGCAAGGAGATACGGGGTCGTCTCGATCTGCGTTTTGCAGTGGGGACAGATCTTGCGGACGAGACGCTGCCCGACGAGCACCGTGAGCGCCGAGGCGAACAGATACGGGTCGACGCCGATGTTCTCGAGGCGGCTGACCGTCTCGATGGCCGAGTTCGCATGGATCGTCGAGAAGACCATGTGGCCCGTGAGAGCCGCCTTGACCGTGATTTCGGCGGTTTCATAGTCGCGGATTTCGCCGACGAGGATGACGTCGGGGTCGAGACGCAGGATGGCGCGAAGGCCCTTGGCGAAGGTCAGCGACCGGGACTCGTCCACTTTGTTCTCGTGGACCTGCATCTGGTGCACGCCCGAGATCTTGAATTCGACCGGATCCTCGATCGTGATGATCTTGATCTGGCGACTGTTGATCAGCGAAATGCCAGAATACAACGTCGTCGTTTTTCCGGATCCCGTAGGGCCGGCGATCAGACAGAGCCCCCAGGGACGGCCGATATTATATTCGAAGATTTTCAATTCCTCGTCGCGGAAGCCGAGGCTCTTGAGCTCCAGGTTCACGCGGCCCGAGTCGAGGATGCGGATCGTGCAGTTCTGACCGTAGATCGAGGGGAGGATCGCGACGCGGAATTCGATCTGCTGGTTCTTCACCCGCAGTTTGAAGCTGCCGTCCTGGGGCATGAACCGCTCGGTGATGTCCAGGTTCGACATGATCTTGATGCGGGAGATGATGGCCTGGTGAGCCGTCTTCTCGATCGGAAGGATGTCGTAGAGAATACCGTCGATGCGGTAGCGGACCTGGACGATGTTTTCGAAGGACTCGATATGAATGTCGGATGCGCGCATCCGCACGGCGTCGAGAATCATCTTGTTAACCAGGGTGACGATGGCGGTTTGGTCTGATTCCCGCTTGAGATCCTCGAGGTTGACGTCGGTCTGGTTGACCGAGCCACTCATCAGCGACGATTCCCCCTTGCCGAACTCGAGCTTGACGTCGCGTAGCAGATCGTCCATCGGCACGTTCTCGAGCACGTTCGTCGGACGGTAGATGACATCGCTGATGATATGGTTGATCTGGGTCTTCATCGCGAGGACCCACTTGATGAACATATACCCCGTCGCCATCTTGATGCTGTCGAACATCTTGGTGTTCGTCGGATCGTAGACGGCGATCGTCAACGACTTGGGTTCCTTCTTCAGCGGAATGAACTTGTAGGTCTTGATCAGGTTGTCCGGGATCTGGCGGATCAGCTCCCGGTTCAGCTCGATCGTGTCGAGATTGAGAAACTCGATGCCGTGCTGCTGGGAAAGGCCCCGATACAGGGTCTCCTCGGTGAGCGCCTTCATCTCGATGAGAATCTCGCCCACCATCTTGCGAACGGTAGACTGGCGTTTGAGGGCGGCTTCGAGCTGCTGGGGCGTGATCGCCCGCATCTCGACGAGAATCTCACCGATGCGTTTGCGTTTCAGGAAATCAGCAGACATGGCTTCTCCAGAAGTTCTTCCTTGACAGTATCGGCAGCAGGTCCGCCGTTGTTGACGAAAAAAACCGGAATTCATTATAGCGTTGCACGTCCCACTCATCAAATGGAGGTTTCGTGCAAAAAAAACGCCCGGCCGGAAGGGGCGGGCGGGTGATTTCCGTGAATCCGTCAGTAGGAGACCCCCTGGGAGTCGGTGACGATGATGTCGGAGTAATCGAGGGGATTGGCGGGGCTTCCGATATACACCGATGACGATTTGCCGTTGAAGAGGAACTGGACCGTATCCGTCGCTTCCCCGTCGAAGGCGGCATTCGCATTGGTGTCGATGAAGGCGAAATCCTTGTCGAAATCGAACTGGCCGACGGGGGAGCCGCCATCCTCGACGAAGAACAGCGTCGATCCGGTTGCAGTCCAGTCCATGCGTTCCGTCGTCTGGGGATCCTCGAGGACCGGAAGCGCCGGAAGATACTTGAAGCCGGGCCGGCGCTTCGGGGTGATACTGCCGCCTACGCGGATTATCTGAAGAGGGCCGGCGACCAGCTCCGAATCGGTAGCACCCAGAGGAGAACGCACGTCCTCAACCGTAGAACCGGTTATGAACGGAACCTGGAACGGCCCGCGTCCCTGGTCGGCCCGAAACTCGCTGATCACTTTCCGGAAGTTGGCCACATTCTGTTTGAGCGTCGAACGACGGGCGTCCATTATATAATCATTGTAATACGGAACCGCGATCCCCGTCAGGATGACGATGATCGTGACCACCACGATCAGCTCCATCAGGCTGAACCCGGCCCTTCTTCGATGTTCGATACGCATGCAACCTCCTGTTCCGATTCCTTCGCCGGGGTCTGGAACGACGTGATCCGCGAAGTTCCCCGGAAATATATCATGCCGAATAATTCGAGAACGTTTCCCCGAAGAGGCACGGAGACACAGAGCTCGAAGATGCTGGTTCTCTGTGGTTCCGTGCCTCTGTGGTTCGTTGTGCCGAGATGTCTGCATCACATGGATCACCAGTCGGCGTAGCTGGTGCCGTCGAGGGCCGTCATGAAGCCCCGCCGCACGGCGGGATCCGTGTGCGGAGAAACGTCGTAGACACCGGTGGCTACGGCCGGGCTCACGTTTCCGATGCTGTACGTCGCCACGACGGTGCCGGAGGCATACCACTGGAACCAGATGGGCGCCCCCACGAACGGATCATTCTCGATCCTGGCGAGATACGGTCGGGGATAGAATGTCGCCGTCGCATTGCCGTCCACGTCGTAGATGGTGAACGGCATCGACTTGGTGAGGGCCAGGAGGTCCGGGGGGTACAGGTTACAATCCGGAATCTTGAATGCATCGACGCCGGGAGCCCGCCGGGCAGCGGCTTCACAATCGTAGCGCCAGCGGCTGATCGCGCTGCGCATTTTCAGCAGGTTGTCTTGGAGCTCGGTCTCTTTGAGGCGGACGAAGGCGATCTCGGCGACCGGGACGAGGCCGAACGAGACCACTCCGATGATCACGACCACGACCAGGATCTCCATGATCGTCAGACCCGCATGGGGAGATGTTTTTCGTTCACTGGCAGCGTGCATCGTCATCTCACCACTCATCCGTGCTGGTGCCGTCGAGCGCGAGGCCGGCGCCCCGCGAGACGATGTTCTTCACGCCCGTCGCGAGACTCGCCTGCCACTCGGCCGAACCGGTGGCCTGGAGCGTGGCCAGACCGCTGGAGCAGGTGGCCGGAACGAACTCCCACCGGGCGTTGGGATTCCAGCCCGTGAAGGGGTGGGGGGGGATATGCCGCAGGAACAGGCGTTTGATCTCGATCGTCGCCGTACCAGCGAGGCTTCCCGTGCCGGTTGCGACGTCGAAGGAGGGGATTGATAGCGGCGACCGGCTTGTCAGGGAGGCAGGGCAAAACGGTATGTCGAGGTGATGATCCACCAAATAGGCGATTCCTGTCGCAAGGGCATCCTGGCGCGCCAGGGACGTCGGGTTCTTGTCATCAATTTTGTTGGCCAGTTCGTGGATCACATAAAGTCTATAGCCTTTGTTATAGACCCTGTTCGCGTTCGAGACGGGATTGCCGTAGATCGCGCCGCGGACGTTGTCGAGGATCTCGCGGAGCCGCTTCTCCTTCTCCCGCTGCTGGATCAGCTTGTAGACGGGGAAGGTCACCGCCGCGATCAGGGCGATGATCGTGCTGGCCACCATGATCTCGACGAGCGTCACACCCTGCCGGCGGTCGCCGGCATCCCGGGTGTGACGTCGTCGAATATATATCATGAGATGTAAATCGTCACTGCTTGAGGCCGGTGAAGATCTCGGCCGACTTGAGCACGTCGACGGCCCGCTGGAGCTGGGTGTCGAACCTGTTCACGATGTAATACTGGATGCTGCCCTTCGAAAGGCTGTCCGGCGGCTCGATGAAGCCGCTGAGCGAGGCGACAGCCGCGGTCGGGCTCGCGACCGGGGTGCCGCTGGCAATTTCGGCCGTGGGACTGGCCTTGTCGGCGAGTTTCTGCTGCTTTTCCTCGGCCTCGATGGCCTTCGTGATCTCTTCGCGATCGGCCTCGGTCAGCTTGGGAAGCTCGACGTCGATGTCGGGCTCGATTCCCTTCTTGTGGATGTTCACGCCCGAGGGGGTGTAGTAGAGCGCCGTCGTGAGGGCCATCGCCGAACCGTCATTCAGGGAGATGACCGTCTGGACCGAACCCTTGCCGAAGGATTTGCGACCGACGAGCAGGCCGCGCTTGTTGTCCTTGATCGCGCCGGCCACGATCTCGGAGGCGGAGGCCGAACCCTCGTTGATCAGGACCACGAGCGGGAGCATCGGATGGGATTGGAAGAAGGAGCTGTAGGTGCTCTTTTCCCCGTCGCGGCCCTTGATCGAGACGATATCGCCCTTGGGGATGAATTTGCGGCCGACTTCGACGGCTGCGGTCAGCAGACCGCCCGGATTATTGCGCAGATCGAGGATGATCGAGGAGACCTTCTCCTTCTCGAGGGCAATCATGGCCTTCTCGAGATCCTCGGCTGAGGTCTGGATGAACTGGGTGAGCCGGATGTAGCCGATGTTGGGCTTGATGACCCAGAACTTGATGCTCGGGATCTTGATGATCTCGCGGATCAGCGTGTAGTCCTTCGCTTCCTTGTCGCCCTCGCGGATCACGTTGATCGTGACCTTCGTCCCCTCGGGTCCGCGGAGCAGCTTCACGGCATCATGCAGCGCGATGTCGGCAACATCCTTGCCATCGATTTTGAGGATCATGTCGCCGGCCTTGATGCCGGCGCGGAAAGCCGGGGTGTCCTCGATCGGGGAGATGACGGTCAGCACCTTGTTCTTCACGGTGATGACGATGCCGAGGCCGCCGAATTCGCCCTGGGTCTCGGTCTGCATTTCCTTGAAGGATTTCGGCTCCATGAACCGGGTATACGGATCGTCGAGTGTTCCGAGCATGCCCTCGATGGCCCCGTAGATCAGCTTCTGCTCGTCGATGTTCTCATCGACGTAGTCGGACTTGATCAGCTCCATCACCTTGCGTATCAGGTCGACCGATTTGAAGTAGGTGATATTGGTCGACGACGCGCCGGCCGCACCTGCGACAAGAACGATCAACAGCGCGATGAAGGGCAGGGAGGATGCAAGACGGCGGGGGGAGAACCGGTTCATTGAGTGACTCCTTCGATTACCGTGCGAAAAGAAAGCCCCTTGCCGGAGAGGCAGGGATGCCCCAGTGTATCACACACCGCCCACCCGTCAACAGGGGCTCATGCATCTTCATAGGTTCTAGAGGGGGCGGGTTTCAAACCCGCCCCGAACGAAAGGATGGCAGGGGTCAGCGGAGTTTGGGGAGGTGGGCGAGGGGATCGGCGTTCTTGCCGGCGAGACGGATCTCGAAGTGAAGGCGATTCTGTCGGTTGCCGAGGATGCGGCCGATCGTGTCGCCAGCTTCAATGACTTCGCCGAGGCCGACCCAGACGTCGTCGAGGCGGCCGTAGACGGTCGAAAAGCCGTTCTTGTGGCCCAGAATGACGATGTTGCCGAACTGACCGACCGGTCCCTTGAACAGCACCTTGCCGCGGGCTGCCGCCAGGATCTCGGTTTCTCCGGTGATGACCAGCTCGAGGGCGGGGGGAGCCGATCCCCCGGTGTTTTCAAAGCTCAGCCCCTCCACATTGGCAATGGGCCAGCGGAACCGGGCGCCGGACGCATCCGGTGCGGGGGCCGCCCGAGGGGCGACGAAGGAGGGTGGGGCCCCCTGGCCGCCGCGGCGCTCCGTCTGGGGGGGAGGGGCTGTGTCGAGCTCCTGTTCGACGGCTTCGGGATCGCGTGCCCGCTGGGATTCGACAGCCTGCATCTCGCGTTCGAGAGCGTCACGGCTTTTCTTCAGTTTTTCCTGGCGTGCCAGAAACACTTTGCGCTCGAGAAGCAGGGTCTGGAGCATCGCGGAAAGGGCGTTCCCCTCGGCTTCGATGGCCTCACGGCTTTTGAGTGTCTGCGCGGTGAGTTCGGCGAGGCGTTGCTGCTTCAATTGGATCTCGGCTGTGTCCGCTTCGAGCTGGTGCTTCCGCTCGTTCAATTCCCGGAGGAGATCCCGGTCGCTCTGCATCAGGTGGCGCACCATCTCGGAGCGGCTGATGAACGAGGTCAGGTCGCGGGCGGTGAAGATGCTTGAAACCAGCGTGCTCTGTCGGACGCGATGGAGATGGACGAGACGGCTGCGAAATCGTTGCCGGATCTCGCTCATGCGGGCCTGACCGGCTTCGAGGGCCTCGGTGAGCGAGGCGATGCGGGCCGTGAGCTGGGCCGACTCGCTGGCGATGGCGTCGAGCGTGGTTTGAAGCTCGGCGATGCGGGCCTGCTGCTTTTCGATTTTGCCTTCGAGGCGTCTCACGTGGCCGCGCGTGTCGCGGACCTTCACGTCGAGAAATTCGAGCTGGAGCCGCACGGCATCGAGCTCGGAGCGGAGGGCGTCGATGCCGGGGCCGTTGCGCCCGGGGCGTTCCGGTGCGGCTGCGGCAGGAGTGGTGTGGAGCAGCCCGGTCAGCAGGAGGGCGGCGGCGAGAAGAGCGCGGCCGTTCATGACGCGTCGCGGCAGAAGGAGTTCAGGTCGCGCAGGGAGAGCAGACTTCCCGAGATGCCGAGCGCGATGCCCATCATCAGAAGCTTCACGGACAGCTTGAGCAGGTGGGCGATGCCGACCTGGATGGCGAAGAAGGGCACGAGAACGGCCAGCCGGGCCAGAATGAACTTGTAGCTGAAGACGAGAAATACCGAAGCCAGGAGCGCGCCGGCGACGCCCTGCAGGAATCCCTCGATGACAAACGGCCATCGGATAAACCAGTTCGTGGCACCAACCAGCTTCATGATGACAATTTCCTCGCGGCGCATGTAGAGGGTCAGACGGACGGTGTTGTAGACGATGAACAGCGAGGCGAGGCCGAGAAGAATGATCACGAGCAGACTGCCAAGCCAGAGCAGCTCGGAAAGGCCCTGGAACTGGCGATACGCTTCTTCCCCGTAACTGACGCTCTCAATTGGGGGTTGCCCCTTGAGCTTCGCGAGCAGGGACTGGAGATCGTGGCTGCCGCGCATTTTGATGCGAATGGTCGGGGGAAGGGGGTTCGAATCACTGGCGAGGCCGAGCTGGAGGAGCTCCCGGTCGGCCGCGTCAGCGAAGAGCTCGTTCAGGGCCGCTTCCGGCCAGACGATCTCGGCCTGCTCTATCTCGTCGAACTGGGCCAGGCGCAGCTTCAGGGCCTGAACCTGGTCGCGCGGCGTGTTCGGGGCGAGGAAGGCCGTGACGAGCGCCTCCTGCTGGAGCCGGTGCAGGAAGCCTTCGGTGGTGACGGCGGCGAGCAGGAACGCGCCCATGAGAAGCAGCGTCACGGCGATTGTCGAGACGGTGATGAATGTCATCATGCCGGCGCGCCGGCAGCTCGTGACGGCTTCGGTGAAGAAAAACGAGAGGGAGGAGAACATCAGGCGGTCCTCCGTGCGCGGGCGGCGTCATTCATAGGCGTAGGTGCCGCCCTGCTCGTCCTTGATGACGCGGCCTTCGACGAGGGCCACGACGTGCTTGCGGAGCTTGTTGACGAGGTTGTGGTTGTGCGTGGCCATGACGATCGTCGTGCCGCGCGTGTTGATCTCGAGGAACAGTTGCATGATCTCGAACGAGATCATCGGATCGAGGTTGCCGGTCGGCTCGTCGGTGATCAGGATCAGCGGGTTGTTCACGAGGGCGCGGGCGATACAGACGCGCTGCTGTTCACCGCCCGACAGCTCGTCGGGATACATGCGCCGCTTGTGCGACAGGCCGACCTGTTCGAGGGCCTCTTGGACGCGGGCCTGGATGATGTTGTCGGGGGTTCCGAGCACGCGCAGGCCGAAAGCGACGTTTTCCGTGACGGTGCGCCGCTGCAGGAGCTGGAAATCCTGGAGGACGATGCCCATGTTGCGGCGCAGGAACGGCACGCGCGACTCGGGCATCGTCGTGATGTCCTTGCCGTCGATCAGCACCTGGCCCTCGGTCGGCTGCTCTTCGCGGAACAGCAGCCGGAGGAACGTGCTCTTGCCGGCGCCGCTGGGGCCGACGAGAAAGACGAAGTCGCCCCTTGGCACGGACAGGGAAACGTTGTTCAGCGCCCGGACGCCGTTCGGATAGATTTTGGTGACATTCTTGAGTTCGATCATCTCGGCGGGCCGATCATACCACGGCGGGGTGATTCCCGCCACCCACCCCGCACGAATATGTTGGCAGCCGGAATCGGGCGTTGTATGATGGGGCGTCTGAGGGGTATATCTCATGGAGGATCCGTGAATGATCTTCGAACTGCTCAAGCTGTGTACGGAACGCGGCGCATCGGATCTGCATTTCAAGGTCGGCTACCCGCCCATTCTCCGCGTCGACGGCAGCATGCTGCCGCTCAAGATGAAGGAGATCGACCATGCGGATTACGAGAACATGCTCGAGGCGATTCTCGACGATTATCAGCTCGTCAAGTTCATCGAGCACCGGAAGCTGGACCTGGGCTACAGCTTCGCCAACGCGCGGTTCCGCGTCAATCTGTTCCATGACTACAACGGCGGCAGCGCGGTGTTCCGCGTCATCCCGTTCCTCCAACTGACCTTCGACGACATCGGGCTGCCGAAGGCGGCGCGGGCGATGATCGAGCGGCCGTTCGGGCTGATCCTCGTGACCGGGGCGACCGGGGCGGGCAAATCGACGACGCTGTCGACCTTCATCACGCATATTGTAGCGCACAAAATAAAAAGCGTCGTCACGATCGAGGATCCGATCGAGTATATTTTCGGCGATGGAATCGGCCTGGTCAGCCAGCGTCAGGTCGGCGTCGACTGCCGGTCGTTCGACGAGGGGATCCGGGGCGCCATGCAGACGGATGCCGACGTGATCATGGTCGGGGAGTTGCGCGATCCCGAGGCGGTCAACATGACCCTCACCGCGGCCGAGTCGGGCAAACTGGTGTTCGCGACACTGCACAGCAACACGGCCATGCAGGCGATCGACCGGTTCGTGAACCTGTTCCCCCAGACGCAGCACGCGCAGGTGCTCGGGCGGCTGTCGACGACGCTGATCGGCATCATCACGCAGACGCTGATTCCCCGCAAGATCGGAAAGGGGCGCGTCGCCGCGTTCGAGATCCTGATGGGCCTCCAGATGATCCGGTCGCTGATCGCCGAAAGCCGCATCCACCTGATCCAGTCCTACCAGGAGTCCGGCGGTGACTCGGGTATGTGCACGCTCGACCAGGCCCTTGCCCAGCTCGTCATCTCGGAAAAGATCTCGATGACCGAGGCGTTGATGCGGGCCGGCAACCCGTCGGTCGTGAGGAAGATCGTCGAACAGGCCGGAATCACGGTCACCCCGGAGGGTCCCGCGCAATGAAACCCAAAATTTTCACGTATTTCGACCAGGCGATCGAGCTGGGGGCGAGCGATCTCACCCTCAAGCCCGGTTCGCCGCCATCCTACCGCATGAACGGTCACCTCGTGATCTCGGAGGAGGATGCGCTTGCGCCGCAGGAGATGTACGACCTGTTCCTGCCGGTCATCGACATCAAGCGCCAGGAGTCGCTCCACGGCACGTTCGAGTGCTACTCGATGTATCCGTACAAGCGCAAGGCCCGTATCCGGTTCTATGTGTTCCAGCAGCGCGAAGGGTATGCCGGCTCGTTCCGGTTCATCAACAACGCCGTGCCGACGATCCGGGAGCTGGGCCTGCCCGACGAGCTGGAGACGCAGGCGCTCAAGCCGCGCGGCCTCTTCCTCGTCACGGGGCCGGCCGGCAGCGGCAAGTCGCACACGATGGCCGCGATGGTCCAGGCCATCAACAAGCGGTTCGCGCGCCACATCATCACGATGGAGAACCCGATCGAGTTCGTGTTCTCGCGCGTCCAGTCGATCTTCACCCAGATCGAGGTCGGCACCAGCATCCCGACCTACCAGGAGGCGATGACGAACGCGCTGCGCGAAGACCCCGACGTGATGATGATCGGGGAAATGCGCGACCAGAAAACGGTCGAGATGGCGCTGGTCGCCTCCGAGACCGGCCACTTCGTGCTTTCGACGCTGCCCACGATCGGCGCGGCGCCCACCATCGAGCGCATCGTCAGCTTCTTCCCCGTCGACAAGCACGACGAGGTGCGGCTGCAGGTTTCGCTGAACCTCGTCGGCATCTTCTCCCAGCTGCTGATCCCGCGCGTTTCGCCGCAGCAGCGGGGGAGTATCGCGTATGAGCTGCTGATCGCGAACTCCGCGATCCGCACCCTGATCCGCGACAAAAAATACTCGCAACTGACGTCCCAGATGCTCATGGCGCGGCGCGAAGGCTGCGTCACCCTCAAGGATTCGCTCACCAAGCTGTTGCGGGACGAGACGGCCAACCAGGAACTGGTTCGGGCAATGCTGCAGGAGATCGTGGAATGAACGAGACCGCCATTGGCAAGATTCAAACGATGCAGGAGCTGGCGGCGAACCGGCTTGCTCCGCTTCTCACGACCGACCTGCCCCTGTCCATCCGGGCCCATGCCGCCGTCGCCATTGCGAAGACGCATGCTCCCGGCAGCGGAAAACAGGTGCTGGAGTTTTTCGATACGTACCCCGATCTCGAAGAGTCGATCCGGGCGGCCGGCGAAGTAGGCGGCGAAGACGCCCTTGCGAAGCTGATCGGCCGGGTGCATGAGAAGCGGGCCCAGAACCGCGACGTGATCGCCGAGATGCTGGGCTCCTTCAGGAGCCAGCCCAGCACCGAGTGCCTGAAAGAGCTGCTCGGTGACGAGGATCGGCATGTCCGGTTCCAGGCGGCCAGCAGCCTGTTCGCGCATGGCGGGCGGGAGGCTGCCCTCGCCCTGTGCCGCTACATCTCGGATCCGGATGAATGGATATCGATGACGATTCTTCGGTATCTGTGCCGGATGAAGGAACACGAGTCGATCCCCTTCCTCGCCGAGCAGTTCGCGAAGGACGGCGATCTGCGCCGGAAAGCCCAGATGGTTTCGTTCCTCTCGATGTTCCGCAGCGTCACGCTCGTGAACATCTTCGACGAGGGGCTCAAGGGCAAGGATGCGCGCCTCAAGGCCAATTCGATCGAGGCGATCGGGGAGCTCGAGCTGCCGCACCGCGAGATCCAGACGCGCATCATGCCGTTCCTGCACGATCCGAACAATCGCATCCGGGCCAACACCATCCTGGCACTTGCACGGGCCCAGGCGGAACACATGCGGCCCGAGATCGTCCAGATGGTCGAGTCGAACGATGTCCAGCTTCGCCGTAGTGCCGCCTATATTCTCGGCCAGATCTCCCCCGCCGGTAACGAGGACCTGGCCGCGAAGCTGGTCGTCGACCCGTCCGACGACGTGCGCCGCCGCATGATCCTCTCGCTGCGGAAGTTCCCCGCCGAGTTCGTGCGCAGTCAGGTCGAGCGGGCCATCACGGATCACAACAAATGGATCCGGAAGTTCGCGATCGAGATGGCGGCCGCGATGCCCGATTTCCCGAAACAGCCGATCCTGAAACAGTTCAAGCTCGAAACGGCCTATCCCAACATCGTCGCGTGTATCGAGTTCTTCGCGAAGCACCCCGACGAGGAGGGAATCCGGCTGATGCGGCAGCGGGTCAAGGACACGCGCCACCAGGTGGTTTCGGCGTTGATCCGGGCCGTGGGGACGATCTACGGGCTCAAAGGGCTCCAGGCCCTCGCCCCTCAGATCAACTCGCGCGATCCAAAAATCTTCACGACCTACGTCACGAGCCATTTCGGCATGGGCGGCGTCGAACTGTTCGACTCGGTTCTCGAGAAGGCCTCGCTCGTCAAGAAACCGCCGACCAACGAGATGTTCCTCGGCGCCCTCGAAGGCTGTCTCGAACTCCTCACGCTTGGCGACAAGATGCCGGCGCCGCTCCAGGACGAGCTTTCGCGGGCACCCGTCATGCCCATCATCGAGGAGACGCCGGCCGTATCGGCAGAATTGCCCCCTGTGGCCGACGGATCGCAGATTTCCGCTGCTCCCGCGCCGTCCCAGGAGTCGATGCCCGGCGAAGCCGTTCAGGGGTCGGACGAGGGGGGTGCCGAACCTCCGCGTAAGCCGAAAACCCGGTTCCCGGCTGCGTTCTCGGCGGGCGTCAAACACTATAATCTCGGGAAGTATAAAAAAGCCCGCGCCTTGTTCCGCGAGACGCTCGTGGAGCATCCCGATCTGGCGAAGGCGCATTACTACCTCGGGATGATGGCGTTCGAGGAGCGCGAGATGGATGCGGCTCGCGAGTCGCTGTCCCTGTATCTCGAATCCGAGCCCGACAACCGCAAGGCCGTCCACACGCTCGCGCGGATCTACAAACATCAGCGCGACTGGCCGAACGTGGCCCGGCTGTACGAAAAGCTGACGGCCGGTCTCGAAGGCCCGCTCGACAAGGTCGGGATCCGGATGATGCGCGAGCTCGGCTCGTCCTACATCTTCATGAAGCGGTATCAGGAGGCGAGGACGGTGCTCGAGACCGTCTTCAAGTCTGACCCGACCGACCTCGAGACGAATTTCCATCTCGCGATGTCGTGTTTCCATTTGCAGAACTATATGAGAGCCGAGACGCTCCTGATGGATATCATGCGGCAGACCGAGCCCGGTGACAAGCTGCGCGGCATGGCCGAATCCCTGATCGACAAGATCCGCGACCAGCTCTCGGCTCCCGCCTCCGCCCCCGCCCACGAACCTGCCCCGGCCGAGGTGCCGCCCGATGAGCCGCCGCCGCCGGACGGGAAGGCAGGCTTTCTTGACGAGCTCCAGATTCCCGATCTCCTGGCTCCGGAGAGCGAAAAGAACCGGCAGACACCGGCCTTCGATCCCACGGCCTTTGCGGATCCCGGTGCCGGCCTCCCCTCGATGGAGGATCTGGAAGAGCCCGCGCCACCCGCGCCGCCCCGGACGCCGTTCTCGACGCCGGCTTCTCCCGCGAAACCCGGCCAGCCCCCGAAGACGGCGCCGTTCACGACGAAGCCCGGCGGCCTCTTCCAGCCGAAAAAACCCGGCTCCGACGGCAGATAACGACTGGCTTCTCGAACCGACGATCCCGGTGAGACAGCACGCCTCACCGGGATTTTTCTGCCGGTGACCCGGGCGTGGGTTCCTTGACAGGGTTCCCGACGCTCCCTATAATGAGGCCGCTTTCGAACCCCCATTTTTCCCAGAAAGGCTGCATCCGACATGAACGACAAGAAGCCCGACGTCAAAACGCTCGATGCCATCACCCCCAAGTCGCAGGACATCTCTCGCTGGTACACCGATGTGGTGCTGAAGGCGAAGCTTGCCGACTACTCGCCGGTCAAGGGTTGCATGATCATCCGACCCTACGGATACGCCATCTGGGAAAGCATTCAGCGGCTGCTCGACGCCGAGTTCAAGCGCACCGGCCACCAGAACGCCTACTTCCCGATGTTCATCCCCGAAAGCTTCCTCACGAAGGAAGCCGAGCACGTCGAGGGGTTCGCCCCCGAAGTCGCCTGGGTCACGCAGGGCGGCAAGGAAAAGCTCGAGGAGCGGCTCGCCATCCGGCCCACCTCCGAGGCCATCATCGGCCACATGTATGCCAAGTGGATCGAGAGCTATCGTGATCTGCCCGTGCTCATCAACCAGTGGGCCAATGTCGTCCGGTGGGAAAAAGTGACGCGCCCGTTCCTGCGGACCACCGAGTTCCTCTGGCAGGAAGGCCACACCGCCCACCGCACGCACGAAGAGGCGCAAGAGGAAGTGGCGAAGATGCTCGAAGTCTACCGCCGCTTCGTCGAGGAGGACCTCGCGGTCGCTCTCGTCACGGGCGAGAAGAGCCAGAAGGAGAAGTTCGCCGGCGCCCTCAACACCTACACGATCGAGGCCCTGATGCCGGACGGCCAGGCCCTCCAGTCGGGCACCTCGCACGATCTCGGCCAGAACTTCGCCAAGGCGTTCGAGATCAAGTTCCTCGACTCGGACGGGGACCGCAAGCACGTCTGGACGACCTCGTGGGGCATGTCGACCCGCATCATCGGCGCCGTCATCATGACGCACGGCGACGACAAGGGGCTCCGGCTGCCGCCGCGCATCGCTCCTATCCAGTCCGTTATAATTCCTATCGTATATAAGGAAGCGGCCCCCGTGCTCGAGAAGGCCCGCCAGCTCCGCCAGCGGCTAGCCGACAAGGGACTGCGCATCCATCTCGACGACCGCGACGGTTTCAAGCCCGGCTGGAAGTATTCCGAATACGAGATGATGGGCGTTCCGCTGCGCATCGAGATCGGCCAGAAGGACATGGAGAAGGGCCAGGTGTGCCTCGTCCGCCGCGATACCGGCGAGAAGTGCTTCGTCCCCGATGCGAACTTCGAGGCCGAGGTCGAGCGGCTGCTGGGGGAGATCCAGAAGAATCTCTACGCCCAGGCGAAGGAGATCCTGCGGAGCAAGACGTTCCCGGCGAAGAGCTTCGCCGAGTTCGTCGACGTGATCAAGGAAAAACACGGCATGGCCGAGGTTTCCTGGTGCGGCGCCCAGGAGTGCGAGGACAAGTTCAAGGCCGAGGTGGGTGCGACGATCCGCTGTCTGCGCGATGATCCGCCGGCCTGCCCCTGCGTGGTGTGCGGGAAGCCCGCCACCCGCCAGATCTACGTCGCCCGGGCCTACTGAACAGCGTTTCCGAACCGCTCCGCCGCTTCCCGGTCTGGGAAGCCGCGGGGCGGTTTTTTGCCGGGCGCATGGAAAAGTCTGAAAAAATGGCTTATAGTGCTCTCATTGAAACCTGAAACGAAGCCGGAGATGTGCCGATGGAACTCAATATCAAACGACTGCTGAAGGATCTCACGAATCCCGATGACGATCTCCGCACGTTGTCGGCGATGACCCTGTTCAAGGTCGACCTCGTCGACCCGGCCGCCCGCGACGAGGTGTCGGCGGTGCTGCGGCAGGCGACGAAGGATAAAAATATATCGGTGCGTTTTTTTGCCCGGCGGGCCCTGGGCAAGATCCACCAGCAGAATATCGACGACGGCCGCGACGGCGGCCCCCGGGAAAGCATCGAGCAGGCGCTCGAGTCGGAGGATTATTCCGAGCGGCTCCGGGCGGTGATGAGCATCTCGTCGGGTGGCAAGTCCGAATACAAGGAAAAGCTGCTGTTCATGCTCAAGGTCGAGAAACATGATTTCGTGAAAGCCTCGCTGATCAGCTGCCTGAAAAAATTTCTCTCGAAGGACCAGGCCTCCCTTCTCAGCCCCTTTCTGAGCGACCCGGACAGCCGGGTCCGGTCGAACACGATCGAGGCGCTCGAGTATCTGAAGGACGAGAAGGCGATCCCCCTCCTGTTCCCGGCTCTCGAGGACCCCGACAACCGCATCCGCGCCTCGGCCGCGAAAGCCCTGCAGGCGTTCGGCGAGGAGAAGGTGTTCGCGATCCTGCGCAAGATGCTCAGATCCCACGAGGACTGGATGAAGGGAAGCGCCATCTACGCGCTGTCGCACATCCAGGCCGGCGAGGCGATCCAGATGCTGATCGAGGCCGCCCGCGAGGGAAACCCCGACACGCGCATCAAGGCCATCGTCGCCCTGGCCAACTATCATGACCAGACCTCCTACGGCTTCCTGAAACATGTCGGAACGACCGGGGAGGAGCCGTTCCGGGGAACCGCCGTGCGTGCCTTGCGGCTGATCGAGGAAAAATACGGCTCGGCCCCGCCAACGACGAGCCTCGTCACCACCGCCGGCGAGGAGAAGGGGGGCGCCGCGGGCCAGCCTGCGGGCGGCAAGGAGCCGGGCAGGACCGGCAAGGCCGCCGATGCCGCCCCGCCCGCCACCGATCTGAGCGGAACCGTCTCACGTTTTTTCCGGAAGGGGAAAGAGGAGGCGGTCGGCCTTTCCCAGAAGGCGGCCATCAACTTCGCCGTGACGGATATCGAGAAGGAGGTCTCGGAACTTCTCAAGGAGTCGGGGCGGGTGGTGTTCGAGATGTATCAGTCGGGCGACCTCAAGATTCCCGAGCTTCTTACGATAGGGCATGAAATATTGCGGATGAATTTCCTCATCCAGAAATACACCGACGAGGCGAAGCCGCAGACGGGATCCGGTGGCGGCGGCCTGTTCGCCCAGCTCAAGAGCCTGTTCGTCAAGACGGCCGAGTCGAACCCCCGGGCCGCCCAGGCCGAACGGTATGTGCAGAAGCGCGAGGAGCTGTTCCAGAAACTCGGCGAGGCCTCGTTCCAGAAGTTCCGGGTGCGGGAGTTCTGTCCGACGGCCCTCGAAGGATATTTTCAGACCTATATGAGACTCGAGGAACGCCTCCAGAAAGAGCGGAGCAGGCTGACCCAGGGTGGATGACCAGGACAAGGAGCTGACGATGAATCTGCACGAGTATATCCGCGACGTCCCTGATTTCCCGAAGAAGGGTATTATCTTCAAGGATATAACGCCTCTTCTCAAAGACCGCGCCGCCTTCGCCCATGCCATCAAGGCTCTTGCCGAACCCTACCGCGGGGCGAAGCTCGATGCCGTCGCGGCGATCGAGTCGCGGGGATTCATTCTCGGCGCCGCGCTCGCTCTCGAGCTGGGCATCGGATTCATCCCGATCCGCAAGCCCGGGAAGCTGCCCTACAAATCCCGTCGGCAGCAGTATGCCCTCGAATACGGCACCGATGCGATCGAGATCCATGAAGATGCCGTGGCGGCCGGCCAGCGCATCCTGCTCGTCGACGACGTGATCGCGACCGGCGGAACCGCCCGGGCTGCGGCAGATCTGCTGAAAGGGCTCGGGGCGGACCTCGTCGGGATCGCCTTCCTCGTCGAGCTGTCGTTCCTGGGCGGCGTCGAAAAGCTGCGCGGGGAACGGCTGTTCAGCGTTCTGAACTACTGATCCGCCCCTCGCCGATGTCCGGCTCCAGGCTTGCGGTGATCCCCGCCCGGGGAGGTTCCAAACGGCTTCCCCGCAAGAATGTCCGTCTGCTGGGCGGCAAGCCCCTGATCGCCTGGGTGATCGGGGCGGCGCTCGCGTCGGAGTGTTTTCACCAGGTACTCGTCTCGACCGACGATCCGGAAATTGCGGCTGCGGCAACGGCGGCCGGCGCCTGGGTGCCGTTCCTGAGGCCCGCCGAACTCGCCACGGATACCGCCTCGTCGGTCGATGTCCTGCTTCATGCCCTCGCCTGGGTGCGCCAGGCGCCACCGGCGATTGCGCATGATCCCGCCACGGTCGCCCTGATCCAGCCGACCTCCCCCTTCCTGCGCCCGGAGCAGATCCGCGAGGCCTGCCGGCTGTTCGACGAGAGGGGATTCACCACGTTCGGCTCGATGTGCGCCGTTCACGAACGGCCCGAGTGGATGTTCGAGCTCGGGGCCGACGGTCATGCCAGGCCCCTCGATCCCGGGCGGCTGCCGCTGCCGTCCTCCCAGTTGCCGAACCTGTACCGGGAAAACGGAGCGATGTACCTCGCGCGTTCCATCTGGCTCGAATCGGCCCGCAGCCTGTATGACCTGGCACATCACGGCGCCATGGTGATGCCTGCCGAGGACTCGGTCGACATCGACACCGCCCTGGACTGGGACGTAGCCGAGGCCATTCTCCGAGGGCGTTCCTGAGGGCCTTGGGGGTGGGTTCCGCTCAGACGCGGCGCAACGGCGCAGGCCGGTAACCCTGGAACGTGAGCGACTCGGCCACGACGGCCTGCGGGTTGAGCGTCACCCCCCGGAGCACCGCCTCGCGGAATGCCGGATACCCGGCCCGGTCCACGATATAGCCCAGATGCTCCTTGGGCAGGGATTTGTCTATATTTGGCTCTATAAAGCTGAAGCAGTTGCGAAGGACCTGGAGCAGCGGGGCCTCTTCGATGGCGTCGATGAACGGGGTGGCGAGCCGGGGGTTCCGCTTTCCCGTGCGGCCCAGGATGATCAGCCGGTGGAGGGCCTTCGGATGCCGGCTCCAGGCATTGACGGGACAGGCCAGCACGCATTCGCCGCAGCCGATGCACAGATGGGGATCCCGCTGGGGGCGGAAGTTCCGCATCCGGATCGCGCCCGTCACCTTTTTCTGGCAGGTTTTCGCACAGGCTTCACAGCCGATGCACCGCTCGCTTTCGAGCTGGGGCTCGCAGATCCCGATGATGCCGAAATCCTGCAGGTGGGCCTTGGCGCAGTCGTTCGGGCAGCCGGTCGCGGCGACCTTCACGTGGTAATGGTTCGGATACAGGATCGCCTCGATCTTCTGGGCCAGCGAGGTCGTGTCGATGTTGGCGTAGGGGCAGACCCGGTTGCCGATGCAGGCGCTGATGTTGCGCATGCCCGCCGCGGGGTAGCCGTTTTCGGCGTGGGTGATCACGATGCCGATGCCGCCCTCGACATCCTCGATGAACGGCTTCAGAAGCCGGTTGACCTCGGGCATCCGGTCGTAGGGGATGCCGGGAATCTCAAAGCCCTGCCGGGCGGTGAGATGAACGGTCCCGTTGCCGTACGTTTCGGCAATCGAACGGATCAGTTCGAGATGCCGCGCGGCGAGATGCCCTCCGGGAACACGGACGCGGAGACAGCTCAGATTGCGTCTGGCCGTGACCCGCCAGGCATTTTTGATGACGGCTCTGGTGTCGATATCCCGACTCATCGCGGTTCCCCCTTCCTCAGTCTGCCAGCCAGCGGGCTTCCGCGAACGGGAAGACGGGGCCGTCGAGACAGACATACCGGTCGTGGATCTTGCACCGGCCGCACTTGCCCAGGCCGCAGGACATGCGCCGCTCGTAGGAGACCCACAGGTTTTCCTCCCGGATCCCCCGGTCCAGCATCGCCAGAATCGTGAACTTCATCATCAGGGGAGGGCCGACGACGACGACCTGCGTTTCCGCCGGATTCTCGAGAGGCAGGCCGGGAATGAGGGTCGTGATGACGCCGGTCCGGCCCTGCCAGGACGCGTCGCCGCGGTCCACCGTCACCTGGACGTCGGTCAGGCGGCTCCACGCCTCGATCTCGTCGCGGAACAGCAGATCGGCGGGCGAACGGTAGCCGAGCAGCAGATGCATGCGGGCAGCCGACTCGGGATGGGCTGCGAGAATGCGGATCAGGCTCTTCACCGGGGCGGTCCCCGTGCCGCCGGCGGCGATCACGAGCGGGCGGCCGCGGAACGTATCGATTGGAAACCCCCGCCCGTAGGGGCCGCGCACGGAGATCTGATCGCCCGGTTTTCGGGAGCACAATGCGGCGGTCAGCGGGCCGACGGCCCGCACGGTCATCTCGATATGGCCGGGGCCGAAGTCGCTGATCGAGATCGGTGCTTCGCCGATGCGGGGCAGCGAAACCTCGTAGAACTGGCCCGGCTCGGGCGTATCCGAAGGGTTCTCGAAAAGCAGGGTCACGTCGGTCGCATTCTGGGGTCGGACATCGAGGATCTTCACGGGCCGGGGGAGCCAGGTGCGGGTGTTCACGGCTTCATCTCCCTCGTGATCGTCTCGGTGACGCGGTTGATGCAGGTCGAAAACGAAATATACTGCGGACACTGGTCGTCGCACCGGCCGCAGCCGACGCACATGGAACGGCCCAGGCGTCGTTTGAAATCATGAATCTTGTGCATCGTGCGGAACCGCATCCGGTCGCCATGCTTTTCTCGGAGCCTGTGGCCGCCCGCCATGTCGGCGAACCGGTCGAGATGACAGCCGGTCCAGACCCGCCGCCGCTCGCCGAGCCGCTCATCCTCGGTGAACGCCACGTCCTGCACCGCGAAGCATGAGCAGGTCACGCAGCTCGTGTTGCATCTTCCGCAGGCAATACATCGCGTATGATATTGTTCCCACATCTCGTGGTGGAAAAAGTCCTTTTCACGGATGGCCTGTTCGAGCCGGTCGGGTTCGGGGAGCCGCACCGCGACAGCATCCGTCTCGACACCGCGCGGCTCATAGCTGGTCGGGCGGCCGGTTTCGGGTAGCGCTGCGCGCAGCTCGTCAGGGCGCACGGCGAGGTTGTAGGAGCCGTCCGGCTCCCGGCGCACGGCGGCGTGCCAGGCATCCGTGCGGTTCGTTCCCATGGCTTTGCAGAAGCAGTTCTCGAACGGCTTGAGGCACTCGAGGAGGACAAACCGGATGCGCTCGCGGCGGCGCAGATAATACGGGTCCGACCAGGGGCCGTTGACGAGGAAAATGGCGTCGAGCCGGTCGATGCCGTGCACGTCGCAGGCGCGGAGAAAGACGAGGGCGGGCCTGTCGAACGGCGGAGCGGGCAGGCGGGTCTCGTTCCCCGAGAACTCGAGCATCGTTTCCGAGGGCGGGAAGACGGCTTCCTTCGGGGAAAAGTCGGATTTGCGGTCCCAGACGATCTCGTCGGAACGGGTGATCGGGCCGTACCGGACGACATCCGTCGCCGAGAACCGGCCGCGTCCGGGCCGGCGGGTCGGGCCGAGCAGTTCGAAGGTGCCGGAGAGGCGGGTGAGCCAGGTGTCGAACTCGGCTGCGGACAGGAGGAACGAAGCCGGCCGGACCGGCGCAGTCGTCGCTTCCATATTATAAGCTATTCTTCAGCAGGCCGGCGAGTTCCGCGGTCAGGAGGTGCACGTGGCCCAGTTCTTCGGCGATGATGGCCCGGATCTGCTCCCGGCCCTGGTGGAGGGGCACCAGCTCCTGCATGGTCGCGTAGAAGACGACCGAATCCTTTTCCCGCTCGATCGCGAACCGGAAGGCGCCCACGAGATCCGACGCGGTTCCCAGCGCATCGGCGGGTGGGGTGGCAACGGGAAAGACCCGCGTATCGGCGAGAGCCTTGAGATACGCCATCTTCTCCCCGGCGGGTTCGAGCGACGACTCCGCGCTGCCGGCCTGGGAGACGGCGGCACGCAGCTCGGCGAACCGCTTTTCGTGCATCTGCTCCATGGCGGCCAGGCGGTGGAGCAGGCCGGCGTGGGGCCGGCCGGCTGCCGAAGCGGCCGCCCGGGCGTAGAACGCGGCACCGTTGCGCTCGAACTCGATGGCCATGGCGAACAGATCGTCGACGGTCAGGGTGAGCATCATGCCTTGTCCTTCTCCTTTTCCTCTTTCTTCTTCCGTTTCTTTTCCAGCATCTCCTCGCTCTTCATTGCGGGATCGAACAGGGATGCGCGGTTCCTTCCGTTTTCCTTGGAATAATAGAGGGCGGTATCCGACGAGATGACCAGCTCGCCCTTCGTACGCGCCTGGTCGGGATAACTGGCGACGCCGAGCGAGACCGTGATCGGGACGTGCTGGCCGTTGATGCGGAAATCGAACTCCTCGATGGCGGTCCGGATGCGGTTTGCCGGAACCATCGCGCCGTCCCCGTCCTTTTCGGGACAGATGACGACGAACTCCTCGCCGCCATACCGGGCCGGGATGTCGACCTCGCGGACGTTTTTCTCGATCAGGCGGGCGACGGTCTTGAGCACGCGATCCCCTTCGGGGTGGCCGTAGGTGTCGTTGAACTTCTTGAAATGGTCGACGTCGAGGATGATCAGCGAGACGCGGCTCTCATACCGGTCGGCGCGCAGCAGCTCCTCGTCGAGACGCTGCTGGAAATAGCGATGATTATAGAGCTTGGTCATCTCGTCGGTGACGGCATACCGGTAGAGCCGGGCGTTCTCGATTGCGATGGCCGCCTGGTTCGACAGGTTGAGGAACAGCTCGAAATCCTTCTGGCTGAACGAGTGCGGCACGGAGCGCGAGACGTTGAGCACGCCCAGCAGCTTCTCTTTCGCCTTGAGGGGCACCGACATCAGCGTCCCGCGCTGGATGTGCCCTTTCTTGATGGCCAGAAAGGCATGGTCGCTCTCGACATCCTCGACGAACAGCGGCTGTCCCGACTCGACGACCCAGCCGGCGACCGGCTCCCCGATCCCGATCCGCGTTTCCCGCTGCACGTCCTCGGCCAGCCCCACGGCGACGCCGATCGAGAGCGTCTTTTCGGCATCGTCGACGAGCATGAGCGAGCCCTTTTCCGCCTTGATGACCCGGACGACGGTTTCGAGGATCATGTGCTGGAGCTGGGTGAAATCGAGGATCGAGCTGATCGCCTTCCCGACCTCGTACAGCGTCGAGAGCTGGGTGATGCGATAATCGAGATCGGCCTTGGTCTGGCGCAGGTTGACGCGCATCTCGTCGAAGGTGGCGGTCAGCTCGCCGATCTCGTCCTGCGAGCGCGGTGTGATCTCGTGGTCGAAGTCGCCGCGGCCGATATGGCGGGCCCCGTCGATGAGGTTGAGCAGGGGGGCGATCAGCGAGTTCGCGAGCAGCACTGCCAGCAGCAGAGCGATGAAGGCGGTCAGCACGAGCAGCCGGACGACGCGTTCGCGCAGATCATAGGCGGCTTTGAACGCCTGCCGTTCGGGGATCTGGAGAATGATCGTCCAGTTCGGGGCCTGGTAGAAATCGAACTTCTTGAGCGAGATGGCCGTGATGAGGTTCCGTTCGCCGCCGATGTCCCGAACCCCGGTGATGTCGTTGTCCAGGGCTTCGGTGCCGCTGATGGCCAGCGTCTTCACGTCGTCGCTGGAGCGGGCGATCACCGCCCCGGCCTCATCGAGAACAAGCCCCTGGGATTTCGACTGCCTCAGCGCGGTTTTCAGCAGCTCGCGAATGTAGACGAGGTCGACTTCGGCGATCAGAACGCCGATCACGCCTTTCTCCTGGCTCTTGATGACGGCTTCGAGCGTCATGCAGGGCGTGCCTTCGGCCGAGGGATACACTTCGGAAAGCGAGCCCTGATAGCTGCGCTTGATGGCATTGGTGAACCGCCAGTCGGCCGGAAGGGCGGCATCCGGATTCGTTGATGCGATCACGTTCTTCTCGGAATCGACGAGATAGATCAGCTTGAAAAACGGGTAATACTTCACCAGGGCCGCGAAAAAGTCCCGGGACTCGACGGCGCGCAGGTTCTTCACCGTGTCGAGATCCGAGATGGTGGTCAGGAGCCGACGGGTGTACTCGAGGTTTTCGTAGATCCCGTGCGCCAGGACGTTCGAGAGTTCGCGATGGCTGCGGGTGACCTCCTCCGTGATGACGCGTTTCTGTTCGTTGAACGCCTGCCAGCCGAGGAATCCGACGGGCAGAAGGGCCATCAGCAGAATGAGAAGGGTGAGCTTCAGCCGGATGCCGAAGGAGAGAAGCCGGGATGCCATCAGTGTTCCTTTCGCGGCGCCGGGGCGCGGCCGAGCCGTTCCTGCAGACTTTGAATATTTGCATCTATAGACGGAAAGGACGGATCGATGCGCCGGACCCGCTCGAAGGCGTCGAGCGCGTCCGAAAGCTGGTCGAGGCCGAGGAAGAGATTGCCCAGATGGAAGAAGGCCTCGCCGATGTCGGGATGTTCTGCCGTCAGGGCCATGAACTGGGCGATCGCCTCGTTGGTCTGGCCCATGCCGGCAAGGGCCTGACCCTTGACGATCCGCGCCTGGACGTCCTCCGGCTGGGCTGAGAGCACCTCGTTCGCCAGGGCAAGGGCTTTCGTGTGCTCTCCGTCGATGATCGCCGTGAGCGCTTCGGTCAGAATGTCAGCGGGCTCGCCGCGACTGGGCAGAAGGAGCCCTTTGGGGAGGGACTGTTCCGTCTGTGACGTGAGCCGGAGAAGGAACTCCTGTTCCTCGCAGCGCCGGATCTCGGTGGCCACGACCTCGGAGTAGGTGGAGTCCAGATCCTTGAGCGCGAGCAGGTGCTGCTTGGCCTTCGCGAACTGATTCTCGTCGCGGTAGAGAATGCCGAGATTCTGGTGCGCCTGGATGTGCGTCGGTTTGATCTGCAGGACCTTCTCGTAGAAGGGGATCGATTCTTTGCGCCGGCCGATCTGCGCGAGGGCGACGGCGATGTTGAAGATCGCATCGACATCCTGGGGATTGGCGCGGATGACGGTTTCCCACTCCTGGATGGCTTCGAGAACGCGGCCGATCTTCATGAAGATGAGGCCGAGGTTGAATCGCGAAAACGAGTGCTTCGGCTGAACCTCGATGGCTTTGCGGTAGGCCTCGATCGCGCCGGTCAGATCGTTCATCTTGTGCAGGAAGACGCCGCGCGTCGAGAGCAGGTCGGCGCTCCGGGGCTGGGTGGAGATGGCTTTGTCGATATGCTCGAGGGCCTTGTCATACTGGCCTCTCTCGAAAAAATCGAGAGCCGCTTCATAATAGCGCTGCGCATAGGTGGCGTTCCGGTCTGTCATCATTACCCCTCAGACGTGTGGCGGCCATTATAGCCGATCCCTCGGGCCGGCGCAAATGGGGACGCCGGACGTGGAAGGGATGCAAAGCGGCTTGATGGGACGGGGAAAACCCGGTATACTGGCCCGGCCATGCAACCATCAACCGAACTTCCGATGCCGGCCGGCCGCGGCTACGACGAACACTGGGCCGGCGGCTGGATCTGCCTGCTCATTACGGTGTATCTGTGCGGTGCCGCGGTTCATGCGCTGATGCGCTGGCTTGCCTACGGAGCCACCTGCGAACTGGCCGGCCTGGGGCTTTCCGGCCTCCTGACCTGGATCGCCTACTCCCGGACGCTGTCCGACACCTCGATCCAGCCTCTCGGCCGCCGCGTCGCGACGGCCGTGCTGCTGTTGGCGGCGTGGGCGCTGCTGTTTCCGCTCGTCATGTGGGCCAGCGGCTTCCGGTGATCTTCTGATCGGACGAATTCCGGCCCGCGGCGCGGGTCAGGATTTGGTCGAGATGGTGAACCGGGAAACGAGCGAGTGCAGCTCGTCGGCCAGCCGTGCGAGATCCTCGGTCGAACTCGAGATCTGAGAAACCGTCGTCGTCTGCTGTTCGACGGAGGTGGCGACGATGCCCGTGCGCTCCGAGGTGGTTTTCGTCAGTTTCGTGATGTCCTCGATCGTGCGGCTCATCAGCATCGAGTTCTGGGACTGCTCAGCCGAAATCTTGCTGATGTCGCGGATCTTCTGGTTCACGTCGTTGATATTTGCGATGATATTGTCGAGGCTTGCGCTGACGTCGCGGATGACCTTGATGCCCTCGTCGACGCGGCTGCGACCCATCTGCATCGAGTCGGCGGCGTTCTGGGTCTTCGTCAGGATGTTCTCGATACGCGTGCCGATGGCCTCGGCGGCTTCGGCCGACTCTTCGGCCAGTTTGCGCACTTCCTCGGCGACGACCGTGAAGCCTTTGCCCTGTTCACCGGCGCGGGCAGCCTCGATGGCGGCGTTCAGGGCCAGCAGGTTCGTCTGACTCGCGATCGCCGTGATCGTGTTGACGATCTCGCTGATCTGCTGCGATGCCGTGTTCAAATCGAGAATGACCTGGGTTGCCACGTCGACCGACTCCTTGATGCGGCCGATCATCTCGACGGATTTTTTGACCGTCATGCCGCCCTTCTCGGCGGCGCCCGACGTCGTGTTGGCCGAAGCGACGGCCGTCTCGGCGAGCTGGGCGACCTGCTGGGCGGAGAGGGCGAAATGCTCGACCGAGGCCGAGGTCTTTTCGAGGTTGCTCGCGATCTCGATCGAGGAGGTGTTCGTCTCGTTGACGTTTTTCGAGATATCGAGCAGGGTTGCCGCCGACTCGACCGAGGCGGAGCTCAGTTGCTGGGAACTGGTCGCGAGGTCGTTGCTCGTGCTCAGCACCTTCGAGATCATGTGACAGATGCCCGCGAGCATGCGATTGAAACTCTCGGCCAGCTTCTGGAACTCGTCCTGCGAGGCGATGTCGAGGCGCGTTTCGAGCATGCCCCGCTCGGCCTCGCCCATCGCCTTGATCATCTTTTCGAGGGGGCCGGAGATGCCGGTCGAGATGAACCAGGTGAAGCCGATGGCGAACAGAAAGATCACGATCGGCAGGATCCGGGTCACCCAGCCGAGGGCCGTGAACACCGTTTTCAGCTCGAGTTTGATCCGGTTGGCGTCGGTGACCTGGAAGTAGCCGGCCACCTTTTTCGCTGAATCCTGGACCGATTCGAGATGTTCACGCACGAAAACGGCCATCGCCGTGAAGCTGGCCGGATCGTAGGGCAGAGGTTCCTGCAGGACCACGGCGGCGCGATCGAACAGCTCCGTCATGCTGTTCGACCCCTCGTCGATGAACGCCGAGACGGGGCCGGCGGATTTTCCGAGCGGCTTCAGCGAGCCGTCCCGGATGCCGTCGATTCCCTGCTGGGCCCGATCACGGGCCTCTTCGAACACGCGGATGATTTCGGGATCCTTGCCGGCGTGACAGAGCTGGAGGAAGGCGAGGCCGGCCACGCCGACATCGCCCGACCACTCCTGCATCTTCGACATCACGGAGATCTCGCCATCCTGGAGCAGATCGATCGTTCCCTTCAGCCGGTGGAGAAGGATGCCGGAGGCGGCCATCACGCCGATGCAGATGAGCAGGATGAACAGAAAGCCGCCGAGGATCTTCTTGCTGATCGACAGGTTTCTCATGGGTGATCACCCGTCTTGGCCGCGGGGGGCGAGATGCTGATGTCGAGCTGGAAATGCGGAACGAACAGATCCTTGAACAGCCGGATGGCATACTCGTCGGTCATTCCGGCGAGATAGTCGATCAGGGTCCGGTTCAGGGACTGGCCGGCGGGGGGCTGGTGCTTCAGCCGCGCATGCAAATCGACCGGATGTTCGAGGAACCAGCGGGCCATCTGTCGGAGAAGCTGCTTCGACTTGTCGACGGCCGAATCGATCTCGGGGCGAGGGTAGACACTCGCATACAGGAACTCGCGGAGCCGTTCCGTCGCATCCGAGACGGCCGGACTCATCGTGATCCCTTCGGCTTCGGCGCTCGTCGCGATGATGTCCTTCACCATCGTGTGGATTCGGATCGAGTGGCGTTCGCCGAGCAGCTCGACCGGCTCGAGCGGCAGATCCTCGGGCTGGATGACCCCGGCCCGGATGGCGTCGTCTATATCGTGGTTTATATATGCTACGAGATCCGATATCCGGACGATCTGGGCTTCGAGCGTCAGGGGGGCGTCGGGGCCGTTCAGGATCAGCGAGCCCTTGCGGCCTTTGCTGTGCTTGCCGATGCCGTCGACCACTTCGGCCGTCAGGTTCAGCCCCGCACCGTTCTTTTCGAGCACGGTCACGACCCGCACGCTGTGGGACGCATGATGGAAGCCGGAGTCGCTGAGCTCGGCCAGGACCTGCTCGCCGGCGTGGCCGAAGGGGGTGTGGCCGAGGTCGTGGCCGAAGGCGATCGCTTCGGCCAGATCCTCGTTGAGACGGAGGCCGCGGGCGATGCAGCGGGCGATGCCGACGACCTCCAGCGTGTGCGTGAGGCGGGTGCGGAAATGGTCGTTCGTCGGCGACAGGAAGACCTGGGTCTTGTGTTTCAGCCGGCGGAACGACTCGCTGTGGATGATCCGATCCGTGTCCCGCTGGAAGCAGGTCCGGAGGAAGCAGTCGTGTTCGGGAACGGCCCGGCCGCGGCTGTTGCGCGACAGGCAGGCGCGCGGACTGAGCATCTGCGCTTCCTGCTCCTCCATGAAGCGGCGGATGGAGTCGTCGCGGATCGGGCTGTGACGCATGGACTCAGGAAACGATGTCGAGGACGAGAGGCTGGGGCTGGACGGGAGCGTCGGTGAGTCTGAACGCAGCCCGCAGCCGGTCCAGGGCCTTCATGTTGTCGCGGTCCGGGTTGATGTGGACCTGAGCGAGTGGCTCGCCCTTTTTCACGGTGTCCCCGACATGCTTGACCAGCTCGAGGCCGACGGCCATGTCGATCGTCGACTCCTTGGTCTCGCGACCGGCACCGAGCATCATCGCCGCAAGGCCGATCTCCTCGCACTCGATGGCCGCCACGTGGCCGTCACGATCCGATGCGAGCGGAACGATCTTTTTCGCGGTCGGGAGCTTCTCCGGGTGTTCGATCATCGCGGTGTCGCCGCCCTGGATCCGGACCATTTCGACGAACTTGGCGAACGCGGCTCCCGAGGCGAGCACGTCGGCGACCTTCGCGCCGGCTTCGGCCTGGGTCAGCTTCGAGCCGGGGGCCATCAGCAGCGCTTCGCGCGCCAAAGCCTTGACCAGTTCGACCAGGTCGGCGGGCCCCTTTCCGCGCAGGGTATCGATCGCTTCGCGGACTTCGAGGGCGTTGCCGATCATGCGGCCGAGCGGTTCATCCATATTCGAGAGCACGGCGGCCACCTTCCGGCCGCCCTGCTTGCCGATCTTCACCATCGCCCGCGCCAGCTCGCGCGCGTCGGCGAGGGTTTTCATGAAGGCGCCGCTGCCGACCTTCACGTCGAGCACGAGGCCCTGGTTCGCGACCGCGAGCTTCTTCGACATGATCGAGGCGGCGATCAGCGGGATCGAATCGACCGTGGCCGTCACATCGCGCAGGGCGTAGATCTTCTTGTCTGCCGGCACCAGATTGCCCGTCTGGCCGACGATCGCGACCCCGACCTGGTTGACGGCGTCGATGAACTTCGCCGAAGGAAGATCGCAGCTGAAGCCCTTGATCGATTCGAGCTTGTCGATCGTGCCGCCGGTGTGGCCGAGGCCCCGGCCCGACATCTTGGCGACCTTCATTCCCAGCGCGGCCAGGACGGGGCCGAGAACGAGGCTGGTCTTGTCGCCGACCCCGCCCGTCGAATGCTTGTCGACGGTGAAGCCATGGATGCCTTCGAGGCCGATGAGATCCCCGCTGAGCCGCATGTTGTCCGTGAGCCAGAAGGTTTCCTGCTCGTCCATGCCCTTGAAATACACGGCCATCAGGAAGGCGGCCATCTGATAGTCGGGCAGACTGCCGTTCACGAAGCCGTCGATGACGAACTTGATCTCCTCGGCGGTCAGTTTCTGGCCGTCACGCTTCCGTTTGATGACGTCATAGGCTCGCATGTCGATCTCCTCGTTCCTGGGTCGGCTTCAGCGGCGGATCCGCGCGATCTTGATATCGTTGACCAGGTAGCACCGCTCGAACAACTGGCAGTCGCAGCACTTCTGCTGCTGATCAGGCTTGTCGATCTTCATCGAGTCGAAGGTCATGCCGGTGGAGTTCCATTTGCCGAAATAATCCGTGCCAAAGCACTTGGGAAGGGAAACGGGGGTGGTGGGTGTGCTCATGTTGCTCCTCCAGCGGTTCGGGTGACGAGATGGGGCAAATATAACACAAGCACCCCATGCCGTCCACGAGCGTGTTCATCATCTCTCCGGCTCCACCCGGGGCTCACGGCATCACACAAGGGGGCGAATCGCCTTTACTTGGTGATGACCGCCCATGTATACTGGACACCGTGATGTGTAGCGGCATACCCGGAAGCGAGGGGCGATGAGGAAAAAACTGGCGCGGTACCCCGTTCGGGGCGTCACGCTCATCGAAATCATGCTGGCCTTGTTCATCCTCGCTTCGGCGATGATCCCGATCGCTTCCCTGATGGGCTATGGCGGCAAGGCGACGCTGAAGGACAACCGCCATATCGTCGGCATCCAGGTCCTCCAGCAGACCGCCACCCTCCTTCTCCAGGCGCCCTACCGGGATATCCCGGTCGGAACGAACCTCGCCACGTATGCGACCCAGCCGATCCTTCTGGGGGATGTGACGGGGCCGAACGGTACCGTTTATCGCGTGCTGCTCACGAGCGAACTGGTTCCCGTTTCGTTTTCCTACTACTCGGTGAATGTCCAGAATCCCGGATTTTCCGAGGCGGCTCCCCGCCCGACGGATTTCCTCGGACCCAACACGCTGAATCTCACGAACTGTCTCAAGCGGCTCGCCATACGGGTTTCCTGGTTGGAACAGGGGAGTGCGCGGCCCGAGATCCACTGCGTCACCTACCGGGCCGATCTGAACCGGCGGGGCGGCGCGTGAGGAAAACGCAGCGGATGCCGCGTTCCGAGCGGCGGGGGATGGCGATCGTGGTCGTGCTGACGCTGTGCCTGGCGATCTTCATCCTCGGGGCTTCGTATATCAAGACCGTCCAGCAGCAGAAACCCGTGAATCCTCTGCTGCTGGCCTTCGCCCAGGCCGACATTCTCGCCCAGGGCGTGACGCAGATCGCCGCCCTGAAGTTCAAGGAGCTGCCGGGCCCCTTCTATTACGGGTATATCGCCTCGCGGCGCGGAACGACGACGTTCCTCGACACCTTCAAGGGCGATGCGCTTCTCGCCGGCACGGTGACGAACCCTCTCAATGCCGTGTACTCGACCGAGTATTCCATGTTCTCCTCGAAAATGTATCAGGACATGAACCTGAAGATTTCGGTCGCGGTGAATCTGACGACCCGTGACGGGAAAAACTACTCCAGGCTTGTGGAGCACACGATCAATGGCATTCGCCAGCGGGCCAACTGAGATGCGGCGGAATGCCGGCTTCACCCTCGTCGAGATTCTGATCTCGGCCGGAATCCTGTCGCTGTTCCTCGGCGCGGCGTTCCTGATCTTCCGATCCGGGAGCCGCTCGTTCATCACCGGCAGCTGGCGCACCCATGAGCAGAAAGCCGTCCAGATCATGCTGGGGGAACTGGCGCGCGAGCTGGAACAGTCGACGCCGAACATGCTCCGGGTCAACGCCGATGGAACGAATGTCTCGATCCTGGATACTCCTGTTTATATAAATGATATTATATATTCTTTCAATGGCGTTCCGAAAAACGCCGACATGAATCTGTCGAAGTGGACCTGCCTGATGGTGTTCGGGATCACCCGGCCCTATTACGAGGCGAATGCCACGTTTTCCACGCCGATCGTGCCGGGAAAGTGGTCGGGGGTTTCCCTCTGGGCGAGGCGGCGGGTGTTGCGGGTCCTGCGGACCGGGAACCCGACCCTGTTCGGCACGACCCCCGACACGATGCCCGGGACGGTGCTCCGGGTTCCTGGAGCGGCTCTCGTGACCTCGAGCGGCAACTTCCGGCCGGATACCGAGTTCAATCGCAACAGGGACGTCACCTCGTGCCTGGATCGGTTCTCGGTCGTGGCGAGCTCGACGAGCCCGACCTCCCTGCGCCTGGTCGGCCGGTTCGTCCGGATCGAGAACGGTTTGCCGGGCACGACCTGGTTCGAGCAGGCGGTCACCGTGAAGCTTGCCTCGAACTCCGTCGTGACGTCGTTCCTGCAACCCTGAAGAGGAGTCATTGAGATGAACCGTTGGATCGCCGTCCTGTTCCTCCTTCCGCTCGGCGTGAGTTCCGTCTGGGCCGGAGACGAAGGGAAGCCCCGGTTCGGAGTCGTCGATTACATGGTGCTGCTGGATCTGCATCCTCTCACGAGACTCTACAATCCGCAGACGGGCCGATTCGAGGGAACGGTTTCGAGCCCCGTGACGGGAGGGGGTGCGGCAGACCTCGCTACGCGTATCGGGGAGATTCGCAGGCGGATGGTCGAGCTGGATGCGGCGGCGAAGCCGGTTCTGGCACGCGGCGGCGAGGCCGCTTCCCGGGAATACGACGTGTACTGGAAACGACGGAAAGCCCTGCAGGATGAGCTCGAGCTGGCCGAGGCCGCCGAGCGGAAAGCCGGTCTGAGCGGGGAATACCACGAGGGCATGCCGACCCCGGACGGCGTGATGGATGTCTGTGTCCGGATCACGGCCACGATCGATGCGGTCTTGAGCGAGTTGCAGAGACGCCATGGGCTGACGGGTATAATGAATGTACGCCCTCTCGTGCCCAGAATCCGGGAAGAGCCGGCTCCCCCCCCGCTCCCGAATCTTCACTGGAAGGTCTGGTATGGACAGCCGGTCGAGCCCTGGGAACTCACGGCATTGGCGAATGCCGGGGAGCGGCTCCTCGGGGAGCGGTTTCCTGACCGAGCCCGGAAGCCGTTCAAGGCCGGGGTGATCGATCTGACGATGGAAGCGGTGCGCGGCATGCTGGAGTATCGCCCGGTCGCGGGCGAGGTCGCGGAGCCACCTGCAGCCGCCGGTGGGAGGAAACGGAGATGAGTGTGCGAACCATCCGAACGGTGTGCAGAGTGGTCTTGGTCGTCGTCGCCCTGACGGCGGCGGGCGTTTCCCTGGCCGGCCCGCACGTGGCTCCGGCTCCCGGGATGTACGTCGTCAATTACGGGCTGCTGCTGGCGCTCCACCCGGCGATGTCGAACTTCGACATGGTGCTGGGAAGGCATCTGCGCAGCGATCTCCCTTTCCAGGACCAGTCGGCGATGGCCCGTCTCACCGACCAGATCAACGCCCTCGCGGCGAAAGCCCGAACCGAGACGGAGCAGGTCCAGACCGAGATCGACAAGCTGGTTCTCCAGAAAACCGATCTGGAAAACCGCATCGGCCAGAATGTCGTCGAGTTCAATCAGGAGCGTGGCACCTTCACGGGCGAGCAGACCCGGCAGATCCAGATGCAAAAGCTGGGCGAGCTTGACCGGTCGGTTGCGGCGCTCCAGGCGCGGCAGAACAAGATCTGGGACGATGTGATGAATCCCCTCTATCTGCCCCGGGAATACTCGCAGAAGCTGCTCGAGCAGACGCTTGCCCAGATCGACGGGCTGCTCGGGGAGGTTTCCCGGGCGCGCGGCGGCGCCATGATTCTCGACAGCGATTTCGTCCGGGTGCAGCCCCGGCCGGTCTCGATCCCCGTCGCGCATTCAACAGGCGCCGATCCGCTCAGCATCAGATTGTTCCAGTCCCTGTTGCAGAGCGACCTCGTCGGTCGTGTTCCCGACGTGTATCTCCAGAATCCCGAGCTGCGCCAGTATGGGGCGGCGATGAAGCGGCAGATCGAGGAGAGCTTCGACAGGAACGTGGCCGCGCAGATCTCGAAGTCGCCCTTGTATGACGAACTGATCGGGGCCCGGAGCAGGCTGTTTTTAGCCGGCTCCGGATCGTTCGACCTGACCCGCGAGGTTCTCGCCGAGCTGTACCGCAGAAACCAGGTCAAGCCCGACATCGCGCAGCGAATCCTGAACCGGATTCCCTGAACCGCCCGGAACGACACGATGCGCGGGTGACCCGCAGAGGGGGGGAAACAGTATGAACAAAACCGTCCCGTTGATTCTGGTCCTGATGCTGGTGCTGGGCCTCCTGCCCGGAGCCGTATCCGCCCTTGCCCCGGAATACAAGCGGAATGGCGAGTGCTATCTGCTGATCGGCCACGATGACGTGTATTACCGTGGGGTCTACCGGCTGAACAATCCTGCGGGAGAAACGGATGGAAATCCCGTCGGCGTCAAGCTGTTCGACCCGCGGAACTCGTACGGCATCTCGGTCAACCTGAACCGGAACGTCTACACCTTCTCGGAAAACACCGAGCCGAGTTACAGCTACAACCCGTCCTGGACGCTGCGGCGCCTGATGAAGGTGCCGGGCGGTGTGAGCCTGTACGGAGCCCACTGCGACACTCGCGAGAACTACTACGTCTCGACCGAGAACATCACCTATCATGAAAACGGCAAGCCGGTCTACACGACGATCGGCCCGATGGGCAACGAACAGGGGACGGCCGCCGACGGCTCGCGGAATATTTCGTGGGCCTGGAGCGGCACGGTCGCCGTCGTCGAGCGGCAGCCGGGCCGCTGGCGTGTGGCCAAGACCCGGGTTCTCTGCGACAATAATTGTATCTATACAAACGGCACCTCCGACGGCTACTGGATCAATTTCGTCAACGTCGACGGCGGCGGTTACGGGAACGTGCCGAACGGCGCCTGGTGGCAGTCCCGCGATCGCGATCCCTCCAACCGTCCCGGCAACATGTTCTACTGGGACCGCGCCTATCGGAAATATACCTATTACGATCTCAATCTCTGGAACAAGCCGATGGGAATCTGGTCTGCCGGCCGGCCGGTGTATGCGGGTTCGACGGGCGTGGCCGACTCGGTGTTCGAGGAAAACGTGAAACGCTCCCGCATTTCGGCGTGTCTGAACTGCGTCTGCGTCAACGGTTCGAACGAGCAGCAGTTCACGCCGGACCCGAAGTATGTGTCGCTCGCCCTTTCCCCGTTCGGCCGCATGTATCTCTACAGCCGCACCCAGACGAGCGCGACGGATGCGATCCTGCGCAGAAACGGAGCCGACATCCCTCTGAGCGACGGAAACATCCGGGGCTATCCGAACAATCTCACGACCCGTTGGATCGGCATTTCCGCGAAGTCTGCCGCGGAGGATTTCATCTATCTCCTCGGCACCGACATCATCCGCAACTGGCTTGCCGCCTACAACATCCGGCCCACCAGCCTCAATATCAATGCCGTCACGGTCTCGGACCAGTGGTGGCTCGACGGCGGAATCGTGTATGCCTACGATGCCGCCGAAGGAAAGGCGTATCAGTTCGTCCGGAACGATTCCGGCGGCGCCGACACCTGCAAATCCATCCCGAAGGTCGTGCCGATCGGCACCGGAGTCGACGACATCAAGGCCGACGGGTTCGGGAACCTGTATTTTTCACGCACCGAGATCACGCCGCCATCCGAAACCTCGCTCGGATGGGCCCAGGCCTACTCCTTCATCTATTTGTATTCCTATGCCGGGCGGACCTACGGCCGGGTGCTCTACCGGCAGCGGGTCGACAAGATCGTCAAGGAGCGCGAGTTCGGAGGCTCGGCCGATCTGCCGATCGGATCTGTGAATATCGGGAACAATATATGGACGAGGATGTTTTCCGTCCGTGATGCCGACTGGCCGCGGCTGGCCGTGACGAACCTGCAGACCTGGGCGGGCCAGTCGACCTGGCAATGGCATGGAGCGATTTACCAGCTGACCAATATCGCGACGCCCCGGCAGGTTCAGCTCGGGGTCATCAATGTCGCGACGCCGCCCGTCGTGTCCAAGCCCAATGGCCGGCTCGGCTCGGTCGACATCCTCGCGTTCGACAGCACCGGAAACCGCATGGCGAACGATTATGGAGCGACGGAGGCGAACCAGGGGCTGTACTCCTGGCGTGTCGAGAATCCCCCCGTCTGGGAAGGCAGGAACAACCAGGCCGTCCCGGGAAAATCGAAATGGGAAGGGGATGCGAACGGGAACGGATACGAAGGCGGCTTCGTCAGTTCGCTCATGAACACCTCGACCTCCGTGAACACGTCGCCGCAGGTGTTGTACACCTGGCGCATCTACCGCATCCAGGATGCGTTCGGCATTCCTCTGACGGCGCCGGAGCTCGTGAAAGAGTATGTCGATGTCACGACGCCGAACGTGAAATACTATTTCCGGTCAGGCATGTACCAGATCGAGTGCAGCACGAAGTTCAAATACTACGACTACGACCTGCTGCAGTTCGGTTCCACCGTCGCCTCTCTGTCCGAGTGCATCCGGCCCGCGCTGGGCTATCAGCCGGCCGACGCCGCCCCGATCCCGGCTTCCGCGGGGGGAATTGCCGGCGTGAAAACGCCCTTCCCGGCGAATACGGCGGTCGCCCTCTTCAAAGTGAACCGGCTCGATCCGCTGCCGGTCGGTGCCACCGTCGATATCCAGCGATGGAGACCCCCGGTCGGCTCAGTGCCCGGCGGTTGGGCGAACCCGATCCTGATTCCCCCGGCGGGGCCGAAGAAATACCATGTCATCACCGAGAAGGAGAACAACACCTGGCGCGTTGATGGGGCGCTCCTGGGCGGCGTCTTCAACCTGCCGGTCATCCGAGACAACAACATGGTTCCCGGCTCTCTCAAGTGGGAAAACAACATGCCTGCCCAGTTCGAATGGGCCTTCGCCCTCCGGCTCCCCAACGGCCAGGATTATCCCGTCTTTTCCCGGTCGACGCCGACGACGAACGCGGCAAACACGTCTCTTCCGTTCAAGCTCGATTATCCGACCGAGCCCGTGACGGGGAGCCTGACCTGTAAGATCTATCGCGACTGGACCTACGATCAGAACACCTACAACGACGATGGGGACTTTATCGGGACCGTCCAGGTGGAGGGCCACGTCGAGTACAACGGCGAGGTGGCCGTGCTCGTTCTCGACAAAACCCCGCCCGAGATCGTCTCGATCAACGGCTGGGATCTGGCGGCGAACGGCGGCCGCAGCCCGCTGTATCTCGGCGAGACGTATGGCCTCGTCACCGACCGGCTCTCTCACGGGGGATACACGAATCCCGCCAGCTTCACGATCCTCGTGCGGGATAATAATATCTATGGAAATATGGTTCCCGATCTTCCCACCGCCCGCCGGTATCCGGCGATTCCGGAACGCACCTGGGCGCGCGGCATCAAGCAGGCGGCGACCCTGTATTTCGAGCGAGGGACGACGAAAACGCTGTTCCCGGCCGAGCAGACGGTCTACTATCCGGTGCCGGCGAACGCCGAGTTCCGGTATTACACCAGTCCCGGGGCGACGGTCACGGCGGATATCGTGGGATCGAGCTGGGTGAACTCGAGCCTGCCGTACAAGCTGATGCGCAAGCCCCGGCCGTACGTGGCCGGCGACCAGTACAGCTATCTCGAATACGTGTTCAACGTCAGCGACTGGAAGCATCTGCAGGCAAATACCGGCGATTCGAGCGCGATGAACTACTGCATGCGCTTCCCGGTCGACTTCGCCAACAATGCCCCGAATTATCGGGCGGCAGGCGCGATGGGCCAGGAGCACCCGGGATACGCCTTGTTCTTCCAGGCCCAGGATGCGTCTGGCAACATCGTTCCGTCGAAGATCCATCTCGGCAACGTCTTGGTTCGCGACTCCCTGCGGCCCGTTCCGATGGTGCAGGTGCGCGATTATGTCCGGTCGAGCGACGAGAAGCTGCCGTATGATATCGATCGCTATGTCGTTGCCCATCCGAATCCGCTTCGCCCGATGGCCGACAGGATTTTCGCCTACCATCTCCTGCCGAACACCCAGACCTGGGCCGCCCAGGCGAACGGCACGATCAGCGGCGGCACGATGATTCCGAACATCAAGGGCATCCCGTGGAATCTCGCGACGGAGATGCCGGAGTATCATCCTCCCCGCATCGACGAAGGGATGGAAGTGTTCTTCACGGTTTCGGCCAGTGACAACATCGGCGTCTCGACGACCAATCTCCCGGCGGTGCGCGTGACCGGCCCCGTCGGCCTGTATGTGGAAGGTTCGCCTCCCCAGATCAGCGCGACCTCGGCGAACCAGTCTCTGCGCCTGATGCTGGAGCGCAGCGGCGTCTACAACCTGACGCTGACCGCCTACGATAATGCCCTCGATTTCGCCGGCAATCCGAGCCCGCTGCTGCGGGAGATCAGGCTGGCCATCGTCGTGGCCCCGACCTCGATGAATATCCGGGTCATCGAGAAAAAGGACTCGAGATTCTGAAGCCCCGTGCGCTGCTGACGCTTCTGTGTCTGCTGCTTCTGGGCGGCGGGCACGGGTCTGCCTGCGATCTGTACAGCCACGTCTGGACGACCGTCGCGGAGAACGCCACGGCAACGACCCGGCCGGAGGCGGTGCGGGGATTTCTGGCGTTCCTTGAAACCCGGCTTCCGGCGGCTTCCGGCCCCTGGCTTCTGGGCTGTGTGACCGAAGAGGGAGCCGGGGGCGTCGCCTCGGCGGCCGCTGCCCCGGAACTGGCAGGCCGGTTCATCTGGGAGGGCGTATCACGGCCGGGAGCCGCCGGTGCGGTTCCGACACACGCGGCAGGGCGAGTCCTTCTCGACGTTTTGAACCCCTCGTCGGCGCTGCTGTTCCAGGTGGACACCAGCCTTGGGCCGGTGAACATGACCCGGCTGGCCTGTCTCGACCGGTTCACGGTGCGGGTGGTCTGCTCCGATGTCCGTGGCGGGATCGTCTTCCTGGACGAGATCCCCTGGAGCGACCAGCTCGAATGGGATCTGCTGTTGCCCGCGCATTGCCTTGTCGGGGGAGCCTGGATCCGTCGGGTTGCCCGGCGGGTGACGCCGATGTCCATGCGACGGGAGTGGATGGTTGCGCTGTTTCCCGCCAACCGGGAGGAGCTGAATGCCGCTCCGCCCGATGTCGAGTTCATCTATCTTCCAGCTCCCGCGCCGCCTCGGCCAGCAGCTCCGGCGTATTGAGATTCCGGCGGATCCAGGGGTCGCAGGTCAGAACGTGGCGGATCCGGTCCGGGTGGCGGTGCATGACCCACCGGGCTCCGGCCTCGAGAGGCGCAGCGAACAGCTCTTCCCGTGCCCAGGCCGGGAAAAAGCTCGGGTGGCCCCGTCGTGTCCCGTCGGAAGGAGCGACGATGAAGTCCGGTTCCCGTGCCGCCGCAGCGAGGATCCCGGAGACGGTTTCCGGGGCCACGAGCGGGTGGTCGATCGGCCAGAGAAGGAAGCCGGTCGGCTCGGGAAGCCGTTCGAGAGCGAGCCGGATCGAGCTGAGCGGCCCGTCATCCGGGTGGTGATTGACCACCCAGATGCCTCCGGCGGCCGTCACGAGGCTGCGGGAGGAAATATCCCGGTCCTGGCCGACGAACAGGCGCTTGCCGAGAGCGTGCTGCAGGATGTCGACGCGTGAGAGCAGATGCTCCAGAAAGGTGCGCCCGCCGAGGAGAACGTGCTGTTTGGGGCTGCCCATGCGGCTCGAGTGGCCTGCCAGCAGGCAGATGAGCGCGGGGGGAGGCGAGGAGGGAAAAACGTCCGGGTGCGTCATGGCGCGATGATAGGGCCGTTCCCGAAGGATGTCAAAGGCTGTGCCGAATCGCCTTGAAAGGGTGGGGGAAACTTGGTACCATGCAGTGTCCCGTGTTTTCAGAACATCCGCGCGGGGCGACACACACGATGGCAGAGGAGCAGAACGATGCCGCAGGTGGATCTGAAGAGTTTCATCCCGAAGGAACCCGAGACCCTGTATGATCTCAAGATCGAGTCGGAGATCATTTCGAACCTGATCTTCAAGGAACTGCACATTCACGGGAAGCGCACGCCGCGCCAGATCGGCAAATCGCTGAAAATAAAGCCCGATATCATTCAGAAGCTGATCAACGACCTGAAACAGGCGGAAATGGTCGGCATGGTCGGTGGCACCGGCATGGGTTCGGACTACCAGTATGGCCTGTATCCGAAGGGCATCGAGCGCGCCCGGAACATCTACGAGCGCGACTCGTATCTCGGGGCGGCGCCGGTCGGCTTCGAGGAATACGTCAGGATCTCCAAGCAGGTTCTGGATGCCAACAAGAAGAGCTTCAACATCAACATGAAGTTTCTGCAGGAGAAGTTTGCGCATCATCTGGGCTACAAGGACATCCTGGTCCAGATCGGCCAGGCGGTCTGCGCCCGGAAACCCGCCTTCGTCTACGGTTTCCCGGGAAACGGCAAGACGTTCCTGTGCAGCAGCGTCGTCAGGCTTCTGCCGCCGATGATCGTGCCCTATGCCGTCGAAGTCGGCGGCCAGCTCGTGCGGATGTTCGACCCCAGTTGCCACCAGGCGATCGAGACCATCGATCTCGAGGGGCTGGATCAGCGCTGGGTCGTCGTTCAGCCGCCGATGATCACGGCCGGCGGCGAACTGACGCTCGAAAACCTTGAAGTCGTGTACAACAAGAAGTTTGGCTGCTTCGACGCGCCTCCGCAGGTCAAGGCGAACGGCGGGGTTCTGCTGATCGACGATCTTGGCCGGCAGCGGTGCAACGTCGAAGACATCTTCAACCGGTTCATCGTACCCCTCGAGAACAAGATCGACTTTCTCGTCCTCGGCGGCCAGCGCATGGAAGTGCCGACGGATGAAATCGTGTTGTTCAGCACCAACCTTGATCCGATGAAGATCGTCGACGACGCATTCCTACGCCGGTTGCCGTACAAGATCAACGTGCGCAATCCCACCATTGAAGAATATGGATTGATATGGAAATCCTATTCCGACAAGCTGGGTCTCAAGTTTGATCCGGCGAACATCGAGTTCCTGACGACGCTGTACAAGCGCGACAAGCGGGGTCTGCGCGCCGTGCATCCCCGCGACATCCTGAACATGGTGTTCGACAAGAAGCGGTTCATGGAAGTTACCGACACGGGGATCACGAACGCGGAGCTGGAGGATGCCTACGGTCTGTATTTCGTGTCCAAGATGACCCTCGTCGAGGATATCCAGTAACAGGGAGATACCGATGCCGCATCGCCGCGATTGTCCGGCGGTGCGGCGTTTTTCCGAATGCCTCTGAACCTTCTTCCTCTCATCGATGCCGCCTTCATCGGGCTTATCGCCGGATGGGCGGGGTGGCTTTCGTTCCGGGGAATGGTGCCGTGGGGCTTCGGGAGCGATTTTCTCCAGACGACCCTGTCGGTCGGCCTCGTTTCGGCGCTGCTGATCGGGGGAGAACAGGCCGTCACGGCGTTGTGGCACGAAGGACGGCCCCGCAAGGCCGGGCGGAGATTTCTTTCGGCCGGAGCGGTGGGGCTGGCCGTGCCGATGGTGGCGGCCGTGTTGTACCAATTGCTCGGGGAATGGGCGGGGCTTGCCCGTCATGCGCCCGAGATCCTGCTCCGGCTGCTCTGGTGGGCGATCTACGCGGTGGCGCTGGCTGCCGCCCGCGGGATTGCCGTGAATGCGCCCCGGGCCGCCTGCCAGATGTTCATGGGACTCGCCCCCGCTCTGATCCTGGCCGGGTTGACGGCGGACATGGTGCTCTTTCCGCGCGGGGCCTGGATACTCGGCTCCCTGGTGATCGGGCTTGCCGCCTCGCTGGGTCCGGCACTTTCCCTGGAACTGCTGAAAGAGGCGTGGCTCGAGGAGGCCGTTTCCACGGGGTGGCCGGTGCAGTATCGTCTCGAGTCGGAGGAGTTCCTCGGGGGGGCGGATGACGAGTGTGATCTGAGTCTCGAGGAGGGGCCGGGCCAGTGGTTCGTCATCGGCGAGCGGGATGGGGTCCATGTATTGGAGTGTCTCGAGGACACCCCGGTCTCGTTCGTCGGCGGCCGGTACCGGTATCGGCCCCTGGTTGACGGGGATGTGATGAGGCTTGGAGACCGGAATATCATCTATAGGAATCGCTATGCCAGAAGCCGGGATGCCCTGCCGGAAGCGGCCGGCTGATCCGATGCATGCATGGGAGGATGGACGTGAGTGAGCGGGACGGGAAGGACGCGCTGAAGATCCTTGGAGGGTCCGGTGATCCCATGTGGGATGAAGCGGGCTCGGTGAAGAACAAGCCGCGGGAGATCCCCGAGGGAATGGTGCCGCCGGAGGAAAGCTGGGTGTCGTTCCTCGAATCCCTGTATGCCCCCCTGCCGGGGCTGCGCGAGATGGCCGTGTTCGAACTGCCGGTCTGGCACCAGTTGGGCCGGGATGTTTCGGAGGTCGTCGCCCTGTCGATGCGCGATCCCGAGCCGCTCGTCTGCCGGGCCGCCGTGGTCGTCGCGGGGCGGTTGCGGATGTCGTCGGAACCCGTCCTGCAGGCTATCACCGAGCGGCTGCGCACCGAGCAGGAGCCCCTGCTGCGTCGGACGATGGCGACGGCCCTTTCCCGCATCGGAAGGCCCGGGTTTCCTGGGCTCGTCTGGCTGCTGGGGGATCGCGATGCCTTCGTTCGCCAGTTCGCCGCGGTGGCTCTGGGAGACGCCGGCGAGGAGGCGATTCCCTGCCTTCTCGAAGCATTGACCGACGAGCGGATCCGGCCGTTCCTGGCTCCCGTGCTGGGCCAGATCGGAGGTCCGGCCGTTCCCGGCCTGCTGGCCGCGCTGGATGCGTCGAATGCCGCCGTCCAGGAACTTGCCATGGATGTCCTGGAGCGGATCGGCCCTCTCACGGTCGAACCTTTGATCGAAGCGGTCCAGAAGGGCTCCGTGAGCCGTCGGAACGGGGCCGACGCTCTCAGCCGGTTCGGAACGGGCGGCGTGGCGTCGCTTGTTCGGCTGATGCGGGGCGGAGACGTTTCGATGCGGTGCTGGGCAGCCGATGTCGTCGTGATGATCGGCCGGCCCGCCGTGCCTTCGGTGATCACGATGCTGCGTGAAGAGCACGTCGGCATCTCCTATCTCGCAGGCGAGACGCTCGTGCGTCTCGGGGCCTGTGCCATTCCAGAACTGGTTCAGTCGCTCGGAACCGTGACCCGCTCGGTCCGCTGGATCGTCGGCAACATCCTCGGTCGTCTCGGCGTCGAGGCTGTCCACGCCCTCGAATCCGCCGTCGCAGAAGGCGATCCCCTGACGCGGGAAGCCGCTGCCCACACGCTTGGGGAAATGGGAGAAACCGCGTGGGCGGCCCTGCCGACGCTGGAAGCCGTACTGAAAACCGAGCAGGAGCCGTTCGTCCAGGATACGATAAAGAAAGCGATAGAACGGTTGCGCCAGTTCGAGTGAGCTCAGCCCTTTTTCCGGGGTGAGGGGGGGGCTTCCTCGTCCCTGATCAGCGCCAGGAGCCATTTCAGGCAGTCGACGGTCAGGATGAACCCCTTCGAGACGGCGAGACGGAGGCCGCCCTTGCGGGTGACGGTGATCGTCATCGTTCCGTGCGGCGAGTCCACCACGCCCGAGACGCTCTCGATGCCGTGGTTCCGGGGATCGATGACATTGTATTCGGTATAGCTCTCGATCAGCCCGGCCAGGCGCGCCCGACGGACTTCCTTGTCCTTGGGGTTGGTCAGGACGATCGACTTCGTCTGGCTGAGCCTCTCTTGAAGCTGGCTCATCTGCCGGAACTCGAACTCCATCTGCGAAACGCCGTATCCCGACGCCGCCGACAGGGAGTTCGACAGCCCCTTGGTCGGGCCGCTCTTTTTCCCCATCGTGAACATGCAGTCTTCGAGCAGCAGAAACTCGGCGCTCTCGATCCGCTTGAGCAGAGATTTCGTCGTGATGCCCTCGACGAGATGCTCGACTTCGAACGGCATGATGCCCGAGTAGAACCCCCGGATCAGCCGCTCGTTCTTGTCGCAATCGTGGAAGCCGGCGGTCTCGGGATCGAGGGTGAACACGTCCCCCTCGGTCGAGAGTTTCTCGAAAAAGGCGGGAATATCCTCGATGCGGGCGTTCCAGCATTTGAGGGAGAGGGAGGTTCCGGGAACTTCGATTTCGTCGATGGCCATCTGCCAACTCCTGTACGCGGGCTTGGGGCGTCATTCTACCCCCCGCCGCATCCGTTCGGCAAGCCACAACCGTCGCGTGCCTGACGAGCCGTCGGCTCGAGCCGGTCACGGCGGCATCGTTTGTGACCTGACCCCTTCCGCCACCGTCCCGGGGTGTGGTACTGTGAGCGGCAATGATGTCACAGCGCCACGGAGGAAATATATTGTGAAATCTATACTAAATGCCGTCGTGGTCGTTCTGCTTCTGATCTCCCCGGTATCGGGGCAGGAGCCGGGAACGACCGGCGATCCGCTCGTTTCGAAAAGCTATCTCGACCAGTTTTTCCGCTTTCGGTCCATCGTCGTGCCGAATGGTGATACGGTGCAGCTCACGCCGGGAGCCATGATCGTCATCCGCTCGGGCCGCCTGCGGCTGAAAGCTCCCCGGGGAAAATCCGTCATCGACCTGACCGACGGAAAGGAGCTGCCTGCCGATATGGTGCTGCCCGCGAATCATCTGATCCTCGTTCCCGAAACACCAGGCCTGCTTCTCGAAGCGAAGAGCATGGGCTTGATCCTGGCCATGGGCCTTCATCCCGCCCGCTGATGGAGCCGTGACGGCATGATTCGGGGAACGCGCAGCTGGGTCATCCTCCTCATTCTCTGTATCCCGGGCCTGCTGGCCGCCGTCTGGCGCGACACGCTCCGGTGGAAGGCCGAGAGCCGGGATGTCTATGTCGAGACCGTCATGGACTTCGACGAGCTGCGGACGCTGGCCCGCGAGGAGGGCTGGAAACTGCGGGAGATGCTGCTTGCGGCCGTCGAACGCGGTGCGAGCTCGGTGGGCATCTCCGAGGACACGCTCCGGTCGCTCGAAACCGAAGGCCGTGTCGCGATTCTCAACCTCGCTGACCTGCGCCAGATGGCCGTCGAGGGCGACACGGCCTCGTGCGGCATCGAACTGGCCGAACCGCAGGGGGCGCTCTGGATCTGGTCGCAGGAGAAAGGTCTGCTCGACCGGATCGAGCACCATCTCTCCTGGAAGCTGCCTGCCGGCAGGATCCGGCGCGCCAGCCTCCATCTGCTGGTGCTCCGGCGGTCCGGGGAGGACTTCAAGACCCGCGTTGGGCTCGGATTCTCGAAGGAGTACATCGACCTGGCCCGCGAGTGCGGCCTTGGGGTCGTCCTGCGGATCTACAACCACCCGGGACTCTCGGCCGGCTCGATCCGCGCCATGATTGCCGGCCTGCCCGATCCAACCGGCATCTCCGCCATCGTCTTCGCCGAGGAAGAGGTGCTGGGGAACCGCGGCGCCCTCCATGCCACGGTCGACGAGCTGCTTCACCGCTCCTTCCGCATCGGCTGGGTCGAATTCAACGACCAGGCGGGCATGGAAACCCTGATCGCCGGCCTGCGCGGCCTGAGGCCATTCGTGCGGGTGCACAGCATCGGCCGGAAGGAGCTCGACGAGAATTATAATGTATCGAGAGCAATAGCAAGATGGGTGCGCGCCGTGCGCGAACGCCGTCTCAAAATGCTGTACATGCGCTGTTTCTTCCAGGACAAGAAAAAGTTCATCGGGGATCTCGTCCAGTTCAACCTGGAGTATCTCGGCTCCCTCGTGCGTCGGCTCGAGGCCGACGGCTTCCGGATTCCGCGAAACGACGAACAACGTCGCGAAGAGCCCCGCCATCTGGTCGGTGCGGCCTCGACGGGCGAACGGCTGGCAATCGGCCTGGTGCTGATGATGGGCATTCCCCTCCTCGTTGCGGCCTCTCGCGGCAGAGCGCTTCTCGAGCGCGATGTCTGGCTGACCGTGTTCGCCACCTTCCTGGCCTGGGGCCTCCTGCCGCCGGGGGCGTTTGTCGGCCTGGCAGGACTCGCCGGCGCGGTCGCCTGGCCCTCGCTCGGCTGCATCAGGGCCATGGTCCTGCACGAGCGCGAACTGGACGGGCCGGAGCCGCCCCCGGTCATCGGAAGCGGTGCGCGCTTCTTCCTGCGCCTGGTCGTGCCCGGCATCATCGGCGGAACCCTGATCGCCGCTCTCTATGCCGAAACGACCTACCTGCTCAAGTTCGAACAGTTCCGCGGCATCAAGGCGGCGTTTCTTCTTCCCCTGGTCTGGACGGGCATCTGGGCGCTGCGCCGATACGGCGGCGGCATGCTGTCGCTCCTTTCCCGCCCTCTCACGGCCCGTGAGCTGCTCATCGGCCTCGCCGTGGCCGGCGGAACGGTCCTGTACCTGCTCCGGTCCGGAAACGTCACCTTCCTCAAGCCCTCCGAGATGGAGGACCTGGGCCGAACGTTCCTCGAAAACCTGATGATCGCCCGGCCACGCAACAAGGAGTTTCTCATCGGCTACCCCGCGGCCCTGTTCTTCCTGTTCTTCCGACGCCGCGGCGTCTTCGAGATTCTCCCGGTGCTCGCCCTCTTCATGCAGATGGGCCAGGTTTCGCTGGTGAACACGTTCTGCCATTTCCATTCCCCGCTGGCACTCGCCTATCTGCGCGGCTTCAACGGCCTCTGGACGGGCCTGGCCACCGGGGTAGCCCTTCTCGCCGGGTATCTCGTCTGCCGGGTCCTGGCACTCGCCGGCGGAAAGGGAGATCGCAGCCTCCTGGTCGGATATTTCGGCTTCGGTAACCTCGGAGACGAGCTGCTGTGGCGCACCTTCACCGAGGAAGCCGCCCGCCGGCGTCCGGATCTTCCGTGGAGCATTCTCTGGGGACCGAATCCCTGGAATGGCCCGCGCGAGATTGTCCCCGTGCTGCGAGACGATCGTCTGGGGGTCCTCGAAGCCCTCGCCTCGTCCCGCGCCATCGTCGTTCCCGGGGGAAGTCTCCTTCAGGCTTCGACGAGCCTGGGAAGCCTGCTGTACTATCTCCTTTTGCTTGCCACCGGCCGCCTGCTGGGGGCGAAGCTCATCCTGATCGGTCAGGGGTTCGGCCCGTGGGGAACCCCGGACAGCGGCTACCGGCTGCTTGCGGCTATGGCGGTGCGCGGGGTTCTGGAGTTCGGCGACCATATCTCCTGCCGGGATCGTGAGGCGGCGCTCGTTCTCGAACGTCTGCCCGGTCCGCCGCTTTGCCCCGCTGCGGGGGCCGATCTCGTCTTCCTGAAAGCACCCGCCGCTGTTCCGACCGGGGAGCCACCTGCGCGGGTCGGGGTGGTCCTTCGCGGCTCCTGCCCCGAAGCGCATCTCATCGCCGAACGCCTCGGCGCCTGGGGGCGGAGTGCCGGATACATCATTCTGCCGATCGCGTTCCAGGAGGGCGAGGATGAACGTCCCTGGAAAAATATTCAGGAATATTCTGAAGTGACGATTCTCCGTGATGCCGCGTCGGCCGAGACCGTGTTTGCCGGCTGCCGGCTTGTCGTGACCATGCGCCTCCATGCCGCCGTCCTGGCGTCGATTGCCGGGACGCCCTGGCTGGGCCTGGCCGTCGACCCCAAGATGACCGGACTGGCGGCCGAACTCGGCTGGGAGTTCGTTCTGCCGCCCGAAGAGGCCGACACCACGCGTCTCGAGGAGATGATCCGGCGTCTCGTCGAGGGGCGACAGGCTCTGTCTGCCGCCCTGCGCAACGCTGCCGCCGGCCGTGCCGCCGTCGCCGCGGCCGATCTCGACCGGGCGCTCGTCCGGATCCGCAAGCTTCCGGCCTGACGATACGGGAAGAAAAAACCGCCCGGCCAGTGTGGCCGGGCGGTTCTGCTGTTTTCCCGAGACGAACCGGTCAGTAGCGATACTGGTCGGACTTGTAGGGGCCCTCGACCGGAACGCCGATGTAGCTGGCCTGTTCCTTGGTCAGTACGGTGAGCTTCGCGCCGAGCTTCTCGAGGTGCAGGCGGGCGACTTCCTCGTCGAGCTTCTTCGACAGGGTGTAGACGCCGATCTTGTGGGTGTTCGTCCAGAGGTCGATCTGGGCGAGTGTCTGGTTCGTGAACGAGCTGCTCATCACGAAGCTGGGGTGGCCGCGGGCGCAGCCCAGGTTCACGAGCCGGCCTTCGGCCAGCACGTAGATGCTGTGTCCGTCGGCATAGGTGTAGCGGTCGACCTGGGGCTTGATGTTGGTGCGCTTCACGCCCTTCCAGGTCTCGAGCTTGCTCATCTGGATCTCGTTGTCGAAGTGGCCGATGTTGCAGACGATCGCCTGGTCCTTCATCTTCGCCATGTGGTCAGCGGTGATGATGTCGCGATTGCCCGTCGTGGTGACGTAGATGTCGGCCTTGCCGAGAGAGTTCTCGACGGTGTCGACGATGTAGCCGGCCATCATCGCCTGCAGGGCGCAGATCGGGTCGATCTCGGTGACGATGACGTGCGCGCCGTAGGAACGAAGCGCCTGGGCGCAGCCCTTGCCGACATCACCGTAGCCGCACACGACGGCGGTCTTGCCGGCGATCATGACGTCGGTGGCGCGCTTGATGCCGTCGACGAGGCTTTCGCGGCAGCCGTAGAGGTTGTCGAACTTCGACTTGGTGACCGAGTCGTTCACATTGATGGCGGGGAAGAGGAGCTGCTTCTGCTCCATCATCTTGTACAGGCGATGAACGCCCGTCGTGGTCTCTTCGCTGACGCCCTTGATGTGGGGAAGCATATTGGTCCATTTGTTGGGCTCGGCCTTGAGGGTCTTCTTCAGGATCGCGAGCAGCTCCTGCTCATCCTCGCCCTCGGCATGCCGGTCGAGCACCTTCGGATTCTTCTCGGCATCGTAACCGATATGGATCATCATCGTGGCGTCTCCGCCGTCATCGACGATCAGCGTCGGGCCCTGGCCGTCCGGCCAGGTGAGGGCTTCCTGCGTGCACCACCAGTATTCCGCCAGCGTTTCGCCCTTCCAGGCGTAAACGGGGATACCCCGCTTCGCGATCGCGGCCGCGGCGGTGTCCTGGGTCGAGAAGATGTTGCAGCTGCACCACCGGACGTCGGCGCCGAGCTCGGCGAGCGTCTCGATCAGAACGGCGGTCTGGACGGTCATGTGGAGCGAACCGGCGATGCGGGCCCCGCGGAGAGGCTTCTTGGCGCCGTATTTCTCGCGAAGCGCCATCAGGCCGGGCATTTCGTGTTCGGCGATCTCGATTTCCTTGCGGCCGAGCTGCCACAGGTCGATATCCTTGACTTTATAGGGAAGGCGGTTCGTCGTGGCGGTAGGCATCGTTTCGCGCTCCGTTCCGTTCTGGGTGGTCTTTTTCATCGTGACTCCTTCACATGATCGGGCTCCCGAAAACCCTTTCGACAGCCCGGAATAACGTCCAAGTTTCGCATGGCCGGCCGTAAAAGTCAAATCCGGCGTGCTTTCCGGGGAGACACAAAAAAAGGGTCCGCCCTCATCGCGCGACGGGGGACCCTCTTCGAACAGGTTCACGTACGGAACCGTGAGAACGGTTGGCGGTCACTCCCCGAGGCCGCTGCCGGTGGCGGGGTTGGCGGCGTTGACCTTGGCCAGCAGCCCCTCGACGGTCGACTTGTCGCCGGCCAGCTTGTTGCGCTGGACCAGGGCGTCTTTCTTCGAATCGAAGATACTCTTGAACGTGTCTTTCAGCTCGAACGAGCCGGCGGCCTTCTTGAGTTTGTTGTAGTCCATCTGTTCGACCGTCTTCATCTCGGAGAACGTCCGCTGGATCCGGTCGATGGTTTTGCCCTTGTTGGCGGTCCAGGTGCCGATCTTGCCGACTTTCCGCTCGAGGATGTCATCGGGCAGATCCTTCATGTTCTGCTCGCAGTCCTTGATGGCCGAGTTCAGGTCGAGATCGGCCTGAGCGATCTCGGTCAGCGCGTTCCGGAGCTGGCGCTTCGTCTCCTCGAGGTTGGCCTTGGGCTTGTTCAGCGCCTCCTCGACGTTCTCCTCCAGCCGGTCCAGGTCGCTCTTGAGTGTCTTGCTGATGTCCTCGACCAGCAGCTTCGAATCTTCCCCGATACTGTTCAAAAGATTTCCATAGGTATTGAATGCGCCCTTCATGTCGCCGACATCGCGCCAGTGAGGGTCGTTCTTCACCGAGGAGACCTCGCGCATCGTGGCCATCGCGTGCTGCTCGTGTTCGAGCGCCTCGGGAAGCCCGGGAATCTCGGCTTTCAGCTTGAGCCGGATCGCGACCTGCTCGGGCGTGTCGGCATAATCCGTTTCGCTGATCGAAGGCCGGGGTTTCGTCTCGACCGAGAAGGCGTCCATCGCCGTGCTCAGCACGCGCAGCGAAGTGCTCTTGTCGAAGACGACCTTGCGCAGCAGCCGCGGCTTTTCCCATTTGTACGTGATCTGGGCCAGCTTGTCGCCGCCCCGGTGCTGTTGGAGCGAGACCTCGCCCTTCGACTCGTCGAACTTGAGGCTGGCCGATGCCGCCATCCGGAAATCGTCCTGCATCGCCTTGAGGACGATGTTGGCCTGGGTCACCATCGCCTGGCGCGTGTAGGCGCGGGTGCTCTGCAGGTTGCCGTGGCGCAGAAACGCGTACATCCCGCCGGCGGCGAGGGCGAAGACGACCGTCGCCACCATCACCTCCACGAGCGTGAAACCGATGCGCATCCGGAATCCCTTCATGACGCTTCCTCCCGTCCCCGTCAGGATTTGGGCTCCACGAGAATCATGCTCGTGGATCGCTCCTGCCGGCCCGCATTGGGCTGGTTCCAGCCGACTCGGACCCTGAAGTAGACCATGCTGCGTTCGGTCGGCTCCCGGCCCTGGCGTTTGATGAACTTGTATGAGCCAGAAACACTGAAATCCCGGTATTTCTTCTGGAAGGTGACCACCTCGTCGCGCGAATGGGGCCAGAACATATCGTCGAGTTTATATTCCCCCGCTTCGTTCGGCTGGTTCGCATCGGCATAGGTGCGGAAGTCGCGGAACCGGACCGCCGCGACTTCCTCCTTGACCGACTGGAGCATCTTCGCCGCCATCTGCAGCTTCTCGGTGTCCTCGCCGACCTGCGCCTGGCCGACCAGACCCCGCAGGAAGGGGCCGAGCACGAGCGCGAGAATGAACAGCGACAGGATCACCTCGATCAGGGTGAACCCGTGTTCCCCGGGGGGCGATCGCCGATCAGTTCTTCTGGAATTCATACGCCCGCCATTTCTTGCTGAAGGTGACGTGATATCGCGACGGATCATACTTCGCGATATCCTTGAAATACGAGAGCAGGGAACTGTGCGTGCGGTTCGATTCGTAATGCACGTGCACCTGGCCCGAACAGGCCTGGCGGTTGAACTGGTTCACCACGAGATTGCCGTAGATCTTCATCGAGCCGTAGAACTGGTTGATCAGGCCGCGGTCCCCGTACAGGTTGGCCTCGATGATGTTCTTGCCGTTGTTCACGATCGCTCCGTTGCGGGCGATGATCGAGAGCATCGTCGGAGCCCCCGACGGCGGATCGACCCGGCGGATGCTCTTCAAATGGATGTTTCCCGCCGCCACGATGATGCCGCGGCCGCAGACATACAGCTCGTCGCGGAAGAAGAGGCCCTGGCCGTCGGTGCACTCGACGAAGGTCACGCCGTCGCAGTTGAACACCTGTTTTTTCCCGACGCCGGGCACTTCCATCTCGGTGCTGCGGTTCTCGATGTCCCGCGAAAACTCCCCGGTCGTGGCGTAGTAGTAGCTGGCTTTCTTCAGATACTGCATCGGGGAGTAGATGTTCGCCGGAAGGTTTCTCGGCTCGTTCGGATCCCATTCCTTCTTCATGGCCTCGGTGTCGGCCTCACCGTTCTCCTTTTCGAGCGGGGGATAGGCGCAGAAACCGTAGGGTTCGACGACGTTCGACTGGAAGGGCAGGGGGGGGAGGGTGATGTCGACGTTCGGACAGCCGAACAGCCAGTTGAGGGGGATCCAGAGCCGGATCATCGGCATCTTGACCCGCGAGAAGCGTTTCCAGAGATTCCCTTCAGCCCGGAAGGAGAGAGGGAACTCGCAGTGAAAATCCCCGAATAAATATGTTTTGTTATAAAACTGGGGGACGGGGATCCACATGGTGCTCTTGGTGAGCCAGGGCCAGTCGAAATGCGGCACCTTGAGGGCCTCGAAGGGGACGTTCAGGAAATCCGAGGCGCCCAGGTTACCGGCTCCGGCTTTCCCCAGCAGCCCTTCGAGGATATTGAACAGGGCCACCCAGCCGCCGAGCGGCGGTACGCCCTCGATACTGAGCCCATAGAGGCTCTCTCCGACCGTCGGCATGAAATCGTGCTTTGCCGGGCTCGGGGCCTTGAACGAGTCCCCTTCCTTCTCGCGGTGCTTGTTCTTGTCCTCGTTGTTGATCAGCAGCGCCGCGATCTCACAGCCCTTGAGGGCTTCGAGGAAGCTGTAGCTGCCGCCCAGGAAATCGAGCAGGCCGAAGTTGAGCCGGATCTCCATGGGCTTCGTCCCGTTGACCCGGACGCGGCCCGGCAGATAGAAGTTGTTCGCCATTTTCTCGATATCCAGGGAGCCGATCGCGCTGAAAAAGGTTTTCAGTTTCGAGAACAGCGACGCGTCGAAGAAGGTGATGTTATGGATGACCAGCGAGCCGTTGCCTTCGTGCCACGGGATCTCGATGTCGCCGGCGAAGCCGTCGGTGTTCTCGAGGCCTTCGTCCTCGAACAGCAGCTTCGTGTTCGCCACGAAGAACGAGTGGTCGGGCGCGATGGGTTGGATATCGGCAACTCTGAAATCCCGCTGGGTGTGCAGGACCTTCCGGATCATCGGCCCGCGCGGCCCCTGCGGCTGATACTCGACGGTCGTCTTGACCTCGAAGATGCCGATCTTCTCGACGGTCACGCCCCAGCTGACCTTGCCGGCCAGGGTGGTGATCTCGTCGGGGAAGAAGCCCTGGATCCTTTTCCGGATCGACTCCTTGAAATCCGTCAGGTCGATTTCGAGTTTCAGGTCTTTCAGGAGGGTGTCCTTGAGAAACCCCTTCAGCGTCGCTCCCTCGCCGAGTTTCGAGCAGAGCCCCTTCAGCAGGGCGCCGATCAGCCGCCCGATCGGGATCGGGATGGCGACGGCATACAGGGAAAGATTGATGCTGATATTTTTGATGACCTTGGCGACGACGTCCCCGAAATTCACGTCGGGGATGTAGTTCACGAGCTGCTGGGTGAGGTCGATCTTGAACTCCTTGTCGCTCATGATCGAGTTGAGGAACGTCCCGACGTTCAGATCCGTCAGCGAGTTCGCCTCGGTCAGATCGAACGTGATGCCGGGGATCTCGTAGGTCTTGCTTTTGGGCAGGATCCCGAATGCCCGTTTGATCGACGCCTCGCTCTTGATGCTGACCTCGCCGCCCATATCCCGGTACAGCTCCTCGAGATCGGCGAAATCCTTGTTCCGGTACGTGTGCTTCAGCTTCGCGATCATCTCGGGGCCGAGATTGAGCTCGAGCCCGAGCCCGTTCCCCTGGGTGTCGGCTTTTTCGATGTTGTCGTTCTTGTACTGGAGCGGATCGACGTTGCCGCCGCCCATTACCTGCGGCAGCCGGAACTTCCAGAACCAGCTGTCGAAGTCCAGTTTCCTGAAGCTGATCGCGTCGAACAGCATCTGGGGATCGTTCATGTTCTCGGCAATGAGCCGGTACGTCAGGTTGGTGGCGGCCTCGGCGCAGTCCATCGCCTTCTGGTCATTGACGGACCGGATCGTGAGCCGCCGCGAGGCGACGCCCGTCTCGGTCAGTGTTTGCGCGATGACGATCAGGATCGCCGCGACGCCGAGAACGATCAGATAGGCCGAGCCTTTGCGCGCTCTTCTCCATGACCGGCTATGCATGCTGTTCTTCCTTCGTCCCTCGGGACATTCCGTACATGAGACGCATGATCACTTGAATCGGTTCCGCATTTGCTTGAACCCCTCGAGCATCTGGGCCTGGGCTTCGGGGGGCACCCTGCCCGGATTGTCCTTCGCGAGCTTCTGCATGATCTGGGAAAACTGCTCCGGGGTGATCTCCTTCATCCGGTCGAGGCCGGCGAACGCTTCCTTCACGGCCTGGCGGGAATACTCCTTGGGAAGATCCTTTTCGGGAATCATCGAGAGAAGCCGGTCCATGGCCTTTTCCAGGGTGACCTTGTCCCCGACCTCGTAGCCGATGCCGAGCAGGCTCTGGCAGACCAGCACCCGAGCCTCTTCCGTGATCGCCGGGTCATCCAGCGCTTTGAGGAGATACTCGCGCGCCTCGGGGTAGTTGCCCTTCTCGATGCATTCGAGGCCGAGTTTGCAGTTTTCGTTCAGATAAAACTCGGCATACCCCCGGTAGTTCGGGTCGACGGACATCTGCCGGAGCGTGTCGTTGAGAGCCGCCTCGCTCTTGCGGGCGAACTCGAGCGAGATCGAGAGCCGTTCGGCGTGCATCGATTTCATCGTGTTCGCATACGAGGAGCCGGTGAGGAACTGGCCCGCAGAGCCGCGGGTGCCCGCGACCATCGCGGGGGCGTCGCCGCCGCTCTCCTCCATCCGCACGGCGCTTGATTCATGGACGACGGCCGGCCGGCCATCCCCGGCTCCGGGAAGGCGGATGCGATCTCCCGCCAGCCACCAGAGTCCCGCCATCACGAGAACGACGGCGGCCGCGGCAAGGACCATCCGGTTCCGGTCGGCAGAGGAGGCGGCGCGGTCCAGGACTTCCCGGGCCTGTGTCTCGGCGTCGGACGCTGCGAGTGCCTGGCCGGCCAGCGGATCTTTTTCTCCGTACAGATTCTTCGTGCTCGAGGCGGTGACTTTGCGGAACGCGTATGCCGGCTGCTTGTCGGCTTCCGGAGCCGGGGTGGGCGCCTGGGAGGGCTGCAGATCCGCCATCAGGGCCGCGATGTCCGGGGCGAGGAGCGGGATGGCTCCAGCGATGGCGGAATCCCACAGGTCCTGGAAGGCGGGAAGGAGGATCCCGTCCTTGTCGTGGCTGCATTCGTACAAGAGCCGGAAGCCCTCGCGGGTGGGGTTGGCCGCCAGGATGAACGCCGCCTGGATGCGGGCTTCGACGTTGCGTTCGGTCGGAATGTATTCCTGGAGGAGCCGCTGGGCAGAAGGAAAATCGACGGTCGCAAGCAGGGAAAGACCGTTCTTGCGGAGCTTCAGCGCCGGTGCCTTGAGCATGCCGGCCAGATACTGGAGTGCGCTCGCCTTGTCCGATACCAGATACAGCTCCAGAGCGGCTGTCTTCACCCGCACGTCGTCGTGACGGAGGAAGTTCGGTATTTCGTAAGATATACAATCCGGGTCGAACCTGCCGATCGTGCGGAGGGCCGCCGCGACGACGCCCGGATCCTCGTGCTTCAGATGCGGGAACAGCGGCTTCGGATCCCAGGCCTGGCCGAAACTGGAGATGCGGTCGAACAGGTGCAGGAGCACCGAACGATCGAGCTTGGCCAGCAGCAGGATCCCGATCGTTTCACGCAGTTCCTTGAAGGTGTCGGAGTCCCGGATGACGGCGAGGTAGCGCTTCTGGGCCTTGGGATCAAGGTCGTGGAAGCTTCCGTCGCGCACCTTCTGCCGCAGGCCCTCTGCGGTGAACTCCTCTTTTGCGGTTCCGAGGATCTGCTGCAGGAGCTCTTTCGCTTCTTCCGAGGATTCGACGGGCAGATGACGCTCGAGGGCTTCGCGAACGTTCGGCAGGCCGATGCCCGCGCGCAGCTTCCGGATCGCCTCCAGCCGGACTTCGGGGTCTTCGTGGGTAAGATCGTCCAGGGCGAGCCGGCAGGTGGTCTGGAGTTTTCGTTGCTCGAGCGTTGTTTTCAGCTTCTCGAGGTAGGAGTCGATGGGCTCCTGGAGAATGCCCGACTCTTTGATCGTCGTCAGCAGTTGGCGGATGACGAGTTGCAGGATGTGTGCCCGGGTGCCGCGGGCCGCCGCGAAAATATCGTACAGCTTCAGAGGCAGATCGGGCGAAGGGTTCATCGCGACCGCCGAGCCGGCCAGGACGAGCAGGAGAGGGGCGGGTTCCGCGGCCAGATAGGCCAGGTACAACGCCTCGGTTTCCGCGAACGGCACAAGCAGGAGCTCCCGCAGGCCTCGTTGCCGGATCAGCGGATCCCGGGCGGAAAGCAGCGAGCGCAGATACACCTGGGCTTCGGCGGGGTCAAAGCTGCGCAGTTTCCGGATCGCGTGGAGACGGATCTCGAGATCATCTGCCGTCAGGAACTGGACGATCCGCTCCTTGAACTGGTCGAGGCTTTGTGCGTGCAGCAGGTCGATCGCGGCGGTGACGACGGCCGGCGATGCATGACCCGTGAAGGCAAGCGCAAGGGCGGCATCGGCGGCCGTTCCGAACTTCGCGAGGAGGGTCAGGCCGACGCGAACGACTTCGGGACTTTCCTCCCCGAGCAAGCTGGAACGCCAGGCTTCGAGGACGTCCGGGGCTGGCGGGCGGCGGAGCGACAATTGAACGATCCGCTTCAGCGTTTCCTCGCCGACTTCGAGCAGAGCCCTGGTGCGCTCCGGCGTCAGTTCGACCTTCTCGATCTTCCGATCGATCTGCCGCTTCCGATGCCCTGTGAGAAGCTGCTCTGCCCGTGCCCGGCAGAGGTCCGAGTCATCCGAGACGGCGATCCGGTCGAGGGGGCCGGAGAAATCCCCGACGAGGCCCTGAAACGCGATTTCCTCGATCGCAAGCAGGCGTTCAAGAGGCTGAGCCGAAGAAAGCCCGAGTTTCAGCCATTCGGCCTGATCGAGGGTCGCGGGCAGAGTCGTATCCGTCATCCTCTGAAAACCTCTCTCATATCCAGACTGCGAGGTACACCTGGAAAAGTATAGCATAGGCTGCACCCGGAGTGATGAGGTGCGTTATACTTCTTTGACCCGGAAGAAATCACGAGGAGACGTCCGACATGGAAAAGATCCGTGAAGCGATGGAAATGGACTGGTCGGGCCGCGAGGCGGCCGATGCCCTGCGCGCGCTCGCGACGGAGGAGCGCGGGTTGACCCGTGCCGAGGCCGAGCGCCGGTTTGGCGCATGCGGGCCGAACGAGATCGCCCAGGGAAAACCCACGCCCTGGTATGTCCTTCTCGGGCGTCAGTTCACGAATCCGCTGATCTACATCCTGCTCGTGGCCGCCCTCGTGACGGGCCTCGTGGGCCATCTCAGCGACGTCGTGATCATCCTGCTGGTACTGTTCGTGAACGCTGGCATCGGGTATTACCAGGAAAGCAAGGCCGAACGGGCGATCAACAACATCAAGGGCATGTCCTCGCCCCACTGCCGCGTGCGCCGCGACGGCGAAGTGTTCGATGTCGCCGCCCTCGAGCTCGTGCCTGGGGATGTGATCCTGCTCGAGGAAGGGGACCGGATTCCCGCCGACGGGCGTCTCCTTTCCGCGACACGTCTTCGTATAGAAGAAGCTATATTTACCGGCGAGACGATCGCCTCCGAGAAACAGACGGCATCTCTGGGAACCGTCGCCGTGCTCGCCGACAAGACGAACATGATCTTCATGGGCACGCACGTGACCGCGGGGCGCGGCGAAGCCGTCGTCACGGGAACGGCGATGAAGACCGAGCTCGGCAAGATCGCCGGCCTGGTCCAGACGGCGGATGAAGTGCAGACGCCCCTCTCACGCAAACTCGAGCTGTTCAGTGCCTTTGTCGCGCGAGGCGTGCTCGGCATCTGCGCGATCATCTTCGTCAGCAGTTATCTGGTTCATCAGCAGAGTTTTTCGGATGTGCTGCTCAACGCGATCGCCCTGGCCGTATCGGCGATTCCCGAGGGGCTTCCCATCGTCGTCACCCTGGTGCTCGCCATCGGCGTGCGGCGGATGGCCCAGCACAATGCCCTGATCCGCAAACTTCCCACCGTCGAGACGCTCGGCTCGGCCACCGTCATCTGCACCGACAAGACGGGCACCCTGACCCGCAACCAGATGGTCGTCACGCGGATCTTCACCGGCAGCGGGGAATACAATGTCACGGGTGAAGGGTATGCCGTCGAGGGGGGCATTACGCCTGCCGAGGGGACGGGAGAGCCGTCTTCGCTGATGCCGTTCATGGAGGCGGCCGTCCTGTGCAACAACGCGACGATCCGTCAGGAGCCGGACGGTACCTGGACCATGGTTGGGGACGGCACCGAGGGGGCCCTGATGACCCTGGCCGGGAAGCTGGATCGGGGGCTGCTGAGCCTGCGCGAGCGGTTTCCGCGGAAAGGCGAGCTGCCGTTCGACAGCAAGATCAAATACATGGTTGCCGTTCACGGCAGCCAGGCGGGGACGAAAGCCCATTTGAAAGGTTCCCTGGAAGCGGTTCTCGCGAAATGCAGCCACGTGCGCGGCCGCGACGGCATCCGGGAGATGACCCAGGCGGACCGCGACCTGTTCCTGAAGAAGAATCTCGCCTATGCCGACGAGGCGCTGCGCGTGCTCGGCCTCGCAACCCGGGATCTCCCCGAAGGCGCCGATCCGGCCGCGTTCTGCGAGGGCGCCCAGGAAGGCTATACCTTCGTCGGCCTTGTCGGCATGATGGATCTGCCGCGGCCCGAGGCCATCGAAGCCGTCGCGAAGTGCCGGAAAGCGGGCATCAAGGTCGTCATGATCACCGGCGACCATGCGGCGACGGCCCGCGCCGTGGGCCGCAAGGTCGGCCTGTTCGACGAGGGGATGCGGATGATGACCGGCGAGGACCTTTCGAAGCTCGATGACGCGGGTCTGAGGGATATCGTCGAGTCGGTTGCGATCTATGCGCGCACCAGCCCCGAGGACAAGATGCGCATCATCCAGGCGCTCCAGCATCACGGGCACGTCGTCAGCATGACCGGCGACGGGGTGAATGACGCGCCCGCTCTGACCCGGGCCGACATCGGCGTCGCGATGGGCCGGTCGGGAACGGATGTGGCCCGTGAAGCGGCGGGCATGGTGCTGGTCGACGACAACTTCGCCTCGATCGTTTCGGCCGTCGAGGAAGGCCGGATCATCTTCAACAACCTGCGCAAGGCGATCAGCTTCATGGTTTCGACGAACTCGGGGGAAGTGCTGACCCTGCTGAGCGCCTCGCTGATGGGGTGGGCCGCGCCGCTGCGCGCCGTCCAGGTCCTGTGGGTGAACCTCGTCACGGACGGGTTCACGACGATCGCACTGGGGGTCGATCCCGCCGAGGGCGATGAGATGCAGAAACAGCCCCGGCGCCATAACGAGCCGCTGCTGTCCCGGGCGATGAGCCTCCAGGTCGGCATCGTCGCGGTGCTGATGGCTGCGGGGACGCTGTGGGCCTACCATCTCGGGCTGAACTGGAACGGGAATCCCGCCTCGCCCGACGCGGTGATTCTGGCTCAGACGATGTCGTTCGGGGTGATGGTGTTCTTCCAGTTGTTCAATATCTTCAACTGTAGAAGCTCGGAGAAATCTCTGCTGAGCGTCGGCGTCTTCGGCAATCCCAGCCTGGTGGGCGCCGTCCTCGGCGCGACGCTGCTTCAGCTCCTCGCCATGTATCTGCCGTTCATGCAGAGTCTCATGAAGACCGCATCGCTCGATGCCACCCAGATGGGCGTGGTTCTGGGCATCTCCTTCAGCGTCATCCCCGTCATCGAGCTCTTGAAACTCGCCACCCGCCGCTGAAGGCTCTCCGCCCGGGGCCGGCCGTTCGGCCGTGCGGCCTCGGATCTCAGGGAAACACGGCAGAGAGCCTTCGGGCGCCGGCGCGTTCCATCTCGCGGAGCGCGCATTCCCCGTCGCCAGGGGTGATCTCGACAGCCCGGCAGCCGCTCTCGATGACGGTGACCCGGAATCCGAGCCGGCAGGCGTCGAGCACCGTGAACTTCACGCAGTAATCGGTCGCCAGGCCCATCACGAACAGCTCGTCCGCGTCGCGGTCCCGGAGGAACGCCGCGAGGCCCGTGTCGTGGCGGCCGCCGTTGTCGAAGAAGCCGCTGTAGGAATCCACATCGCGGTGTGTGCCCTTCCGGATCACATGGCGCTGGGCGAGGGGATTGAGAGCGCGGTGAAAGGCCGCTCCGGGGGTGTTCTGAACGCAGTGGACGGGCCAGAGGATCTGGGAAAGCCCGGCCAGTTCGATGACGTCGCCTGGCTTCCGGCCCGCGTGGCGGGCCGCGAAGCTTCCGTGATCGGCCGGGTGCCAGTCCTGGGTCGAGACGACGAGCTCGAATTCCGGGATGAGCCCGTTTGCGACCGGGACCACGGCATCCCCGTCCTGCACGGCGAGGGCGCCGCCTGGCATGAAGTCGTTCTGGAGGTCGACGAGGAGCAGGGCTTTCATCCGCTGAACCCTCGCGCTTTCAGTATCAGATCGGTCTTCAGCTCGTGCAGGCCGAGTTCCAATCCGACGGGATACCGGTGGGGATTCACGAACCGCTTGATACCGCCATGGAAGCCGGCGAGCTGGCCGGCGGTCCGTTCCCGGGAACGCTCGAGAGGCTCGGAATCCAGAACGATCGAGCCGTTCCGGAACGCGGGCTTCAGCAGATCCTCGGAGGACAGGTCCCGGCCGAGCTTCCGGCGGCGGGTCGGATCGAGGGGGTCCACCATCAGGGGTTCGTTGGGGCAGCCCTGCAGCTCGTCATACACGAGATCCGCGGAGAACTCGCCGGACCGTTCGAACCGCCGGATCTGGAGCTGGCCCGGGGTCGTGATCTTGATCTGCTGTTCCGACAGTTTGATCGGATGCTGCCAGGCGCCACCGGGTTTGCGCAACGCCGTGAGCTTGTACACCCCTCCAAGGGCCGGCTGGTCGTAGGCCGTCACGAGCTTCGTCCCGACCCCCCAGACGGCGATCGCGGCTCCCTGCTCCTTCAGACTCGCGATGATCTGCTCGTCGAGATCGTTGCTTGCAAGAATAACGGCATCTTTATATCCGGCCTCGTTGAGCAGGCGACGCGCTTCCCGGCTGAGATAGGCGAGATCTCCCGAGTCGAGCCGGATGCCGACCATCCGGTGACCGCGCTCGCGCAGGCGGTTTCCGGCCTGGATGGCGTGTCGCACGCCGTCGAGGGTGTCGTAGGTGTCGACGAGAAACACGCAGTTGTTCGGCATGGCAGCGGCGTAGGCATCGAACGATTCGATCTCGGTGTCGAACGACATGACCCAGCTGTGCGCGTGGGTGCCGCGCACGGGAATGCCGTAGAGCCGCCCGGCGAGCACATTTGAGGTCGCGTGGCAGCCGCCGATGTAGGCCGCGCGGCTTGCGGCCAGCCCGCCGTCGATGCCGTGCGCGCGGCGCAAGCCGAACTCGAGAACCGGCTCGCCGCGGGTTGCGTGGCAGACACGGGCGGCTTTTGTCGCGATCAGGGTCTGGAAGTTGATGATCGTCAGCAGGGCGGTTTCGACGAGCTGTGCCTGCAGGATCGATCCTTTGACCCGCAGCAGGGGCTCATGGGCGAAGACGACGGTCCCTTCCCGCACTGCATCGACCTCGCAGGTGAACCGCAAGTCGCGAAGATGCTCCAGAAAAGGGGGCTCGAACAACGGGGCGCCGTCGTTCCCCGTCAGCGTGGAAAGGTAGGCGATGTCGTCTCCGTCGTACCGGAACCGGGAGAGAAACTCGAGAGCGGGCTGGATGCCGCAGGCGACGGCAAATCCGCCGTGGAAGGGATTTTCCCGGAAAAACAGGGTGAACACCGCTTCCTTGTCGGCGGTGCCCGATTTCCAGTATCCGTAGGCCATCGTCAGCTGATACAGATCCGTCAGCAGGGCGAGGGAGGGCTTGTACAACGTCGTTCGCTCGATCATCTCATGTTCTCCAGCTCTGGATGCCGGGAGTCGAGGAAGTTTCGCAGACGTGCCAGGGCTTCCGGCAGATTGGCCCGGCCGAAGCCGATCCTGAAAGTATTATAGTATTTATTGTATAATGTGCCGGGCAGGAGAAGGACGCCGGCCTGTTCGACGAGGGCTTCGCAAAACGCATCGACGTTTCCGCGTTTCAGGCGGGGAAACGCGATGGGGCCTGCGACGGGGCGCCGCCAGTCGAACCGGTCGCGATGCTCCGCGAAGAACCCGTCGAGCTGATCCAGATTGTCACGGATGATCCGGATGTTCCTGGCCGCGATCGCGTCCCGGTGGCGCAGGGCGATCGTGGCAAGGAACTCACTCGGGGCGCTGGAGCAGATCGTGGTGTAATCCTTGAAGGCGGCGATCTCACCCAGGAGACGTGCGTTGCGCGTGGCAAGCCAGCCGATGCGGAGGCCGGGGAGACCGTAGGTTTTGGACATCACCCCGAGAGAGACGGCGCGGGGATTCAGGTCGGCGAAGGCCGGCAGCCTCGGGCAGCCGTATTCCAGGCCCCGGTACACCTCGTCCGAAAAGACGATGAAGCCGTGCCGTTCCGAAAGGCTTGAAAGCCGTTGCTGGAATTCGGCCGTGGGAACGAAGCCGGTCGGATTGTGAGGCGCGTTGATCACGACGACCCGGGTGCGATTCGTCACTGCCCGTTCGAGGAAATCGAGGCTCAGTTCCCAGCCGGCTTCTGGATCACCTGGCCACTCCACGACCCTGGCGCCGATGCCCCTGGCGATTTCGGTGAGCGATTGATAGCAGGGAGTATGGACGATGATCTCGTCGCCGGGCTCGAGGGCGACCTGCATGAAGGTGAAAATCGCTTCTTCCGCCCCGGCATGGACGAGGACCCCTTCGCTAGGGATGCTCTCGTAGAGCCGCGTGATTTCCTGCTTCAGGTCGGGATGACCGGTGCTTTCGGTATACCCCAGCCACAAGGCGGAGAGTCGCTCGCCGGCACCGGGTTCGAACGCGAGCAGAGTGCCGAGCGTCATGCTCTCACAGTCGGACGAGCAGAGGAGATAGGGCGTCGAGAACTCGTACCGGGCAAAATACCGTTCGAGCTCGAAGGGCCGGAGTTTCATCGCGGGATCCCTCCTTCGCGGATGTTCCCATGATACCAGCAACGGTCGGGTTTTTCAGGTGCCCGCCGATGCATTGCCGGAGCGGTGGGGCGGTTGTCGAAGCGCGTGCGGCGTGCTAGAATGCGAACCTCGCCATGTCTCTCCAGATACGGAATCTCTCGAAATCCTTCAGCGTCCGGACCCTGTTCCGGAACGTCACGTTTGCCGTGAATCCCGGGGAGCGGGTTGCGCTGGTCGGAAACAACGGCTCGGGAAAATCGACGCTGATGCGCATCATCCGCGGCGGGGAGTCCGCCGATGACGGCGGCATCACGCGGCCTCGCGAGTCGCGCGTCGGGTATCTGTCGCAGGAGATATTTCTCGCCGAAGACCCCGAGTGGGGAGAGGCCGGCGTCGACGCGACGCTCTGGAGCCTCGCCGCCCAGGCATTTTCGGGCCTTCTGCAGATCCGGGACGAGATCGCGGCCGTCGAGGAGAAGATCGCGGCGGGGGATGTCTCGATCGCCGTCCACGACCGGCATCACAGTCTCCTGACCCGGTTCGAGCGGGCCGGCGGGTACACCTGGCAGGCACGGATGATCCGGATTCTCAAGGGGCTGGGCTTTCCCGAGGCGCGGTTTCACGATCCGCTCAAGACCTTCTCGGGCGGCTGGCAGATGCGGGCCTACTTCGCGCGGCTGCTGCTGAGCGAGCCGGACTACCTGCTGCTGGACGAACCCACGAACTATCTCGATATCTCCTCGATCGCCTTTCTCGAGGAGTATCTCGCGACGTATCCGGGCGGCATCCTGATGGTGTCGCATGACCGGTATTTCCTCGACAAGCTCGCGACCTCGGTCGTGGCGCTGATGCCTGAAGGGGCTCGCGTCTGGCGCGGCAACTACACCGATTTTCTCGAGGCGCGCGAACAGTGGGCCCGGGAGGCCGCTGCCGCCCAGGACCGCCAGGATCGCGAACGCCGGAGGGTTCAGAACTTCGTCGAGCGGTTCCGGTACAAGGCATCGAAGGCTTCCCAGGTGCAGAGCCGCATCAAGCAGCTCGAGAAGCTCGAGCGCATCGATCAGGCCCGCACGGCCCCGAAACTCGATTTCGACTTCCCCCCCTGCCAGGAGAGCGGCGAGCTCGTCGCGAAAGCCGAAAAGATCGGTCGCAGATACGGCGAGCATGTCGTGCTCGACGGCCTCGATTTCACGATCCGGCGCGGCGACCGGCTTGCGATCATCGGGGAGAACGGGGCCGGCAAAACGACGCTCATGCGCATTCTTGCTGGTCAGGATACCGCACACCAGGGCCGGGTCGAGTGGGGATACAAGGTGCGGTTCGGCTACTTCGCGCAGGATGAGGAGATCAGTTTCGAGAAGGACGAGACGATCTGGGACCGCATGATGCGTGATGCCCCCTTCGACATGGTGCCGCAGTTGCGAAGCCTGCTCGGTGTGTTTCTCTTTTCGGGCGACGATATCGAAAAACCCGTGAAAGTGCTCTCGGGCGGCGAGAAAAGCCGGCTGGGCCTCGCCCGGCTGATGCTGCGCCCCTGCAATCTGCTGATGCTCGATGAGCCGACCAACCATCTCGACATCTCCAGCCGGGAAGCGCTGCTCGAGGCGCTCGACGCGTTTCCCGGAACGCTGATCATCGTGTCCCATGACCGGTTCTTCCTCGACTGCCTGGCGACCCGCATCCTCGCGATCCGCGACGGGAAGGCGTTTTTGTATGAAGGCAACTATAGTCAGTATCTGTGGGCCCTGTCGCACCGGATCGAGGAGGAGACCGTGGCCGACTCCCCGGCGAACGGGGCACCGGACGCCGGCGGGGATCGCCGGAACGACGCCCGGGATGCCTGGAAGGAACGAAAGCGGCAGAGCAACCAGCGGCAGCGCTGGGAGCGGGAACTGCGCGAGGTCGAGGAGACGATCGGCGCCCTGGAAGCGCGGCAGCGCGATCTCGAGGCGCAGCTTGCCGAGCCCCCGGCGGGGATCTCGCGCGACGGGCTCGCCGATCTTTCCCGGCAGCACGGGGATGTGGGAACCGAGATCGGGAAGCGGATGGAGCGCTGGGAAGAGCTGCAGAAGCTGATGGAAGAGGCGCCGCAAAACGACGGCGCCGGAGCGTGAGGGAGGAGATATGGCAGGAACGAACGCTCGTCCCGACCAGGAACTGCTCGAAAAGACGCGCCACAAGGTCGAAGAACCCCCGATGTTCCGGGTGTTTCTGCTGAACGATGATTACACCACGATGGAGTTCGTGATCGAGGTGCTTCAGAACGTGTTTCACAAGGCGACCATGGATGCGACGCAGATCATGCTGCATGTGCACCGCAATGGCCGCGGACTTGCCGGGATCTATGTGCGTGATATCGCCGAAACGAAGGTCGAGACCGTGAAAACGATGGCCCGGGAGCGGGGATTCCCTCTCCAGTGCGCGATGGAGAAAGCCTGAACCATGCCGATGATCCAGCGTGATCTTGAAATCACCCTCCAGTCCGTGATCCGCGAGGCGAGCGACCGCCGCGACGAGTATCTGACGCCGGAACACCTGCTGTATGGCTGTCTCTTTGACGGTCTCGGCAGGGAGATCCTGCGTGCGTGCGGCGGAAACATCGACCGGATGAAAAAGGCCCTCGAGGACTTTTTTTCGGACAAGGTGCCGAAGCTGCCGGCGGATTCCGATCTCGACCCTCAGCCCAGTGTCGGCTTCCAGCGCGTGATTCAGCGGGCTCTCATGCATGTGCAGGCGTCCGAGAAAGACGAGGCGGATGCCGGGGACGTGCTCGCGGCGATTTTCCAGGAGCCCGATTCCCATGCCGTCCGGATTCTTCAGACCGAAGAGATTTCGCGCCTGGATATACTTGAATATATATCTCATGGTGTGACGAAGGAAGAGAACGGCGTGTCTTCTGAGGATGCCGGGAGTGCTGGGGAAGAGGCGGGGGGCGACGACGAGGAAGGGGAGGGGCTCCCCGCAATCGGTGGGGAGGCCGGGGAAAAGCCGGTCAAGGATCCGCTCGGCCAGTTCGCGCGTTGCCTGAACGATCGGGCGGCAGCCGGGGAGATCGACCCGCTCGTGGGACGCAAGGCGGAGCTGCGGCGCGCGGTCACGGTGCTGGCCCGGCGGCGAAAGAACAATGTCGTGTTCGTCGGCGAGCCCGGAGTGGGCAAGACTGCGATCGTCGAAGGCCTGGCCCGGATGATCCACGAGGAGAAGGTTCCGCCGACCCTGGCCGGGTTCCGGATCTTCGCCCTCGACATGGGCGCCCTGCTCGCGGGAACGAGATACCGCGGGGATTTCGAGGCGCGGTTGAAGGCCGTCATCAAAGCCCTCGAGAAGCAGGAGAAGGTCATCCTGTTCGTCGACGAGATCCACACGATCGTCGGCGCGGGCGCCGTCAGCGGCGGCTCGATGGATGCGGCGAACCTGCTCAAACCGCTCCTGAACAGCGGGCGGGTGCGGTGCATCGGCACGAGCACCTACGAGGAGTTCAAAAACCATTTCGAGAAGGATCGGGCGTTCGCGCGCCGTTTCCAGAAGATCGACCTCGCCGAGCCGACGAGAGCTGAGGCGCTGCGCGTCCTGCATGGGCTCAAGTCCTCCTACGAGACGTTCCATGGCGTCACCTATACGAACGGGGCGCTCAAGGCCGCGGTGGAGCTGGCTGCGCGGCATCTGACCGAGAAGTTCCTGCCCGACAAGGCGATCGACCTGATCGACGAGGCGGCGGCGTTGCATAAATTGTCGCCTGCCTATGCGAAGCGGAAGGAGGTCCGGGTCCGCGACATCGAGATGGCCGTCTCGCACATGGCGCGTATCCCGGCGACCCGCGTCTCGACATCGGATGCCGATCGGCTCAAGGCACTCGACGATGTGCTGCGCGGCGTCATTTTCGGCCAGGACGAAGCCATCAAAGCCCTCGTGACCTGCATCAAGCGGTCGCGCGCAGGTCTGGGAGGCGAACGCCGACCCGTCGGCTGTTTCCTGTTCGCCGGCCCTACCGGCGTCGGCAAGACCGAAGTCTCCCGCCAGATGGCGCAGGCGCTCGGGGTGTCGTTCCTGCGGTTCGATATGAGTGAATATATGGAGAAACATGCCGTTTCCCGCCTGATCGGCGCTCCTCCGGGCTATGTGGGGTTCGAACAAGGCGGCCAGCTGACGGATGCGATCCGCAAGCAGCCGAACTGCGTGCTGCTCCTCGACGAGATCGAGAAGGCGCACCAGGACATCTACGGCATTCTCCTGCAGGTCATGGACGACGCGACGCTCACCGACAACACGGGCCGCAAGGCCGATTTCCGGCACGTCATCCTCGTCATGACCTCGAACGCCGGCGCCCGCGAGATGAGCAAGGGCGCGATCGGCTTCGGCGACCAGAGCGGCCACGTCCAGTGGCGCGGCCGCGAGGCCGTCGAGAAGGCGTTCAGCCCCGAGTTCCGCAACCGGCTCGACGCGATCATCCATTTCAACGCCCTCAACCGCGACGTCATGCGGCGCATCGTCGACAAATTGATCGGCGAACTCAACCGCCAGCTGGCCGAGAAGAAGGTGACCCTGGTGATCTCCGACGCCCTCCGCGACCACCTCGCCGTAAAGGGCCACGACCCGCGCTTCGGCGCCCGTCCCCTCAGCCGCGTCATCCAGCGCGAGATCAAGGACGAGCTGGCCGACCGCATCCTGTTCGGCGAACTGAAGGACGGCGGCACGGCGCAGCTCGACTTCGCCGACGGCAGGATCCAGTTCGTCTGCAAACCTGCTTCCCAAGAGCCCGGCTGATACTGGGAACAATTCGTGTTTCGGAATGGATTGACACATGCCTTCTATTTGCGTAATTTGGAAAATATGAAAAAAGAAGCCTGTTGCGACCCCCGGAAGCTGCGGCGGCCGGTGCAGATTCTCAAGGCGCTTGCCCATCCCGTCCGACTGTATCTCGTCATGGAGCTGGCGCGCGGCGAAAAGTGCGTCTGCGAGCTGACCGACCAGGTCTGCTGCGATATCTCGACGGTTTCGCGGCATCTCAGCCAGCTTCGTAACGCCGGCATCGTCGAGGATGACAAGCGCGGTCTGCAGGTGTTTTACCGTCTCCGTGCGCCCTGCATCATCGAATTCCTCTCCTGCCTCGGAAACGTGCCGCTCGGCCATTCCGACCTCACCGACGACGTCTCGGCAGCTGCCGTGAAGGCCATGTGCCGCCTGCCGTCCCCCCGCCCGAACGACGCCTCCCGCAGCCGGCGCCGCACCGCGGCGAAGCCCTCGTGACTCCCTGGAAGCCGCTTTCCAGAAAACACCGAATGATGAAGCGAAAGGTCTCCGCATGAACTGGAAGGAACAGTGGAAAACGCTCGTGGCGATGATCGCCGTATTCCTTGGCTGCTATTACCTGCCCATCGGCACCCCTCGGTTCGACAATGCCGTCCTGGAGGCGCTCCAGCTCTTGAAATGGTATGCGCGCGAACATGTCGTGCTGTGCCTCGTGCCCGCGTTTTTTATTGCAGGTGCTATAACCGTATTCGTCAGCCAGGCGGCGGTCATGAAATACCTCGGCCCCGGTGCCAACCGGCTGCTCGCGTATACCGTCGCCTCCGTCTCGGGGACGATTCTCGCGGTTTGCTCCTGCACGATCCTGCCGCTGTTCAACGGCATCTACCGGATGGGCGCCGGCCTCGGCCCGGCTGTCACCTTCCTCTACTCCGGCCCCGCCATCAACGTTCTGGCGATCATCCTGACCGCCCGGATCCTCGGCTTCAACCTCGGCCTGGCCCGAGCCGTCGGTGCCGTGAGCATGAGCATCGTGATCGGCCTCATCATGGCCTGGATCTTCCGCGAGGAGGAGCAACAGAAGCTCGCCGCCGCACCGGTGATGGCCGAAGAGGAAGGCGGCCGCACGCTTTCCCAGCAGATGCTGTTCTTTGCGTCCCTCGTCGGCATTCTCGTGTTTGCGAATTTCGCGAAACCCGTCGATGAGACCGGCGTCTGGCATGCCATCTGGCAGGCAAAATGGCTCGTCGCATCGGGATTTGCCGGACTGCTGGGCTTTGCCTTGTGGGCCTGGTTCGGCCTCGAGGCCTGGAAAGTCCTGGTGACGGCTGGGGGGACGGTCGTGGCAGCGCTGGCGGCTCCGGGGGAGCCGATGGTGCCCTTCGTGACGGGGATGACGCTGCTGTCGGTCTTCACCAGCACCCATCGGGGCGATGGCGCCGAGTGGTTCAACGCTTCCTGGGAAAACGCGATCCTGATCTTCCCGCTTCTCATGGGCGGGGTGCTCGTGGCCGGCCTTCTGCTCGGACGTCCCGGAAACGAAGGGCTGATTCCGAATGCCTGGGTGGCGGCAGCCGTCGGCGGAAACTCGATCGGGGCGAACCTGTTTGCCGCGGTTTTCGGCGCTTTCATGTATTTCGCGACCCTGACCGAGGTGCCGATCCTGCAGGGCCTGATGGGCAGCGGCATGGGGAACGGCCCGGCCCTCGCCCTGCTGCTTGCCGGACCGGCGCTGAGTCTGCCCAGCATGCTCGTCATCAACGGTATCATGGGTTTCAAAAAGACATTCGTGTTCGTTCTGCTGGTGGTCGTGTTCTCCGCGACCGCAGGCGTCATCTACGGAAGCCTCGCTTGAGTTCGTGGCTCAGGCGGACTTGCCTGTCTGATATATACAGGAGGAAATATGAAAATCCAGATTCTCGGAACCGGCTGCGCCAAGTGCAAAAAACTTGCCGAAAACGCCGATGTGGCGGCGAAGGAGTTGGATCTCTCCTATGAGCTCGTCAAAGTCACGGACCTGAACGAGATCATGAAATTCGGCGTCATGATGACCCCGGCCCTGGCCGTCGACGGCAAGGTTCTGCTGACCGGCAAGGTTCCCGAACCGGCCGCGATCAAGCAGCTTCTGGAAAAGGCGAAATGAGTCGTTCGGCGATTTCTGATGGAGGGTGCGCATGCGAATCACATCTATCGTCAAGGCTATAGCTTTATGTGCGGCGACGTTCTATGCCGCGCATCTGTTCGATACGGGAAACTGCACCTGCGGCAGGATGATCTCCCCCGCCACGGCGGAAGAAGCTTCACAGGCTACCGATACAAGCACGGCCCCGAATGCATCGGCGGTGATTGCGACGCCGGGGAAAACTCTGCCGGCATCGACTTCTGCCGGCCAGGTCGGCTCCGGAACCGTCACCGCTCCGGGTGAGGGGCCTGCTTCGTCGTCGCTCCAGACGAGCGGGCCGCGACCGAAACTGGTCGATCTCGGCGCCGGCAAGTGCAAGGCGTGCAAAGAGATGGCGCCGGTCCTCGAACAGGCGAAAGTCGATTATGCGGGCATTGCCGATGTCGAATTCATCGACGTCTGGGAGAATCGGGATGCCGGCGCGCAGTATGGCATCCGCATGATTCCGACGCAGATCTTCTATGATGCCCAGGGGAAGGAAATGATGCGCCACGAGGGGTTCCTGCCACGCGAGGAGATCGACCGCCAGTTCGAAGCGCTCGGCGTAAAGCTGCCGGTGAAAGCCCCATGATCGATCTCGTCATGCTCGAACAGCAGTTCGCCGACGCCGTGTCGGGAGCCGGCTGGCTGGCCCCGGCCGCCGCGTTTGGCGGTGGCCTGCTGACGGCCCTCAACCCCTGCGTGCTTGCCACCGTTCCGCTGATGATCGGCTTCGTCGGCGGCTACGCGTCGGCCGGGGGAAGCAGCCCCTGGAAACGGGCCGCTCTGTTCAGCACGCTGTTCGTGATCGGCTTCTCGCTCGAGCTTGCCGTGCTCTTCTCGGTGTCGGCGGCCGTCGCGCCGTATCTCTCGGGCTGGGCCTGGAAATACGTGATCGCGGCCGTCTGCGCCCTGCTCGGGGCACACCTCCTGTTCGACATCCAGATGCCCGGCGTGACCGTGACCCCGACGCTCCGGTGGGGCGGGTACATCGGCATTCTCCTGCTCGGGTTCCTGTTCGGCCTCGTCTCGATGCCCTGCTCGGGACCTGTGCTGCTGATGCTGATGAGCCTGATTCCCGAGATCGGCGTCGCGAAGGCCGGAACGCTGCTGTTCCTCTACGGAATCGGCCATTCGATGCTGATTCTCGTGGCCGGCGTCTCGGTCGGCTCCGTCCAGGCCCTCGCGGATTCCCGGGGCATGAACCGGGCCATCGGCGCCTTCAAGCGGGTCGCCGGCGTGCTGATCATCGGCGTCGGCCTGTATTTCCTCCGCTTCTGAGTCCTTTCCGGACGTTTCGTCTTTGAAATTGTTCATCTTCTGTAGGGGCGGGTTTCAAACCCGCCCTGTTGGAGGCAACCATGGGTAAAAATGTGAAACTCGACGATCCTGAAACCATCCGTGAACGCGTGAGATCCGGCTACGCGAAGGTCGCGCTCGGAACCTCGGGTTCCTGCTGTGGGGCCGCGTCCTCCTCCTCCGGGAGCGGCTGCTGCGGCGCCGCCGCCCCCGAACAACTGGCGCGGGATCTCGGATACGACGAGGCCGAGCTGGCGGTTCTGCCCGAAGGCTCCAACATGGGCCTCTCCTGCGGGAATCCTGCCGCGATCGCAGCGCTGAAACCCGGCGAGACGGTTCTCGATCTGGGAAGCGGCGGCGGCTTCGATGTGTTCGTGGCGGGCCGCAGGGTGGGGGAGAAAGGCCGTGCCATCGGCATCGACATGACCCCCGAGATGCTCGGGAAGGCTCGAAAAAATATCATATCATATACAAAAAATACCGGTTTCGCGAATGTCGAGTTCCGGCTCGGCGAAATCGAGCACCTGCCCGTGGCCGACGCGTCGGTCGACGTCGTGATCTCCAACTGCGTGCTGAACCTTTCCCCCGACAAGTCGCAGGTGTGGCGCGACATCGCACGTGTCCTCCGGCCGGGCGGCCGCGCCGCGATATCCGACATCGCCCTCGTTCAGCCGCTTCCCGAATCCCTCGTGCACTCCATCGCCGCCCTCGTCGGCTGTGTCGCCGGGGCTGTCGAGATTCGCGAAACCGAGCGGCTGATCCGCGAGGCCGGCCTCGAAACCGTCGAGATCGTTCGAAAACCCGAAGCGATCGCCGCGATGACGGACGGCAACGATCCGCTGTTCCGCGAAGTCCTTGCCGCCCTGCCTGCCGGCTCGACGCTCACGGATTACGTGACCAGCGTCGCGATCACGGCCCGAAAGCCGGTCTGAAGAAATGATGAACGGGTTTCCGCTTCCGATCCGCGGGCAGGGGGAAGGGCTCCATCCCTTCCTGTCCATTCTGCCGGGAGCGCTGGAAAGCCCTGCCCTGGAATTGATCGGCACGGACAGGATTCCCGGCACGACCGTCCTGGAAGGCACGAGAGTGAGCCTCGTTGCCGAAGATGGCTATTGCTGGGTCGACGACAGGGTTCCCTGCGTCGTCCTCACGCTCGGGCATTACGCCTCCGCAAGCGATCTCGATCTGTATCTCGACCTGCTCCATGAGGCGACGCATATCCGACAGGTGATGGAGGGGCGTAACGTCTGGGACGAGACCGTACCGTATCATCGACGGCTCACCGAGATCGAAGGCTACGCGGTTGCCGTCTCCGAGTGCCGCCGGCTGGGCCTCGATGCACGGGAAATTCGCGCGCATTGTGAAAATCCATGGATGACCGCTTCCCAGGTGACGGAGCTGCTGGCCGGCATCGATGCGTTCCTGTCTGAGCGGGTCCGCTCGCGCGGGCGCAAACGGCAGCACCCTTCCGTGTGAAAGAGGGGACTGCATTCGGGCCACGGAAACCCTGATACGGTCAATCCTCGAGGAGCTTACGAGGGCCGTCGGCGAGGTGCTGGCGAAAGCCTGAGCCAAGACGCCGAACGGTGGAAATACGTCCGAGATCGTCATTCAGCCGGAGATCATCATCCGGTAACAGGAGCCAGGAATCATGAGCGAAAGCATCACGCAGAAACTTTCCTTCCTCGACCGATATCTGACCCTCTGGATCTTCACGGCCATGGCGGTCGGCGTCGGCGCCGGCTACTTCATCCCGTGCATCGAGGGATTCATCAACCGGTTCCAGGTCGGCACGACGAATATACCTATCGCTATAGGCCTGATCCTGATGATGTACCCGCCCCTGGCGAAGGTGAAATACGAGGAGCTCGGCGACGTGTTCAGGGACACGAAGGTGCTCGCGCTGTCGCTCGTACAGAACTGGGTCATCGGGCCGTTCCTCATGTTCTTCCTGGCGATCATCTTCCTGCGCGACGACCCCGAATACATGACCGGGCTGATCCTGATCGGTCTCGCGCGGTGCATCGCGATGGTCATCGTCTGGAACGACCTGGCCAAGGGCGACACCGAATACTGCGCGGGCCTCGTCGCGTTCAACAGCATCTTCCAGGTGCTGTTCTTCAGTGTCTACGCTTGGTTCTTCATCACCGTCCTGCCGCCGTATTTCGGCCTGCCCGGCCTGGCGGTGAACGTGACCATGGGCCAGATCGTGGAAAGCGTGTTCATCTACCTGGGAATTCCTTTCCTGGCCGGCGTCACGACGCGGTTCCTCCTGGTGAAGGCGAAGGGGAAGGAGTGGTACCACGCCGAGTTCATTCCCCGCATCAGCCCGATCACGTTGGTTTCCCTGCTGTTCACGATCGTCGTGATGTTCAGCCTGAAGGGGAACCTGATCGTGCGCATCCCGATGGATGTCGTGCGCATCGCGATCCCTCTGCTGATCTACTTCGTCGTGATGTTCCTCGTCAGCTTCGTGATCGCCGCAAAGCTCGGCGCCTCCTACGGGAAAACCGCAACGCTCTCCTTCACGGCGGCCAGCAACAACTTCGAGCTCGCGATCGCGGTGGCCGTCGCCGTGTTCACGATCAACCACGGCGCCGCCTTCGCGGCCGTCATCGGCCCCCTCGTCGAAGTGCCCGCCCTCATCGGTCTCGTGAACGTCTCGTTCTGGCTCCGCGACCGTTTCTTTCCGGATTCACCGAAGATATGCTGAACTATTGAACGGCTTGCGGTCGATGTCCATGGACATCGAGACGACGGTGAATCCCGAGGTGGATGACCAGCCGCCCCACGTCTCGCTGGTCTTGCGGAACCTCACGAAAACGAACGAGCCGGCCGGATGCACCCGCGCTGCGACCGAGGCTTCGCGGCTGTTGATCAGGTCGCGCAGGACGCTCGTGGCCGCGTAGGGGTTCTCGCGCTCGTCATCCGGCGTCCGCTTTGCGGAAAAGATGTCGTCGGAAACGGCGACTGCCGCCTGGGCCGGTTTCACCCGGGGTTTGCTCGAAACGACGGCTCCGTTGGCCGGATTCCAGGAGTCGCCCGAAGTGAGCAGGGAAACGCGGACATCGCGTGCCCGCAACGGCTCGCCGGCGGCCGAGAAGGTTGCCGAAGCGGTGTCGACGATGAAGACGCCGCGTTCTCCGCGCACGATGCCCTGGCCGCGGTGCAGGAAGAGGGCGGTGTTCTCGTCGACCCCGAGCCCCCAACGCATGCCGGTGTCGCGCAGGCCGGCGACGAGGCGGCCGAGCCGCCCGCGGATGCCGAAATGGGTGTCGGTGAGCATGTCGGACGGCAACAGGGCGAGGCCCGGCAGGGAGACGCTGTTCCCCGGTAAGCGTGCCCGAACCTCGCGCTCCGGCGTGACCTGCGCGAGATCGATCCGTTCGAGCTGTCCGTGGACGATCGCCGGCCCGCTCTCGCCCCAGCCGTACATCGGGTTGGCGAGCACGTGCGTGCCTGCGCTGGTGCCCATGACGACCCCGCCCCGCCGATAGACCCCGCGGATGGCTTCGAGAACGCGGGAGGCGGTTCCATCGCGCCGCAGAAGGCAGATGGCATGACATCCCTGGTCGCCGCCCAGCAGGAAAACGACCTGGCAGGAATCGACCAGAGCCGCGATCTGCGGGTCTTCCGCGGCGTTGTTCTTCCGGAAAACGGTGTCCTGGGTCACCGGAATCAATACGGGGGAAAACCCTGCGTTCGTGAGCCAGACACGGTATCCCGGATCCTCGTGATGCTTGTCCGGGCCCTTCCGGCCGAAAGCCGCCCGTGCCTCGGCCAGATCGGTGAACGAGGAGGGAACGACTGCCACACGGGGCCTTGCCACGCCTTCCCTGGCGCACAGTTCCGACGCGGCATTCCGGACGGCATCGAGGATCTCGCCGTTGTCGACCTTCAGACCTCCGCCGACCAGAACGAGGGTTCCCGCCGGAGCACCGGCGACGGCGGCAACAGCCGCGGGGCCAAGAACGGCCATGACGAATCCAAGCAAGCCCAGGGCAAATCCGAGGCCGTGAATCATACGATGGCGTTCGCTCATTTCAATCCTTTCTGGTTCCTTGCTGCGGGGAATGGCGAGGAATGGCGGTGAACGCAGGCAATCTATCATGCCGCCAACGGAATTTCCCGGCCGGGAAAAAATTCCGTTAAGAAACTCGTGCATCGTGCCGATGAGGCCGACGTGACTCAGTGTGTCCGGGCGAACCGGACCGCAAGGAGCGAGGCATGAGCAGAAACACAGCGGTATGGGCCCTGGCCGCCTGTCTGCTGGCCCTGCCCGCCGGTGCGCAGGAATACCTGCAGCCAGCGACGCAGAGCCGGCTGAAGCAGTCCGGGTTCAGCAATTCCTTCATCTCCAGCGTCTCGCGGCAGCCGCTCGACCCCTATCGGCGAACCGCGGATGCCCGCCCCAGCCTCGGTCAGACCGATGCGCTGCCCCCGGCGACAACGCCGACCGACAGCAGCGGAAGCGACGCTTCCCTGCCGCCTGTCTCGTCGTCGGACACCACGGGATCCGCCGTATCGACCGGCGGTGCCGATACGGGCAGCTCGGTGAGCGGGACGGCTCCCGTGAAGTCATCGGCAAAGCCGGCTTCCACGAAGAAAAAGTCTTCATCGTCGAAGAAAAAATCGACGAAGAAGCGCTCTTCCGCCCCCGTCGTCTCGAGCGGCCCCGACACCATGATCACGGCGGCCCCGGCGCCCGTCATGCCCGTGGCGGCCCCGTATGCGAACCAGCCGGCACCGCTCCCTTCGATCAGCGCCGACCAGGAGATCTATTCGCAGGAGCCGCTCAAGCTGCCCCCCGTCTCGAGCCTGCCCGAGCCTTCGCGAACGACGCTGCCGCCGGTGAGCCGCGATGCGATGATGACGGTGCCTCTCGGAGAAGCCGTCTCCCGCGTGCTCGCCTGCAACTCGATGGGTCTCACCGGCCTCTTCACGACGACCTCGGCCGACGTCAGCAAGGCCGGCTCGTTCAAGATGGGCTTCCATTCGAGCTGGTTCACCCTCGACCGCGTGTATGACCGCGTCCTGGCAAGCGGCGAAGAAGGCGATCTCCTCGAGATCCCCCTGTTCTTCAACTACGCCGTGACGGACGACCTCGAGTTCGCCCTCTCGTTGCCCATTCTCAACTACACCATCAAGTCCCGGATCCTCTGGTCCAAGGATTTCCGCGAATCCGGAACCGGCGACTCGAAGCTCGCGTTCAAATACCGGGTGTTCGATAACGCTCAGTATCAAACGCGCGGCGCATTCGGCCTGGCGTTCAAATTCCCGACCGGCAGCGATGCCAAGGGGCTGGGAACCGGCAAGACCGACTTCGAGGTCTACACCGCCTTCAGCAAGAACTTCGAGCGCGTGATCGCCCATCTGAACCTCGGATACGTGATGACCGGCGATCCCAACACCCAGTTCTATCCGGACGGCCTTGCGGATATTTTCTACTATAATATCGGTCTCGAGTATCCGCACACCAACAACGTCACGGTCATGGCCGAGGTCAACGGCCAGGACTGGGGCGCGGAAGGCCTGAAGATCGACGTGACCCCCGGTCTCCGGTATACGCCCACCGAGAACTTCGCCTTCGAGGTCGGCGTGCCGGTTTCGGTCACCAACGACCAGCGCTACGGGTACAACTACAAGCTCATGTTCGGGGTGACGACCTTCTTCCGCTGAGAAGGCCGGATCGCACGAGAAACGGCGCGGGCGGAGCCTGGACGGCTTCGCCCGCGCCGCGCGTCAAAGGAAAAATGGTCATCGATACAGATGAAAGCCCGCGCCGCCCGGCCAGACCAGCGGCTGATGATTTCCCGGCCGCAGATGGACGATGAACCGCTCCCACGCAACCGGGATCCCAGCCCAGATGTGAACGCGCACCAGCAGCCCGAAGCAATCGGGTCTGCGGGAACGGTCGAACAGCAGGCTGCCCAGCGACGCGTAGGCCGGTTTCCCTCCCAGTGAGCCGCCCGCCTTGATCCGGTGCGGATGATGCCCGAACACGCCGGCTGCGCCGGCATCGAGACAGGCCCTCAGGAACGCCCGATCCGCGATGTCGATGCGGTCGGTGTCCTCGGCTCCCAGATGGGGAAAGACGAAGGTCAGCCGATCAACCGCCTCCTGCCGGATGATGCCGATCGCCCTTCCGCCGTGCGTGGCCGTGAGATCGCAGGCGATGATCGACAGCGGAATCCCCTTGCGGGTGACCCGGCAGACGCCGTGAAACCCGTGCAGCCCGCGGTGGGCGAGGGCGGCGATCGTGCGGGCGCGGCTTCGGGGACCGCCGTCGGATGCATGGTTGTTCGACAGGCCGAAATGACGGATGCCGCTCGGGACCAGGCAGGACAGCGCCGCCTCCTCGAACGAGAGGTCGAACCGCCTCCCTGCCGCCCGACGTGCCGGCAACCGGACCGATCCTTCGAGGTTGGCGACCACGAGATCGACGTTCTCCAGATGGGTGCGAAGCGAGGCAAAATACGCCCGTGGCCCCGCGTGCTCGACGGCGGCGGCAATGCGCCGGCCAAGCGCGACATCGCCGCCGAACTCGACCCGAAGCCACAGATGCTCGATCAGGCCGAACACCAGCCACGCGAGCCAGATATTCATCGAGCCGCGCCGCTTCCCTCAGTTCCCTTCGTCGGCCGGTGCGGGCTCTTCTTCCTCTTCATACCAGCCTTCCTTGAAATCGAGCTTCGACGGATCGCCCGAGATGAACGAGGCGGTCCAGCCCGGCAGCGCCGGCGCTTTCCCGTCGCGCAGCATCTTGCGCCAGGCGGAATCGGTGAGACGGTCGGCAACCGGCTGCTCGAACTCGTAGAACGAGAAGATCCCGCCCCGGTGCAGCCGCTCGCCGCGCGGCCCCATGCACCGCACCCACAGCTCGAACACGCGGCCGATCGCGACCTCGAGACAGGTCTGGTCGCCCGTGAACACGTCGGCCACCAGCGAGGTCTCCTCCTGGACGATGTTGTAGAACTCCTTGTCCGGCCGGATCAGGGCGATCGTCAGATGTTCGGTCCAGATACCGAACTTCCAGAGTTTCACGTGCTCTTCCGGGGAAAGGGGCTCGCCGGCCGCCTGCTTGCGCGCGCAGGTCTCGAGCAGCCCGAAGATCTCGATCAGTTTCAGGGTCAGCCCCTTCGAGGTCAGCGGCAGGATCTCGTCATACGATTCGTCCGACCCCTCATCCCGTTCGTTCTTCGGCAGAAATCCCTGGGCGGATAGCATGCCATATAATTCGAGGGTCATCCGCCGGAGTCCGCCGAACACCTCGGGATACGGATCGACGACGACCGAGGGCAGTTGCCGGATCATCCAGTCTTCGAACTCGCCTCCCTCACCGGCTTCCGCCCCGCCCATCTTGTTGTACAGGAGGGTGTCGTGGCGAAGCGTCGTCAGGCTTCCCAGCGCCGCATTGAGCAGCCGGTCCGTCCATGCCTCGCTCTTCGTGAACTCGGGAAGGTCACGCCCGTCATCCTTCAGCAGCGCCGTGAAACCGCTCAGCCAGCCGCGATACACGTTCCTGGTCCATTCGGCCGCGGGGAGGGCGGCGACGGCGCGCTTCGTCTCGGCCAGCTTTTCCGCGTAGTTCGCGAACCGGGTTTCCTTGTGAAACTCGGTCAGCAGCTTCTCGGCGCGCGCCGAGCCGAGCCCGGCCATCACGTCGAGCAGCTTCGGCAGCAGGCGCTTGTTGTCCTCCGTCCCGACGGCCTTGTAGACCAGCCGCTGCATGATCTCGCTGTCGAGCGTGACCCGCTGCGGGAAGAACACGACCTGGGTGTCCGTCTTCGGATCGATGCGGGGCTTGGGCCAGGCGGCGAGACGCTCGAACAGCGCCTTCTGGAACGCCGCATCCCCGGCGATCTTCGAGAGGGCGGGAAGCGTCAGGCCGTCTGTCAGCGTTGCCATCTCGGTCACGCCGATGTCTTCGGTGTCGCCGACCAGGAAGGAGAGGGGGCGGCAGATCTCCGCGGCCGCCTCGGCGACGGTTTTCTTCCCGACCCGCGCTTTCGCCGCGACCCCGACGAGAGAGGCGATCACCGGCATGTCTTTGCCCGGGCTCTTCCCGTCATCCGCGAACACCCTCAGGGAAAACTTCGATAGGGCCATCATCATCCGGAAATAGCTCTGCAGGCGCGGGTCGTTCTCGTAATGGCCGCGCGGCCGGAACTGGCTGAAATCGATCGAGGTGTCGAGCAGTTCGGAGCGCGCTTCCCCGGAAGCCTCGAAGATCCGCCCGAGATCCGAGACCAGGGAATCGCGAATCGGAGCCGGTTTCTTCTTCGCCTCCCGGAGGGCGGCTTCGGAGGTTTCGTGTCCGAGCAGGGTCACCAGTTCGAACAATCCCCAGACCGTCTGGAGGTGTTTCCGGTCCGTGCCCGTGGCTCCCTCACCGGCTTTCCTCGCCGTTCCGGCCATTGCCCGGCTGATCTCGATGATGCGGTCCCGGAACGCGCTGCGCTCGATATCTTTCAGGATATAATCGTAATAGAGATGGAACAGGAACCATACCGTATCGACGGTTATATAGGAATCGAGCCAGCGGTACCGGTTCCCCTCGTAGATATGGAAAAACTGCATATGCGTCGCGGGGCGTGCGACGAACCGCTGCGTGCGGACGAGCTCCAGGGCGGGGGTGGCGAGATCGACGAGGGGGTGGGAGAGATTCCCCGTATACCAGAGGGGATCGGGTGTGTCGAGCCCGGTGCAGAGCCGGTAGCCATTATCGCCTCGCTCGACCCAGGCCAGACGCCGATGGATCGCGTCGGCGGCGAACCGGGAGAGGCGGCCGGCGGGGCCGAACAGCTCGGTTGCGCCGGTCCTGATGTCGCGCACGACAGGCCCGTTCGGTCCGATCGCGGTCAGATGGAGACAATCCGGCGCCCAGCAGAGCCGGCTCAGGCCGGCGGCGTCCGTGGCCATGACCGCTTCGCCGGGAGGCATCAGAATGCCGATTTCTGCACGGCTCTGATCGGTATCGGTATACCGCGCCCACCCGAGCCCGGCCGGACCCGCGACGAACAGGGTGTCCGGCTCGCCTTTGAGGGCCAGGTCCGACCAGGCACCCGGAAGGAGTTCGAGGATCAGGGAGCCGTCCGCCTGGGCTTTGATGCGGGCCCGGGTCGTTTCGTCGTGGTCATCCGATGCATTGGCCGGCGGTTTCAGAAGATCGGCAAGGGTGGGGGTGGGCTTGCCGTCGGCCCGGATCGAGCAGAGCCGGCCCGCACCGTCCTTGCCCTGGAGGAAGAAGAGCTTGTCATACGTCGCCCCGCCGTCGTCGGTCTCGGCGAAGACGGCCCGGGCGCACTCGACGCGGAACTCGTCCTCGGAGGTCGTCGTGATGCGCCTCGGGGCGTTCCCGGAGAAGGACCAGGCCATCAGATCGTAGTTTCCGTCGAGCTTTGCACAGTAATACAGGGTGCGGCCGTCGGGGGAGAAGCTCGGCGAAACGAGGTCGCCTTTTTCCTCGATGAGGCGGGCGGCGGCCTTCTTCGCGAACTCGTAGAGCCAGATCGTCCGTTTCCCATCCGCCGTGACGGTGAAAGCGAGGGCCGTGCCGTCCGGGGAAAACACCGGCTCCCCGATTTCTCCGGCGTTCGTGAAGAGTGTCTCTACCGCGGCTTCGGCCGGCGAGCCTCCGAACGGAAGAAGGGCGAGACAGAAAATCAGGGCGACGGCAACAACGGTTCTCATGGTCGGTGATCCTCCCTTGCAGACACGGTTCTGAAGCCGAAAGTATACCACAGATACGTCGAGACGACGGGCCGGCCGAACCGGAGCTCCGAAGCGCGCAGGCCGGTCCTGCCTCGCACCGGCGTCACGGTGAAGTCGCGCAACACGAACGAGAGGCGGGAGCCGAGCCAGAGCGGGGGAAAATCCGGGCGTCGGGCCCGGTAGACATACACCCGCCGCCAGGTTTTTTTCCGGATCGTTCGTTCGATGCCTGCGATCAGCTCGCACGATCCGTCCGCATCGATATCCGCGAGGTGGAGGCGGAACAGGGGCGGGAGGAGCCGCCGGCCGATCGGGCGGCCCGACGGGCCGGTGCGTTCGAGCAGCAGCGTCGCCGCATCGTTACGGTGGGGGAGGCCGGTCCGGGCCTCGAACCACCGGCCGCCTTCGTCGGGGAAATACCAGACCTGCCGCCGGACGAACGCCCCCTCGTCCCATGGCGCGCTCGTTGCCCAGAGCTGCCACCAGGCCAGCATCCAGAAGATCGCTTCGATCAAGGGAAATTTGTCTCCCGCCCTGAAAATCGGTATCCTGAGGGTGAACCACCGATGAGTATAGCAGATGCGAAGGCCTCGGCCCGGGTGCGGCTCCTTGAGCCTCTTCCGTCCATCCCCTCTGTATCCGGACAACCGCTCTGTCTCGTTGTATCTATCGGTTCGGCCCCTTGGATATAATGAAACGTGTATATGAAATAATATATATTCTGGTGCTGGTGGTTTCTTCGTCCGCCGTTGTGGCAGCCGGCGTCGGCCCGGCTGGGCAGCCGGTGCGGGGGGTGCTGCTCGAGTCGGTCGGAAGCGAGCCGGTTCGGATCGTGTCCGGCGATCCGCATCTGGTCGAGAGATGGGCATGCCCGGCTTCCGTGTTCAAACTCGTCATCGCCTGGGCAGGCCTTGAAGCCGGAGTGTTGACAACCGGGACGCGCATTGTCTGCAACGAACCGCGCGTCGCATCATCCCCTGTCGCGATCGGCATGCGGGATGCCCTGCTGCGTTCGAGCAACACCTTTTTCGAGGCTGTCGCGGGGCGGCTGGGCGAAGGCCGGCTGACGGAATATGTCCATCGGAGCGGGCTTTTCCGGGAGCCGGTTCCCGACCGCTGGCTCGAGAATGGAATGCGCAGCGCCGTGTGGGGTGGTATGCTGAACACGACGCCCGCGCGTCTGCACGCGTTCACGCGCCGAATCGCGGCCGGGGAAGTCGGAGCAGCCTCTGTGAACCACGTTCTGACAGCCTCGATCGAGTGGCCCTGCGGCACCGGGACGGTTCGGGTGTTCGGCAAATCCGGAACCATGCGTCAAGCCGTCTGGTTCACCGGGTTCGGACGGTTTCCGGGCGGGGAGACCCGCTGTGTCACCGTCTTTCTCGAGGGCGGGATGGAGCGGCGCCTCGAGGCGGCGGCCCGCTTTTTTGGCCGGTTCGGCCTGCGACCGCCGGCTCCGCCTCCGCTCGAAGACGAAGGAACGACGATGGAACGAGGGAATTGATGAACAAGGTCAGACGGACGAGATTCGACGCGGGGAGCCGGTGTCTTCGCGGCTCAGGCCTTCGCCCGGGGTGGAAGGGTGCCTTGATTCTCGGGCTCTGTCTGTTTCTCGCGCTGGATGCGGTCGAGGTGTTCGCGAGAGCCGGCGGCGGCGAGGGCTACTCCGGCGGATACTCGGGCGGCTCCTCGGGCAGCGGCTGGAGCGGGGGAGGCAGCTCCCGGCATGGGGGTGGGAGTTCCGGGGATGCGGAGGTCGTGTATCTGCTCGTCCGACTTGTCATCGAGTATCCGATGATCGGCATTCCCCTCTGCCTGTTCATCATCGCGCTCGTCTTCGCCGGATCCCGTGAGGGCGGCGAACGGTACGTCGATCACACGATCCGGCGCGGTGTCGTTGCGCAGGATGGACTCCGGCGACGCAGGGCCGAAGACACATTGAAGAAGCGCGACCCGGCGTGGAACTCGGCAGCGATGATCACCCGCGCCAAAGCGGCATTTGCCCTGATCCAGGAAGCCTGGTCGGAAAACAAGCTCGAAAAAGCCCAGGCGTTTCTTTCCGATGCCATCTTCGAGAAGTTCTCCGTCCAGCTCGCCGACCTGAAGGCGCGCGGGATCATCGATCGGATCGACAGCATCACGCTTCACGACGCCCGCATCGCCCAGCTCGAATCCGACGAGGCGTTCGACACGCTGCATATCTATTTCAAAGCCTATACAAAAAATGTCAAGATCGATGCGGCGACGGGAAGGCAGCTTTCCGACGATTCGGGGCCGTTCGAGGAATACTGGTCGTTCCTCCGTCGGCCCGGTGCGAAGAGTCTCGTGGGAAAGGGACTTATCGAAGGTTATTGCCCCAACTGCAGCGCTCCGGTCAGCCTGAACAGGGCTTCGACATGCGGTGTCTGCAACTCCTTCCTTCGATCCGGTGAGTATGACTGGGTGCTGTCCGAAATCACCCAGGCCTCGGCCTGGACCGGGGCCGAAGCGGCCGACGTGCCGGGGCTCGCGGCGTTCCGCACGCTCGATCCGGGTTTCAGCATCCAGCAGATGGAGGATCTCGCCTCGGTCGTGTTCTACCGGCATGCCGTCGCCATGAGGAGCGGCTCTGTGGAGCCGGTGGCGAAGTTCGCCCTCGACTCCTTCGTGACCGGTCTGGCCGAATCCCTGCGCGGTCCCGGCGATGGAACCCGCATGTACGACACCGACGGTGCGATCGGGAGTGTCGAGGCCAAGCTCGTCGAGGCCGGAGAGCCCTTCGACCGGGTCTGGGTGGAGATCACCTGGAGCGGGAAGAACACCCGCAGGCTGCCCGATGGTCGCGAGGTTATCGGCGCGATGTCGCCGCCCCGTCGTCACTTCCACGTGTTCGTGCGGCGCCACGGCGTCGTCACCGATACCCGCCTCTCCCTGAGCAGTGCCCACTGCCCGAACTGCGGGGCACCGGAACAGAACGTCGCCGATCCCGTTTGCCCCTACTGCCAGACCGTCCGTAACGACGGATCGAAGGGCTGGGTGCTCGAATCGATCCTGCCGTCTAGCCCCGAACACCGGAACACCCTCGCCCTGAAGCGGCAGCAACGCCCCGCTTCGATCCCGCCCGTCTCCACGGTTGCCCCCGACCGCCCGCTCCCGGATCTCCCCGGCCCGTCGGCTTCTCCGGTCGTGGCAGACTCAGGCAGTCTGTCCGCAACCTCGCCCGACGTCGCTCTTGCCTGCATGATTCACGTGATGATGTCGGACGGCGTCATCGACGATCGCGAGGAACGATGCCTGCGCGATTTCGCGATCCGATGCCGGGTGGACGGTGCGATCCTCGACGCGATGATCCAGAATGCCCGTCAGGCCGGAGCTGGCGATGTCTCGACGCTGCCCGTCCCGAACGATCCCGTCGCAGCGCGCAGTCTGCTGCGCAACATGGCCGCCATGGCCCTGGCGGACGGCCGCCTCTCGAACGACGAACTGGCCGCCCTGCAGGGCTTCGCCTCCCGGTTCGGCCTGTCGCCTGCCGACGTGAAGCTGCTCGTCTCGCAGGAGCGCAGCCGTATCTACGCCGAAGCGAAAAAGGCCATCGCCGAGAGCAAAAAGAATCCCTCCTGAACTTTCGCCTTTCCCAGAAACACAAAACCCCGCCGGACGGCGGGGTTTTGTGTCTGAATAGGTATTATATCATTGCGTTTTCTGACCGCACTCGGGGCAGAACTTGGCTCCGGGGGCGATGGCAGCTTTGCATTGCGGGCAGGAGCGGCTCTGGGGGGCGCCGCACTCGGGGCAGAACTTCTGGCCGGCGGCCATCGGCTTGCCGCAGCTCACGCAGTTCGCCGTGACGGCCGTGGCCGGGGTGTTCGGCTTGCCGCACGAGGGGCAGAACTTCGCGTTCGGATCCATCGGGGCGCGACAGCCGGCGCAGGCGATGGTGGCGGGGGCCGCAGGGGCACCCATGCCGGGGTTCATCATGCCGGCGGCAAGCCCCTGGCCGAGGCCCATACCCGCACCGAGGCCCATGCCGAGCCCCGCGCCGCCGCCCTGGTTCCCGGCCGCCGTGTTGACGGCCTTGAGCTGCTCGACGGTCGCGTAGTTGCGCATGCTGCCCTGATCGACGCCGCCCAGGGCATTGATGGCGTGCGCGTCGGCGATCTTGTCCGAGATCTTGTCGATGCGCTTCTTGGTGTCCTCGTCGAAATCGGTGTTCTCGATGCGAAAGTCGGTCAGTTCGAAGCCGAGCGGCGTCAAGACCGGCCCGACCATCTTCTGCAGCTTCTCGGACAGTTCGACCCGGTTGCGGTCGATCTCGGAGTAGCTGAAGCCGGACTCCGCGAACAGATCGGTGAGCGGCGTCAGAAGCCGGTCGACGATGATGTTCCGGATCTCGGTGATCGTGTAGACATCTCGGTTGCTGGTCACTTCCGTGAAGAACCCGCGCGGGTTCACCAGACGGAACGAGAAGTTCCCGAACGCGCGCAGTCCGACAGGGAACTTGTACTTCGGGTCGTCATACTTGATCGGGGCCTTCGTGCCCCACTTCTGGTTCATGAACTCGGTCATGCGCACGAAATAGATGTTCGCCTTGTGCTCGGACGTGAAGCCCTGCATGATCTTGCTGATCGTCGTCCAGAACGGGATGTTCGCGGTGTGCAGCTCGAACAGGCCCGGATAATCGTGGATGGCCTGAACCTGACCCTGATACACAAAAATGGCTGCCTGACCGGGATTCACGAGCAGCTTCGAGGCGTTCTTCAACTCGTCGTTGGCTCCATCCCAGCGCCAGATCAAAACGTCCGGCGATGGATCCTTCCACTCGATGACCGAACGGAGCTGATTGGTGAAAAAACCCATATCCTTCCTCCCATGCAATGATGATTGCTCCCCCCATGATAGCGTACGCGCCCATCGCTGTGCGCGCATGCGGCAAATATTTTGGCGCAGCAGGCGGTCAAATCCCCTTCCCTGCCGGGGTGCAGGTGCTTGCGCGGGAAGGGGTGTGGGGCCTATTCTGAGCGGGATGAAGCGCGATCGAAACGGGGCTTTGCCTCCCGATGACGAGCCTGTCGAGCTGCCCATCGACGGCACGCTCGATCTCCACACCTTCCGGCCGGCCGAGGTGAAGGGGGTCGTGGCGGATTACATCGACGCCTGCCTCGAACGCGGCATCCTGCATCTGCGCATCATCCACGGCAAGGGAATCGGCAACCTCCGCCGCACCGTCCACGCCCTGCTCGAACGCCACCCCGCCGTCGCCGGGTTCCGTCTCGCCGACCTCGACGCCGGCTCCTGGGGCGCCACCCTCGTGACCTTGAAGAGTGGAGGAACGAATACGCCAGGCTCGTAGACGGACTTTCACCTGTGATACAGTGGAGATGAACCATCGAGCGGAAACCGCATGACAGGGAGTTGCCCATGCCGCGAAAGCAGATCCGAATTTCTGAAGAACAGTTGGAAGTGCTCCAGTTGTTGGCCGCTCGCACGGGGAAAAACGAGGGTGAGCTCATCAATGAGGCATTGGAGCGGTATCTCGAGTCTGCCGAAGAACACCGAAAGCTGAGCGATCTCATGGCCGCAGCCGGACTGTGGAAAGATCGTGAGGACCTTCCCGACACGAAAATACTTCGTCGTGAGTGGGATGCAAGACCGCTTCCGTCGAACACGCATCGGAAGCGTCGATGAAGAGCGATTGTCTCGTTGATACAGATGTTTTCATCGACTTTCTGAGAGGTCGATCGGAAGCCGTCGAGTTCATTCGCTCGAAGTTTCCGCGTGTCCACATTTCTGCCATAACCGTCGGCGAACTCTATTCGGGAATACGCGAAGGGGCCGAGCGACGCACCCTCGAAAGCGCCCTCAATGCGTGCCATGTCATCGATGTTACGATGAATATCGCGATCATCGCCGGCTTGTTCAGGCGCGCCTTTGGGAAAAGCCATTCCGTGAGTTTGGCGGATGCCCTGATTGCAGCAACGGCAAAGGAATTTGGGCTTTCCCTGGCAAGTTTGAAGGTGAAACACTTTCCCATGACCCAAGATGCCTTTGCCCCGTATTCGAAACGACCGCCCCGCCCCTGATCGCCTCTTCGGGCGTTGAAACCCGGCTTGTGGCGGGGTAGAATGAAGGGCTGCCCGGGCGCGTCAGATGGCCGGGCCTCGAAGGAGTCGTTCGAACAGATGCCACATTCCGCCGGCCTTATCCGAGGCGCTTGTATTGCTTGTGCTATATCTTTCATCATTCTCTCTCTCGCCGGCTGCGGCGGCGGAGGGGGGGGCAATCCCGTCGGAACCGCGCCGTCGCTGCCCGACACTCCGCTCGTCCCCCTGACGACCGCCCAACTTTCGGCTGCCGGCAAGAGCGTCGAGAGCTCGTTCACCCAGGGTGCTCTCGCCCTCGGCCTTCCGACCGCGACCCGGAACGAAAAATACGCCGTCCTCCTCGTGAACGGCGGCGCTGCCACCACGATAAAGGTGAACGGCGGCGGCTCCCCGGGCCTGGCCGACATCCGCGCCAGCGAAGCCGCGATCCAGCCCGCTTCCCGCCCCCTCTGCGGAACGCCGTTCCTGAAGAAAGCGCGGAAGCTCTCACAGCGGGGTTCGATTCGGGCGAATATCGCCGCTTCGGTGAAGCCCCTCACCACCACCGAGCAGCTCGGCCAGACCGTCCCCTTCCGGATTTACTCGGGGGGAACCTTGGAATTTCCGACTTACTCGAGCCGCACGGGCGTGCTGCGCCGGATCGGCACCTATTGCAAGCTGTTCGTCGATCCTGTCGAATACGGCGGTCTCAGCGCCGTGGCAGGAGCCTATGCCATCACGGATGCCCAGCTCGATGAGATGGTGGATAATTTCGACAAAAAAATATATCCCCTGATGACGGTCGGATATGGCCCCTCCTATGATCTGGACGGGGATGGCAAGGTGGCCGTGTTCCTGTCCCCTCTGGTGACACGGAAGAGATATGCGGGATTTTTCGATCCCGAAAACTTTACAACTTCTTCCGACAGCAATCAGCGGGATATGTTCTGCATGTGGACGCCCGATGCTTCCTGGAAGGATGAAGCCTGGCTCGATGCGACCTGCGAGACGATTGCTCACGAGTTTCAGCACCTGATCAATTATTCCGATCGTCTGAAAAAAGTGAATTATCGGATGGGCAGCGTCGTCGATGAGGAAGTCTGGCTCGACGAGGCGTTGTCGATGGGGGCGGAAATCAGATACCGGCTTTTGGTTGGTGATCTCGCAGGTGAAGGCAGATATAATGATTATGTGAGCTATATTTCAAAGACGCAACTGACCATTTTCTCCAACGAGCTTTGGGAATACGGCTGTGTAGGACTGTTTGCGCATTATCTCTATGAGCAGGGCGGTGCGGATCGCATCCGGAGTCTCGTCACCTCCGGCCTGCAGGGAGCGGCAAATATCAACGCGGCCTTTGCGAATCATTCGAATTCCCAGCTACGCAGTTTTTCCGATATCCAGGCCAACTGGAAGAAAACCGTGTTTGCCGAGCTGAACCGGAACAGGTTGGCAGGTGAGGCATGGAGCGCCATTCCCGCGCATCAGAAGTATACGGCCGACTTTGATATCGCTGTGACGTCGGCTACGCACTCGTTTGGCGGCGGATTCCAGGGCAGCATCAGTGCCGGGGCGATGTCGATGTTCGTCATCGGTCCACCGGCCGGTTACACGGCCGATTCCTCAGCCCTCTACATGCAGGCCGTCGACGTTTCGGGCCAGCAGACGGGCGCCTCGATCGCCTGCACCGTCCTGCGCCTGAACGACTGACCGAAAAACACACCACCGCGTCACCACGACACGAAACCCGTTTCGCCACGGCGACACAGAGTCATAGCGCCCTGTCGGGATTTCGCCCATCATCCGCAGGGGCGGGTTTGAAACCCGCCCGAGGCACGAAGAACCGCTGAAAAACCACACAAATTTCGGAACAGAAGACGAGGAAAACGCTCATCACAGAGGACACGAAGAACACAGAGGCTGCACGGAGAATGTTCCGATTCTCTGTGAATTCTTTGTGTCCTCTGTGTTCTCCGTGATGAAGCTGTTGCTCGGTGTCTCTGTGGTTCGTTGATTCTGGGTCAGCTGAAGGGGCGGCTGAAAAAATCGGAGAGATCGGTCATCACCGCGATCACGCCGAGGCCGATCACCAGAAACCACAGCGCAGCCCGCTGCCCCGGGCGGTCCGGCTGAGCATGCGCTTCCTCGGTGGTGGCGGCCGTTTCGTCGGGAGGGGCGAACAACTGGTCCCACTGGTCCAGGCCGTAGAGGAAAAAGCCCAGAAACAGCAGAAACAGACAAAAGAAAAACAGCCCGACCCACATGACGGGTTACGCGACCTTGCCTTTCGGCTGGGCAGGCTTGCCGGAATAGTCCGGAATGGGGGTGTTGAAAGCCCAGGAATAGAGAACGACCGGATCAAGGTCTGCCCCATTCGGCCAGCAGATGGTACCCAGCTCTGGATCGACACGGACCTTGTTGAAAAAATCCGGATCCTGGAGAGGGGCAAAAATGCCTGAAAAACATAGTCGGCTTGCCAGATCGACGACGCCGATATTTCCATCATCAAAGGTCAGGCGTAACCGATACTCTCCAAGGACTTCAACGACTGTTATATCAGGCAGCATAGTTTCACTCCAAGGGCGATATTTTCGTAAGCGCGCAATGCTGTTGCGCCATGTCCCATGAACGTTGAAGCTCGGCCTGATGAAGCAAACCCCATTCCATGACCATTCCAAACACCCGTGGTGACAGTAAGCCTTCGAGAAGCCTCATCGTTCTGATCTCGATCATTGCCTTTTGATCGCCATAACGCACATGGAAATGCGGAGGCGAATGATCCTCATAATTCATCGTGATGATGATACCGAAAAATCTGCTTATTTCAGGCATGGGTGAGGTCGGTCATGAGGGTTCATGCTCTTTCATTCTAGGCTTCAGAACGATCTTGTGCAACCTTTCCGGAGTAGGGAAGGGCGGCAATCGAAGGTGAGCCGTCAGCCGGCGTGGTTGGGGGAGCCGAGGAGCTGGGAGACGGTGACGAAGCGGTACCCGCACTTCTTGAGGGCGGGCACCAGCACCGGAAGCACGCGCAGGGCGCCGGGGTGGATGTCGTGAAACAGCACGATGCACTCGGGGGAAAACGAGCGCACCACGCGCGCCAGCATCCGATCGCTGCTTCCGCCGGCCCAGTCCCGGCTGTCCGCATCCCACATGACTTCGCGCCAGCCCTGGCCCTGGATCATCCCGCGCACCCGCGCGTTCGTATGCCCGTAGGGGGGGCGCACCAGCCGGGGCGATGATCCGGTCAGCATCGCGATCATGTCGGACGTCCGGCGCAGTTCGCCGAGCCCGGCCCCCGAGCCCTGGTTCACCAGGGATTTATGGCTCCAGGTATGGTTCGCGATCTCGTGGCCTTCCTCCGACATGCGGGTGATCAGGTCCGGATACGCCTCGGCGCGCGAACCGAGCACGAAGAACGTCGCCTTGACGCCCTGGGCCCGGAAGTAATCGAGCAACTGCCGCGTATAGGCGGCATGCGGGCCGTCATCGAATGTCAACGCGACCAATTTCGCTCCGCCCCCGCCCGAAAGACGGCTGATGGCCGCCGCGCATGTGTCGATCGTGTAGGGTTCCGCAGGCTCGATCCGGGCCGGCGGGGAAGGCCGCCGCACGACCGCCGTTCTCTCCGGGGCTCCGGCGGGGGGCGGGAGCCGGTCCGGCGGCACCGGTGCATCCCGGCGGCCGAGCGCGACCGAATCGTCCAGCCCGAGATTCCCATCCATGACCGGCGGCTTGAACTCCCCCGGAAGCGGAAGCTGCGGAATGCCGGGAACGTGCGCCCAGGCCGTCGTGGGCGGAACCTGGACACCCAGCTCGGCCAGCTTCCGGGCCGCCGGTTCGAACCGCGGGTTCGTGCGCAGCGCTGCCTGGAACGACGTGATCGCTTCATTCCGCCGCCCCGTCTCCTTGTACAACAGGCCGAGATTGTGATACAGCCAGTAGGACGGCTCGACCCGCAGGCCGGCCGCGAAGACGCGCAGAGCCTCGTCATACCGTTTCTGCGTTTTCAGCGCCGAGCCGAGATTGTTGTAGAGATGGACATACTTCGGATCGATCGCCAGGCCCCGCTGCCACAGCACCATGGCGTCCGGCAGCCGCCCCGCCCGCGCATAGATGATGCCCATCGAGTTGAGCACGCCCACGTCGCGCGGGTTCTGCTCGAGCTGCTGGCGAAGCACTTCGAAATCCTTCATCAGATCCGGCGGGGTCGAGGGGTCCGACTGGACTGCGCCATCCGGGCGCCGTCGGCCCACTTCCCCCATCGTGGGGGGCGGGTCCGAAACCGCTCCGTGCGCAGAACCCGCGATGCAGAGCAGCAGCAGCGCGCAGAGGGTCAGGAACCATCGATGATGCATGCGATTCGACCTCCGGTCGGCACCACCCATCGGCAGATGTCGCGGTTTCCTTTACCGCTGATAGGGCTCCCGGCAGAGCAGCTGGTAGAGCCGCCAGATGCGCCTCTTCAGGCTCCTGTCCGGGAACGGGCCGTCCGGTGCCGTCTGCCCGGCTTGAATGGTCTCGGCTATCGGCGCGAGGCCGTGCTCCCGGAGCACCCCTTCGCGGAGGGCCAGAAGCTCCGGATCCCGTTCCGCGGAAAGCCCGGCAAGGAACGGCCCGGGCAGGGGCAGCGCCGCGCTTGCCCCGCGTTCTTCCCCAGGAACCCCCGGGAGCGAGATCGCGAACAGGCGCCAGAGCTGCTTTTCGACACCATCCCCCTCGGCTTCGAGATACGCCTTCGCCCGGGCGGAAGGCTCGAGAAATGCGGGATCCGGCTGCATGCCCCGTTCGAGGGCCGCCGCGTTCAGGCCATCGAGGAGATCTGCGAACAGACGGGCCGCGAAGGGTTTGCCCAGAAACAGCGGCGGGAAGGTGAAGTCGAGGGCCGGAATTCCGTCCGCCTGTGGCTGTTGCAGCAGGAAGCCTGCCGCGTTCTTCACCGCCTCCAGGGCCGTGTCGTCCCCGCAGAACTTCTGCAGGCCGGAGAGGGTGGCCGCTGCGACCAGCGAAGGGGTCACGACGCCATACTCCGAATGACCCGCCGCGGAAAACGATCCATCCGTGTTTTGTGTAGATATAATATTACTAGCTATTGAAGCGAGAAGTTCGCGCGGCGTCTGGAGACACCGATACTCCGCCAGGGTGGCGGTCCAGGCGAGGGGAAGGGCGATATGGCACCGGAAGCACCGGTCGCGATTCTGGAGATCCAGCGTGGTCCGCGTGATCGCGGCCAGTTCGGTTTCGAGCGCCCGCAGCCGGGCCTCGACGCCCACGAGATAGAGGGACTGGGTCGGAGCAGGCTGGACGGCGCCATCTGGGCGCTGTCGGCCCACTTCCCCCATCCTGTGGGTCGGGGAGGCGATTACGGGAACGAGCTCCAGCCAGCCGGTGGAAGACTCCTTCGGTTCGATCCGGAAGGTTTCATCGGCCGGATCGGCCAGCCTGACCACCGTCATCGCATGTTCGCCGCGCACCAGCAGGGCGGAGCCGCGGCTCCCTTCGCCGAACACCTCGCGTGCCTCGGTCGGGACGACGACGAGATCGACGGCCATCGGAATGGCGAACGTGATCCGGCAGCCCCCGTCGGCGAGCCGCCGGACCGCGCCGGTGATCTCCCAGGAGCCCTCCGCCGGACCGATTCCGGCCAGCAGCCAGAGCAGGACGAGGATCAGGTGTGGCCGATTTGATTCTACACTCATAACTTTATCAATCGCTCAGGAGGGGGGGAAGCTCTTCCGGAGCCCGTATTTTTTGAGCTTGTAATGCAGGTTCTGGCGCGTCAGCCCGAGTCGTTCGGCGGCCTGGGAGTAGTTGTAGCCGCTCGCCTCGAGCGCCCGCCGGATCAGATCCACTTCGAGTCGCTCGCGCGCCTCGTCCAGTTGGACACCCTGCGGGATCGCCGCCGTTCCGGTGCCGATTCCGGGCTCGGGCAGGGGAAGATCATCCGGGAGCAGTTCCCGGCCCTGTCGCTTCAGGATGACGGCGCGTTCGATCACGTTCTCGAGCTCGCGCACGTTCCCCGGCCAGGCGTGCCGCGCGAGCTTCGCCAGCGCGGCCTCCGACGGCTCGAGAATCGGCCGGCGATGCCGTTCCGCGAACCGCTTCAGAAAGACGTCGACCAGGTCGGGAATGTCCTCGAGCCGCTCCCGCAGCGACGGCATGCGGATCTCCACGACGCTCAGCCGGTACAGCAGGTCCTCGCGGAACCGCCCGGCGAGGCATTCGGCCCGCAGATCCCGGTTGCTGGCCGCGACGATGCGCACGTCGACCGGGTATCCGCGCGTGTCCCCGACTTTTCGCACCGAACCGTCCTGGAGCACGCGCAGCAGCTTCGCCTGGCTGGCCGCCGCGAGGTCGCCGATCTCGTCGAGGAACAGGGTGCCTCCCGTGGCCTCATGGAACAGGCCGTCCTTGTCGGCGAACGCCCCGGTGAAGCTGCCCTTCAGATGGCCGAACAACTCGCTCTCGACAAGGGCTTCGGGAATGGCGCTGCAGTTCACCGGGATGAACGGCCCTTTCGCGCGCCGGGAACGGGCGTGAAGCGTGCGTGCCGCCAGCTCCTTGCCGGTGCCGCTTTCCCCCTGGAGAAGAACGGTGCTCTCGGTGTCGGCGACCCGCCCGATCAGGTCGAGGACGTTGCAGATCGCCGCGGACCGGCCGGCCGGCCGGCCGACGGCCTCTGCGGCTGTCATATCGGGGCCGGGCACAGCGGTTTCGAGCACCCGCCGCACCGCGGCCCGGAGCTCCTCGATCTCGAACGGTTTGAGCAGATAATCCCGCGCACCCAGCCGGACGGCGGTCACGGCCGTCTCCACCGATGAGTAGGCGGTCATGAGAATGCAGGGGGGGCGCGGGTGCAGTTCGCCAAGCTTCGCCAGCAGATCGAGCCCCGACATGCCGGGCATCCGGATGTCCGAAATCACGAGGGCCGGGTGGCGCTCGAAGATGAACGCAAGGGCCTGGTCGGGCGAGGTGAACTCGCACACCTCGTGCCCATCGAGCTCCAGGGCCTTTTTCAGCGCCCGGAGGAGCTTGGCTTCGTCATCGATCAGAACGATTCGGTTCGGCATGCGTTGATTCCTCCGTCATCAGGGCGCGCGCCCCTCGTCCGTATCAGCCAGGCGCAGGGTGAAAGAAAATTCCGTCCGTTCCTCCGGCAGGCGCACGGCGCGGATCCGGCCTCCATGCCCTTCGACGATCGATTGGCAGATGGCCAGCCCGAGGCCGGTTCCCTGCTGTTTCGTCGTCATCAGGGGCTCGAACAGATGATCGGCCGCCTCGCCAAGTCCGGGCCCGTTGTCCGAAACCGTGACGACGGCGAACTCCCTGTCCAGCCTTCGTGCCGTGACCCGGATCATTGCCGGTTTGCCGGCATCGAGATTCGCCTGAAGGGCTTCGGCGGCGTTTCGGAGGAGATTGGCCAGGACCTGGCCGATCCCTGTCCGGTCGATGAGAACATGGATATCCGAGGGCACCTCGGTTTCGATCCCGAGACCCCGCCAGGGCGGCTCTGAGAGGGGAAGCCGGACGGCGCATTCTATGATTTCTGCTATAGATTCTCGCCCAAGCCGGGGCGGCCGGTTGTGCGCGTACTCCAGCAGCGACTCGACGATCCGGCGACATCTCCGCGTCTCCTCGATGATGGCGCGGATGTCGTCGGCCTCGACCGGGCGACCGTGGGCGATCGCGTCGTCGGCGAGGCCGGCGCTGACGAGGATCGTTCCGAGGGGGTTGTTGATCTCGTGGGCGAGGCCGGCCGAGAACCGGCCCAGAACGGCCATTTTTTCCTTGCTCATCAGCTCCTGCTGCACCTCGATCAGGCGATCCCGCGCCGTGGAAAGCTCCTGCACCATGTGGTTGAAGCTGCGGCCGAGCATGCCGACCTCGTCCTCCCCGTCCGGAAGTTCGGCCGGCGGGATCTCCTGCCAGTGGCCCGCCCCGACCCGGTCGATGGCCTGTTTCAGCCGCTCGAGCGGCCCGAACAGCCGCCGGCCCAGGAAATATCCGAGAACGAGCAGGCCGAGGATCTCGAGCAGGGCCAGCCGCAGCATCAGCTCGTCGACGCCGGTCCGCGTCAGTGTGGCCGAGTCGGCGGCATACCCGACGAGGAGCTTCAGGTCGGTACCGGGAACCACGCTTGCACGAAGCCGGTGCAGACGGCCCTGCATCAGCCTCTGGAACGTCGCTTCCCGGGCCGTGTACTCGCTCAGAAGCCCGGTCGGCCAGACCCCGGGATCGCCGTACAGCATGCCCCGGCCGTCCCAGAGCGCCGCAAGGGGAACCGGGGAACTGGCCGGCCGCCGCGCCAGGAGCAGCTCGGTGCCGGTGGAGAGCTGCACCTGACAGGTGATGAGGCCGGTGGCTGCCAACGGACCCGAGAGGGTGATCCGTTGCGGAACGGCAAGGTCATGTACCAGCGGGGCCGGCTCCTGAAGCCGGTAGAGCAGGCTTCTGCCTTCCCTGCGGATGTCCAGCCAGTCGAGGCGGAGCTGCCGCTTGAGCAGTTCGACGGTCGACAAGCGTCGCTCATCGTCGGCATCTGCGCCGTTCGAGGCAGCGAGAACAGGGACGAGCTCCGACGCGATACGGGCGAGAGCGGCCCGTTCCCTGCGCCACTGATCCAGCGTCGTTTCGCGCAGCGAGGTGAGCTTGCCCAGGTCCGCTTCTTCGAGCTGCAAGCCGAGCGTGCGCGCTCCCCATGTGATGATCAGGCCGGTCAGGGCCACGATCATCAGGGCGAACCCGATCCCGATTTTCACGCGGATGCTCACGCTTGCTCCGTTTCTCAGCCGAGGCTGGGGGCGTTTCCCCTATCATCGCACAAAACGCAAAGAAGGGGAAAGAGCTCCGAGCCCATGATCCGCAACGAAGGCATTGGGACAGAAAAACCTCTTCACCGCAGAGACACAGAGGCACAGAGTTCGAACAAAAATCTTCTCTGTGTCTCTGGGACTCTGTGGTCCGTTGTTTTATAGCATGCCTGATACAGAAAACGGCCCCGCCGCGTTGCAGCGACGGGGCCGTTGGGAACCGGGGTCAGTAGTTGATCAGCTGGGCGAACGAGTCGGGCTCGAGGCTGGCGCCCCCGACGAGGGCCCCGTCGATGCCGGGCTGGCTCATGTAGGTCTTCATGTTGTCCGGCTTCACCGAGCCGCCGTAGAGAATGCGGGTCTTGTCGGCGGACGAGCTGCCGTACCGGCTGTGCAGGAACTCGCGGATCAGGGCGATCGCGTCGTGCGCGTCCTTCGTCGAAGCGTTCTTGCCGGTGCCGATGGCCCAGACCGGTTCGTACGCCACGACCATCGTGCCGATCGCGTTCTCGGGGACATCCTTCAGATTCCGGTCCATCTGGTTCAGGATGACCTGCTCGGTCAGGTTCTTCTCGCGCTCCTCCAGCTTCTCACCCACGCAGAGAATCGGGATGAGCCCGTTCTTCACGGCGGCGAGCACCTTGCGGTTGATCAGCTCGTCGGACTCGCCGAACACCCACCGGCGCTCCGAGTGGCCAAGAATCACGAACTCGCAGTGGAGGTCCTTCAGCATCGAGGCCGAAACCTCGCCGGTGAAGGCGCCCTTCTCCTCGAAATACATGTTCTGGGCACCGAGCAGGATCTTGGTTTCCTTGCGGGCCAGGTCGACCGCATGGATCAGGGGAAACGGCGGGCAGATCAGGACGTCGCGTTCGCGGACGTTCGCGATTTTCGGCTGCAGGGCGGCGACGAAGTTCTTCGCTTCGCCGGTCACCTTGTGCATCTTCCAGTTGGCGGCGATCAGGGGACGTCGGGACGTAGGCATGTCAGGCTCCTCCGACCATGTTTTTGATGTCGCGCGAGAAGATCTCGATGCCGGGCAGGGTCTTGCCTTCGAGATACTCGAGGCAGGCTCCGCCGCCGGTCGAGACGTGCGACACCTTTTCGGCGGCGCCCATCTGCTCGATCGCGGCGACCGAATCCCCGCCGCCGACGACCGTGACGGCCTTCAGCGAGGCCATCGTACCGGCAATCGCGCGGGTTCCGGCGTCGAACGGCTTCGTCTCGAACACGCCCATCGGGCCGTTCCAGAGAACCGTCTTGGCCTTCTTCAGCTCCGCATCGAACGCGGCGACCGTCTTCGGGCCGATGTCGAGGCCGAGCTGGTCGGCCGGGATCGCGTCGGCCCCGACCGTCTGCACGGCGACGCCTTCCTTGATCTCGGCGGCCACGACCACGTCGACCGGAAGCAGGATCGTCTTGCCCAGCTTCTTCGCGGTCTCGAGGATCTTGAGGGCGACGTCGAGCTTGTCGGCCTCGCACAGCGACTTGCCGATCTGCTTCCCCTGGGCCTTGAGGAAGGTGAAGGCCATGCCGCCGCCGATCAGCAGCGAGTCGACCTTGGACAGCAGATTCTCGATGACGAGGATCTTGTCGCTGACCTTGGCCCCGCCCATGATCGCGACCATCGGCCGCTCGGGGGACTGGGTCACCTTGTTGAGGTAGGTGATTTCCTTCTCCATCAGGAAGCCGGCGAACGCCGGCAGGATATCCGCGACACCCGCCGTCGATGCGTGGGCCCGGTGGGCCGTGCCGAACGCGTCGCTGACGTAGATCTCGCCGAGGCTCGCGAGCGCCTTGCTGAACGCCGGGTCGTTCTTCTCTTCCTCTGCGTGGAACCGCAGATTCTCGAGCATCAGGACCTCGCCGTCCTTCAGGTGCTTCGCGAGCTTCGCCGCTTCGTCCCCGATGCAGTCGGTGGCGAAGGAGACGGGTTTGCCGAGCAGGTCGCTCAGGTGCTTGACGAGCGGCTTGAGCGAATACTTGGGATCCGGGCCGCCCTTGGGCCGGCCGAGGTGGCTCATGATCACGAGCCGCCCGCCCTGGTCGATGATGTGCTTCAGCGTCGGAACGGCGGCCCGCATGCGGGTGTCGTCCGTGATGTTCAGGGACTTGTCGAGGGGAACGTTGAAGTCGACGCGAACCAGGGCGCGCTTGCCCTTGAACTGGATGTCGCGGATCGTTCTAAACATGGAGTGGAAACCCTCCTTCCGATAATTCAATACGCCGGAATATTATTTGTCGTGCTTCATCATGTACTGGAGCAGGTCGCACACGCGGTTGCTGTAGCCCCACTCGTTGTCATACCAGGACACGACCTTGAAGAAGCGCTTCTCGCCCTTGAGGTTGTTCTGCAGGGTGGCCAGCGAGTCGTAGATCGAGGAGCGCTGGTCGTGGATGAAGTCGGTCGAGACCAGTTCTTCGCTCGTCACGCCGAGGATGCCCTTCAGATAACTGTCGGCGGCCTTTTTCATCATCCCGTCGATCTCCTCGATCGAGGTGTCGCGGGTGGTGCGGAAGGTGAGGTCGACGACCGAGACGGTCGGGGTCGGCACGCGGAACGACATGCCGGTCAGTTTCCCCTTCGTGGCGGGAAGCACTTCGCCGACGGCCTTGGCGGCGCCGGTGGAGGACGGGATGATGTTGACCGCAGCCGCGCGGCCGCCGCGCCAATCTTTCTTCGACGGGCCGTCGAC
>JAKQOH010000197.1 GCA_029565415.1 Candidatus Rifleibacteriota bacterium | reverse complement strand
CTGCTGCTTCAGCTCGGTGAAGGCGGGCACCAGATACGCGACCACCTGGAAACACCGCTTGGCGAGTTCATACCAGAGGCGGGCGAGGGTGAGCCGGTGCTCATACTGAGCGTCCAGGCTCGTGGCCGGCGTCAGGCACAGCCGCTGCTTCGTTTCGGCGATCTTCTCCTTCTGGCGGCGGAACCCCTCGGAGCCGATGAAATCCTGCGTCAGCAGAGCGATTCGGCCGAGTGCCCGAATCGTCTCGACGTTTTCCCCAATCTCCGTGGCCAGTTCCGGGATCGTTTTGCCCGACCGGCCATACACCTCGGCGGGAATGCGGGCGTCGAGGGCCGGCTCGTCGACGGCGGCGGCCAGGTCGGCTTTCTTCTCCTCGGCCGGAGAAAACAACTGGCAGGTCGATCCGAACTCGCCTTTGCCCGTCTGGGTCTGCCAGGTGAAGTCCAGTCTGCACGTGACGAGATTGCTGTCTTCGCCGTTTCCCGGCGGGGCGATACGATTCCCCGACAGGCCGAACTTGAACTTCCGGATGTCGTCATAGAGAGGTTGCATCTGCTTGCCTATAGAACCATCCACGACCGGGTCGATGGTGCCCCAGGGCTCCTTGCGATCCTCGAGATACGAGAAGAACACGGAACGCCCGTCCGTGATCTCCTGGGGAACGGGTGACGTGCCTTCCACCCCGATGGTCTCGAGGCCGTAGGGATTCATCGCCATCTCCTCGATCAGGTCCTCGAGCACCTTCTGCGAGAGGATGATCGCGTTCAGGTGATCCGAGGAGAACTGGATCTCCTTCCGGCCGGAACGCAGGGTGGAAACCAGCATGGTTCCGATCACGGCCAGGATCCCGAGGCCGACCAGGATCTCGACGAGAGTCACGGCGCGCCGGCGGGAACGGTTCATTCGAGCCCTCCCAGGTTCATCAGGCCGATGTGAGCCAGGAACTGGAACTCGTCCTGCTCGTGGATGACCGCTGCGTTGACCTGGACGCCGTTGGGCGAAAGGCTCGTGAAGGTCATGCCGCGAACCGCGTCGAGAAGCACCTTCTCGTTCCTGGAATCATATGAGCCAGTATAATTCGTGCGATACGAAACGAGCTTGTAGACGCGCCGGTTCAGCTTCTCCGATGCGGGATTGTTCGGCTCGAGATACAGGATGGTCGTGCGGTTCACGATGTCCTTGAAGATCAGGAAGGGAAGCGTTTCGCCGGTATACGGCCGGACCAGTTCCGTCCCCTCCCGGACCTGCTCGACGGCCTTGTCGAACGCGCGCCGGGCCTCCATCTGCAAGTTCGTCTGGGCCGACATCGCTTTCTGCGACTTGCCGACCGACTGCATGAACCGCATGCCGATCGTCGATACCGACACGACGATGCCGATCACGACCAGCAGCTCGATCATCGTCACGCCGGCACGGATCCACAGGTCGCGACGCTGGCGAGAAGCGGAGAACTCGTTCATCACGTCAGCTTCCCCCCTGTGTGCCGCCGTTCGCTGCAGCTTCGGCCTCTTCCTGGGCTTTTTTTTCAGCCTCTTCCTTGGCTTTCAACTCCGCGAGCTTCGCCTTGGCGTCCTCGATGGCCTGTTTCACCGAGTCCACCACGGCCTGGAGAGCCTTTTCCGCCTCGGCCTGCGCCGTGGCGACCTCGGGGGTTTTGGAAAACGTGTCGATCTTGTCCATCAGATCGTTCGTGGCCTGCTGGGACTTGGTGAGGCCGTCCAGCGTCCCGACCCAGCCATCGAGGAGCTCCTGGGCGGCGGCTGAGTTCGTCAGTCCTGCTGTGATCTCCTTGCTCTTGCCGAAATCCTCGAAGGCCCGGGAAACGCCCCCGACGATATCCTGATAGGCCGTGACCATCGTGGAGGAGACCATCTCCTCGGTCGCGCGTGCCGCTTCTGCGCTGGGCGCGTTCAGAAGGTTGGAACTGGCCAGCGACACCAGCTCGTTCATGCCGGCCATGGCTTTGTAGCGCGCTTCCTCGGCTTCGTTCAGGATCGGATTGGCCTCTGCCCAGTTGCCTCCCGTTCCCTCATCGGCAACGTCCTTGCCGGTGTTGTATTTCTCGTTCGCGAGCTTCGCCGCATCCGTGATCGTCTTGACCTGCTTGTTCAGATCGAACATCGACGCGTCGGTGGGGATGGGGGCAGCGGGCATCGTCGGGAACGACGGATCAACCGGAAGCGGGGTCGAAGGGCCGGGGCCGGGACTGGTGGGCACCTCGCCGTTGGTGGGCGGAGGAACGACGGGGAAGGTGGGCGCCGGCCTGTTGGGGTAAGGGGTGTCCCCGGGATTCGACGGATACGTCTTCGTGAAGGGGGTCGGTGCCCGGCCCCCGAGCTGTTCCAGCGCCTGTTTCGCCGTCGTCACCGGGTCCAGCGTCACGGCCATCTCGTCGGATTTCTTCTGGTTCGCAGCGCGCTCGGCCAGCAGATCGTCGACGGTCCGGGAAAAGCGCGAGGGACCCGCGGCTGCAGGGAAGTCACCCGACTCGCCCGCCTTGAAAAACTCGACGATGATCCGGTTCGAGACGTCGAGCAGATCGTCGTTGAAGGTGATGCGCCAGAAATACAGGCGCGATGCGCCGGCCAGCGAGGTCTTGACGTAGATGTCGGCCTGGAACGGGTGACCGGGAGTGTTCTCGACGAACAGATCGTAGGTGCCCCCTTGCAGCGGCACCCCGGTTTCCCGGTATGGGGCGGTGGCGAAGGGGCGCTGGGCCCAGGCGCCGGCATGGATCTTTGCCAGAAGTCTGGACATGGCCGAGTAGGCCAGCAGAAACGACCACTGATTGTTGCTGGAATGGAACACCTGGCTCTTGAGCCCCTGGTTCATGGTCGAGATCGAGGTGACCATGCCGATCACCAGGATGAGGGCCAGGAACGCGATGGGGAGAGCCACCCCGCGACGGCGGGAGTTCGTGCCGGAGGCGATCATGCGTATCCTCCCGGATGGATGTCAGCGCTGATTGATAGCAGGTGCTTTACTTCCAGGGTTGAACAGGGATTCCAGCGTGAAGGGATCGAGTTCGGTGGGCTTGCCCGGAGCGGCTCCGGCAGCGGTAGTCACCTGCTGTCCCGGTGTCAACTCGACCGAGCCGCCGGCGGCGGCGGTGAAGCGCACCTTGCCTTCCTGCAGGGTCACCACGGTCTGCTGGGCCGTGACATCGAGGCGGAACACCGTGCCCAGGACGGCGGTGACGCCGTGCGGGGTCTCGACGCCGACGGAGTTCTGCTGGGGCGTGACGCGATACCGCGCCGAACCCGTTTCCTGGCGGCCGAGGGCGGTCTGTGCTTTGATCTCGAAAAAGGTTTCGGGCTGAAGGGCGACGTCGGTTCCATCGGCATACCGGATCAGGGCCTGGCCGTCCTCTCCCGTCCGGATGGCGCTGCCGACGGCAAGCTGCTGATCGGCGGTAACGGCGGCGAACGCCGTCGAGCCGGCCAGACGGATTTCGACCTTGCCCTGGAGGGCTTTCAGTGATGCAACGGGGGTGCCCCCGCCGCTTCCGCCGCACCCCGCAGCGATCAGGGCCGATGCCAGGAGGGAAAGAACAAGAAACATACGAGAAAATCTAAATGCATTATGATAGGTATGCAAAAGGATATTGCGACGTGCTGGCTCGTGTCCGATCATCTCATTCCTCCGGTCGTCCATCCTTCTCTTGTGCGGTCGCGGCGGCTCGCCGATGGAGCAGAAGCAGCGTCACGTCGTCACCCGGCTCAAGTCCCTGGCCGTGCGCCCGCACCTTTCCCAACAGCTCCCCGACCGTCTCGGCATTCGGAACGAGAGGCGCCCGGGCAGCAAGCAGATCCTTCCATGCAGGGTACCCCAGAGGGGCCCCCTGGCGGTCGATCATTTCGACCACCCCATCAGTATACAACACCAGGGTGTCTCCGGGAAAGAATTCCATTTCGACCGGTATGACACGCGTGGCTGCCCGCACACCGAGAGGCAGCCCGGGTTTCCCGATCTCCTCGACCGTGCCCCCGGCGCGGACGATCATGCTCGCGACATGCCCGGCCGATATCAGGGTGAGCCGGTGCGCCCGATGTTCGAGCCGGCAGAAGACGCCGGTCACCATCTTCCGGCCCCGGAACAGGCGGAACAGCAGCGCGTTCAGCCGGTCCACCGCCTGGTCGAGGGAAAACGATTCCCGGTCTTGCTGCAGGGTGATCGACGCCTTGAGTATCGAGGCGACCATCGCCGCTCCGATCCCGTGGCCGGCGACGTCGTTGACCAGAAACACCGTCTCCTCCTCGCCGACGGGGAGCACGTCGAAGTAATCACCGCCGGCCGCGCTGCATGGCTGGCAGCAGCCGTAGCTTGTATACTCTTCGCTATTCCAGATGGGCGGGGGAAAGAGCTGGCGCTGGACCTGTCCTGCCGCGGCCGCTTCGGCCTGAAGGGTTTGCAGCGAGAGGAGCTGCACGAGGCGTACCAGGGCGATGCCCGACAGCCCGGCCACCAGAAGCCCGGCCAGCAGGGGAAACGGCGGCAGGGCGTGGCCGGCGGCGAACAATGCGAGCGCCCAGCCGAGGCCGCCGAGGGCCGTTCCGGCGGTGAGGGCCGACCAGGGCCGGTTGGGGCGGGCCCGGACGAGGCCGGCACCGGCCAGGAAGCCGAGAAGGACCAGCACCAGCCGCCAGCCGCGCCCCTCGTGCTGGACGATCAGGCGCCGTTGCACCAGGGTGTCGGTACAGGCGGACAGCAGGCGCGTGCCCGCCATCAGTCCATGGCAGGTTCGGTGGAAATCGTGGAGGATCGGCGCCGTGACGCCCAGAAACACGGTTTTCCCGGTGAGTGCCCCGGCCGGGATGCGTCCTTCGAGAAAATCCCGTGCCGAGAGCGTGGGAACGGCCCCACCGCGGCCGGCGAAGGCGATCAGGCCGCGGGAGCGGCCTTCCTCGTCGGGGGGGGGCAGGGGGGAAGGCTCCGAGCCCAGGAGACGGGCCATGGACAACGCGCAACTGTTCAGCTCCATCTGTCCATCGCGGAGCACGAAGGAACGGACGATGCCGTCGGGATCGACCCAGGCCCAGACGAACCCCTCGCCGGCCGCGGCCTGGCGGAAGAGAGGGGCGCTGCGGAAGTGCCGTTTCTGTCGGCCGAACTCGGTCTCCTGCCGCTCGAGCAGAGAAATGAGATGGACATTCCCCAACCGGCGCAGCGTCTCGGCCAGCGCCCGATCGCCGGCCCCGCCGTCGGCCGGTTCGAGGTGCTGCAGCAGGATGTCGAACACGATCGCACGCGGTCCCGCCGCGCCGACGGCCGCGAGAAGCCGCGCATACCGGTCCCGGGGCCAGGGCCACCGGTCGGTCACGGCGGCCAGCGTCTCGGTGTCGATTCCGACGATGACCAGGTCGGGATGCGGTGCCCGCCAGGGCGTGGCGAGCCGCGTGACCAGATCAAGCGCCGCCCGGTCGAACCCGGCACCGAGGTCGGGAATCCCGGCAACGACGAGCAGGACCGCGGCTGCCGCCGCAATCCACGACAGCAGCCGCTTCCGCCCCAGAAGTGCTTCGAGCCGGGCCCGGGTGACCTCTTCTCCGCTTCCGGGCGAGGTCGGTGTGATGGAGCTCACTCGATCTCGATGCGGTCGACCCAGTGGGAGAAGCGGCCGGCGAACTGGTCATGCTCGACCACGAGCTGGATGAGGCCGTCGGCCGGGGAGAGGGGCTGGCCGTCCCGCTGCCAGGCGAGCAGGATGCGGTTCTTCGCGGGGTCGATGCGGAAACTGCCGGTTGCGGTGTCGGGGGCGTTCAACCAGGCGGTGATCTGGGCGATCTCGTCCTCGCTCACCCGCTCGGGGCCGTAAAACTTCACGTCCCCATGGTTGGCGCGGAGCAGGGCGCCGATGAGAGGGGCGGGCAGGGAGCGGTTCACGAGGGCCGGGGCGGCCTTCTTCCCGGGCGGGGCGCTTCCCTCGCCATCGGCACCGTGGCACTCGTTGCACCCCTTGACGGCATACAGCGCCCGGCCGCCGGAGAAGTCGCCGAACAGCTCGCCGGCGCGGAACGAGACGGTCCAGCCGTCGATGCTCTTCACGACGATCCGCTTCTGCGCTGCTTCGGGGTTGTCCAGTCCCGGTGCGGCGGAGAGCAGCGGAGCGCGCAGGTCGGCGCCGGCCCAATCATGCTTCCCGAGCGGCCCCTTCTTCGTGCCGACGGGCTCGTATCCGGAGACCGTCTCGACCGGGAGTTTCTGCAGCTCGGCGAGGGTGAGCACCGTCGTCGCCGTGCCGTTCACGATCGTGATCGTGTTCGAGCCGCTCGCCGTTGCCGGATCGGCGGCGAACGCGCACGGGACGAGGACGATGAGGGCGAGGATCAGGAACAGGCCGCGCAGGGATCGGGCGTTCATCGCCGGTCACCGCTTCCCGACCGAGAGATGGAAGATCTCGCTGCCGTCGATCTTGAACCCCTTGATGATCTCCTGGCCTTTGGGGCCGACGAGCCAGTCGATGAAGGCGACGGCCAGGTCGGTTTTCGCCTGGGGAACCTTCGCGGCGTTCACGGCGATCACGCCGTAGGGGTTCTTGAGCTCCTCGGGCTTTTCGTAGACGACGGCCAGGTTCAGCTTGCTGCGCATCGAGAGCCAGGTGGCCCGATCCGTCAGCGTGTAGCCCTGCATTTCGTCGGCCATCTTGAGCGTCTCGGCCATTCCCTGCCCTGCCTCGACATACCAGGTGCCGGAGGGTTTGATGCCGACGGAGTTCCAGATGCCCAGCTCCCGCTCGTGCGTGCCGGACTTGTCGGCACGGGAGATGAACCGCGTGGAGCCGCTGGCGATGCGGGCGAAAGCGGAGGAAGCGGCGGGAGCACCTTTGACGAGAGCTGCGTCGGATGCGGGGCCGACGATGACGAAATCGTTATACATCAAATCGTATGCATGAACGCCGAAGCCATCCGCGACGAACGCGTCTTCCAGCGACCTGGCGTGAACCATCACCACGTCGGCATCGCCGTTCTTCGCGAGTTCGAGGGCGCGACCGGTGCCGACCGCGACAGCCTTGACCGTGATGCCGGAATCCTTCGCGTAGGCGGCGAGCAGCACGTCGAGCAGGCCGGTGGCCTGGGTCGAGGTCGTCGTGGCCAGGATGATCGTCCCGCTGGCGCGAACGGGAACGGCAGGGGCCTCGGCCGCAAACACGCTGCCGCAGGCGATCAGGCTGATGGCGAGGGTCAGAAGAACGAACGAAAGACGGATGTGCCGCATGGTTTCTCCTTCGGAAATGAAGTCGTACAGCAGATACCATACCCGCAACCCTCTTGAACCTGCAAGCTCGGGATGCTTCCAATCCATCCGTGTTCTTGCACGGCGGCCCCGGGAGGGATACCATGAAGATGGGCTCCACAGATGAGCCGCCGGCAGCTCCATGCCAGTCGTGACAGAGGATATATACAATGAACGATTCTTGTGTTTCCGATATTCCGAAACAGGATGCAGGCACCCCGGAAGAACCGGTGAAATCCGGGAAGGAAGAGCTCCGCAAGAGCGAGGAGCGGATCCGCCTCCTGCTCGAGCATACGGCCGAAGGATTTTGCATCATCGATGAAGAGGGCGCCATCACGTTCGTCAATCCTGCCGGCCTGCGCCTGATCGGGTATGCCAGTCTCGACGAGGTGCTGGGAAAAATCGGCCACGACCTGTTCCATCACTCCCGCCCGGACGGCACCCCCTGCTCAAAAGACGATTGTAATATAAAGAAGTCTATGAAAGATGGGGTGGCCTGCCATTGTGACACCGAGGTGTTCTGGCGAAAGGATGGCGTCGCGTTCCCCGTCACCTACTCCTCCTCCCCCATTTTCCATTCCGGGAAGGTTGCCGGAGCGATCGTGTCATTCCGCGACATCAGCGCGAGAAGGATGGCCGAAGAGAAGGAACGGGCTTTTTTTGAGCATTCCAACGACGCCCTGGAAATCCTTTCCCGGGAAGAAGGAATCGTCCAGGCAAATCCGGCTGCCGCCAACATGTTCGGATTCGCATCTCCCGAGAAGCTTGTCGGGATGAAGGCTCATCTCTTCCCGATGTCTCCGGAGTTCCAGGCGGATGGGCGCACGTCGGCAGAGGCCGGCATGGGGTATATCAGCCGTGCGCTCGAAACACGCCGGACGATACGATTCGATTGGCTGCATCGTCGCCTCAACGGGGAGGTGTTTCCCACCGAGGTGACGCTGGTGCCGATCTTCCTTCATGGGAAAGCGGTTCTCATCACCAGTCAGCGCGACCTGACGGATAGAAACGAGGCGCGGGAACGGCTTGCCAGGGCGAACTTCCTTGCCGACAATGCCATGGAGCTGACGAAGTCGGGATACTGGCACATTCCCCTGGATGGCTCGGGATACTGTAATGCTTCGGAGCAGGTGGTGAAAATCTATGGTGACTTCCCGAAGCCGGGGCTGCGGTACCATCTCGAACGGGAATGGCTCGCCAATCTCGAAGCTGCCGATCCGGAGCTGGCCCGGAAAACGCGAGAGATGTTCCACGGGGTGATCGAGGGGCGTTATCCGAAATTCGATATCGTCTACGCCTACAAACGCCCGGTCGATGGCAGGATCATCTGGATACACGCCCTGGGATACCTGACGAAGAATGCCCATGGCCAGCCGACGGATTTGTTTGGGGTGAGCCAGGATGTCACCGATCAGGTGATAGCGCAGCGGGATCTGAGCGAAAGCCGCGAACGGCTCGATCTTGCGCTGCAGGGGGCCCGGCTGGGCCTCTGGGACTGGCGGGTCGATGCGGAGGAAATGATCACCAACGAGATCTGGGCGGAAATGCTCGGGTATACCTCGCGTGAACTCGAGGCGCTCAGCGGCAAAAGCTCGAAACGCTGGGAAGCGCTTGTCCACCCGGATGATTTCGAGCGGGTCTGGCAGATGGGCCGCGATCATCTGGCCGGGAAGACTCCGGAATACCGCTGTGAGCTGCGCATGAAGACCAAAAGCGGTGCCTGGAAATGGATTCTCAACATCGCCCGGTGCGTCGAGCGGGATGCAAACGGCCAGGGGCGCCGGATGGTGGGAATCCACATGGATCTCGATCCGCAGAAGCAGGTCGAGTCGGCCCTGTCAGCCGCCAAGGAGATGGCCGAGTCGGCCACCAGGGCAAAATCGAGTTTTCTTGCCAACATGTCCCACGAGATCCGGACCCCGATGAACGCAATCCTCGGCATGTCGCGGCTCGCCCTGCAGACCAATCTGGACGCCCAGCAGCGCAATTATATCGAGAAGGTGCATCGTGCCGCCGAGAACCTGATGGGCATCATCAACGACATTCTCGATTTTTCGAAGATCGAGGCCGGAAAGCTCGCTCTCGAGAAAACCGACTTCTGGCTCGACGACGTGTTTGATAATATCGCAAGTCTTATAGATCTGAAGGCGGAAGGGAAGGGGATCGAGTTCCTGTTCAAGCCATGCCCGGATGTCCCGAACGGCCTCGTGGGCGACCCTCTGCGCCTGGGCCAGGTGCTGCTCAACCTCGGCAATAATGCCGTGAAATTCACCGAGCGGGGGGAAATCATCATCGGCGTTGATTCCAGGCCGATCGACGAGACTTCCGCGGAGTTCCATTTCTGGGTGAAGGATACCGGGATCGGGATGACGCCGGAGCAGCAGGCGAACCTGTTCCAATCGTTCAACCAGGCCGACGTCTCGACGACGCGGAAATACGGCGGATCCGGGCTTGGCCTGGCGATTTCCAAGCATTTCGTCGAGCTGATGGGCGGCCGCATCTGGGTGGAAAGCGAGCCGGGCAGGGGATCGACGTTCCATTTCACCGTGCGAATGGGAACCCAGACGAACCAGCGTCGCCGGACCGCCTTCACGGCTGATGAGCTGGCGGGGCTGCATGTGCTCGTCGTGGACGACAATGCGAACGCCCGGGAGATTCTGTCGACGATCGCCTCCGGCCTGCATCTTCGCGTCGATGCCGCCGAGAACGGGTTTCGCGCGATCGAGATGATCGAGCGTCTGGCGGAACAGCGACGGTCGTATGATCTCATCCTGATGGATTGGATGATGCCCGGCATGAACGGCGTCGAGTGCGCGCATCGGATCCGAACCTCGCATCTCGACAAGGCGCCGGTCGTGATCATGGTGACGTCCTACGGGCGGGACGACGTTCGCACGGATGCCGAGCGGGTGGGGGTTCCTGCCCTCAAGATCATGAGCAAGCCGGTGACGCCTTCGGTCCTGCTGAACTCGATTGGGGAGCTGATGGGGCGCCGCCCAGCGACCGTCGAGCCCCGGTCGAAGGATTGGAGCGAAACCCTCACGAACAATATGGCGAAGCTTGGCGGGGCCAGGATTCTGCTGGTTGAAGACAACGTGATGAACCAGGAACTTGCCGTGGAGCTGCTTCGTCAGTCCGGAATGAGTTCGGTCGTCGCCGGAACGGGCCGCGAAGCCCTCGATATCCTGGCGAGGGACGGCCGGTTCGACGGCATCCTGATGGACTGTCAGATGCCGGTGATGGACGGGTATGAGGCAACCCGGGAAATCAGGAAGATGCCGGCATTCCGGGAGATCCCGATCATCGCCATGACCGCCAACGCCATGGTCGGCGACCGGGAAAAGGTGCTGGCGGCGGGGATGAACGATCATATTGCCAAGCCGCTGATGGTTCAGGCGATGTTCGCCGTGATGGCACGATGGATCACCCCCGGAACCCGGGTTGCCGTGCCGGCTCCGGCGGTGGCTTCGTCCGAGACGGGGTTCCCGCCCCTTTCCGGAATCGATGTGCGCCGCGGCCTCGCGACGGTCATGGGGAATGCCAAAGTATACCGATCATTATTGATGAGATTCCGGGAGTCGAACAGGCAGTTCCGGACACAATTCTGCCAGGCCTGGAAGGAAGATGGTTCGGTGGCGGCTGTCCGCTGTGCCCACACGCTGAAGGGGACCGCGGCCAATATCGGCGCATCCGGCGTCCAGGATCGTGCCGCGAAGCTGGAACGGGCATGCGGGGCCGGGGCTGCGCCGGAAACGATCGATGCGCTGCTCGAGGACGTCGTGGCCGAACTCTTCCGTGTGGAGAAAGAGCTGGAGAAGATCCGGGAGGAGCCGGGGGATCGGCCAGAGCCTGTCGGACCCGCGGATGAATCGGCCCTCACCGAAACATGCGACCGCTTGCGGCGCCTGCTCGAGGATTCCGACGCGATGGCGTGCAGTCTCATCGACGAGACGAATGGCCTCCTCCGCGCGGCGTTTCCGCAGGGATTCCCCGAGCTGGCCGATGCCATCCGTTCCTACGATTTCGACAAGGCCCTGGGGGTTCTCGACGGCCTGCTCAAGGCTCGGAGAAGCGTTCCCTGATTCAGGTCGCGGGGAGGCTCTTGCGGAGAGACACCTGGTTCCCCCGTCCGAAGTAGGAAACGGCATCGAAGTTCAGGCGGGTCAGCAGGATTCCCCGGCCGTGCGTGGAAAGGAGATTTGCCGGATCGTTCGGGTCGGGCACGCTCTGCCAGTCGAATCCCGCCCCCTCGTCGGAGATGATCCATTCACACTGTGCGCCGTCCATCTGAAAGCGGATGTCGACGTGCCGCTCCTTGCGTGACGGATCGGCCATGCGTTCGGAAATCAGCCGTTCGAAGGCAGAGGGGTCGCCGTCGAGCGCCGCTGTTTTCTCGTCATACGTGATGCCGAGATTGCCGTGTTCTATGGCGTTGCGAATGATTTCGATCAGGCCGAGACGGATGCCGAGACGCTCTGCCGGACGAATCCTGCCCTCGGTTTCCTGCATCAGGCGATCGGCGACTTTTCCGACGATCTCCGGAACGTTGCCAACCTGCATCTGCAACTGCCGCTGGAGAATCAGGCGAGCACCTCCCGCTCCTCCGAGCGGGAGGCGATCACATCCGCGTATTTCCGGAGCGCAGACGTGATGTCCCCGAGCGCGATCGGCTTCACGAGATAATCGTTGGCCCGGAGCCGCAGGGCTTTCAGGGTGAATTCGGCGGCTCCGAACGCCGTCGTCATGATGACCACGGCCGTGTGGGAGCGTTCCCGGATACGCTCCAGCATCTGAAGACCATCCATGACCGGCATGGAAATATCTGAAAATACAATATCAGGTTGAATAATATCAAAAAGCTTCAACCCCGCGGCTCCGGTCCCGGCTTCGAACACCTCGTGCCCTTCCCTTGCCGCCAGGGTCGTGATGATCAGTCGGGATGGCTCGTCGTCGTCCACGACGAGGATTTTCAGTTTTCCAGGCTGTCTGTCCATGGCGATCCTCTCCTGCTCAGGTGAGATCCTTCATCCGGTCGAGGAGGGACTCGATCCTGCTCTTCATGATGTCAGTCGAGAGCGGCTTCATGACGATTTCCTGAATGCCCGGCCGCGTCGGAATCTTTTCCTCGACCCGGCGGACATCGGATGCCATCACGATGATGGGAAGCTCCCCGTAGTTGGGCGCGGACCGGACCCAGGCGATGAACTCCTCGCCTCTGATGCCGGGGATGAGCCAGTCGCAGATGATGAGCTGGACCGGCGGGTTGTTGAGCAGGGCGGCCCTGGCCTCGGCGGCATCCCTGGCTTGCAGGATGCGGTGCAGCCCCAGGCTGCGCAGGAGCTGCCGGATGGTGAACAGGACCATGTCGTTGCTGTCGATGAGGAGAACGCTCAGCTCGTCCATGCCCCGCTGATGCCGGTCGCGGGGGCTGGTGCCGGAGAATTCGATGATGATCGTCGTTCCCGAAGCCTCGTCAGTGGTGAACTTCATCACCCCGCCCATTGCTCCGGCCATGAGTCGGGCCGAGTAACAGCCAAGGCCCGTTCCTCCCGCCTTGCCGTGGGTGGCGTATTTCTGCAGGAACGTCTCCCGGATTTCGATGGGAATGACCCCCGGATTATGAATGGAAACACGGGGAATCGGCTTCTCGTCGAATGCGACCGTGACGCTCCCCCCGACGGGACATGCTTCGGCAGCGTTCTTGACGAGATTCGCCAGCATCGAGTAACAGAGCGTTTCATCCCCCGGAAGCAGGAAGCTGCCGTATTCTTCCGCCCCCGCCCCGTTCGCCATGAATCGGATCCCTGCCGATTTGGCGATCAGGAGCTCGCTCAACTCGAAGCGGATCTGGCGGGAGATTTTCAACAGATCCACCGGGACCGGGTGAAGGTCGTAGGTGCCCGATTCCAGCCGGAACAGGTCCAGGGATTTGTTGATCATCTCGTGCATTCGTCGGCCGGATTTCTCCATCATTCCAACGGCCTCCAGGACATCCGGGGGAAGGTCGCTGCGGGTTTTCAGGAGGGATGGTATCCCGATGAAGGCGGTCAGAGGGGCTTTCAGATCGTGCCGCATGATCCGGTCGACCTGGTCCCGGAGCCTGGCGTTTTCGGTCAGGATATCGTTCTGGCGCTCGAGGTCGCGCATCGCCTGGCGGAGGGCGAGATGCGTGGCGACCCGGGCTTCGGTGATGCGAGGAATAATAGGTTTTGCTATATAGTCAACCGCTCCGGTCATGAAGCCTTTCTCCTCGTCAACGACCTCGTCCTTTGCCGTGACGAAGATGACCGGGATGTTCCGCGTCCTGTCGTGGGCTTTCAGATGTGCGCAGACCTCGTAGCCGTCCATGCCGGGCATCATGATGTCCAGAAGAATCAGGTCGGGCGGATCGTCTCCGGTTGCGATCGACAGGGCTTTTGCGCCGGAGGTCGCCACTTTGATGCGGTAACTGCGGGAGAGAATCCCGCGAAGCACTTCGATGTTGTCCGGAATATCGTCGACGACCAGGATTGTCTTCTTCGTTTCCATGGCGTTCGCCATTCAGGCCTCCCGTCTCTTGTCTCGTTCTGGGAGCGGCGCCCATGCGCTGCATACCCTCCGGGGCCAGGCCGCAGCCAGAGGGCAGCCCTCGGAGGCTCTCACCCGTTCATGATACCACAGGCAACCGGGAGAATGAAAAAGCCCCGCCGTTTGGCGGGGCCGGGGTGGAAACGGGGATAAACCGGTCAGTTGTCCGTGCCGGTGCGTGGGAGCTGCTCGTTCGCGGGAACGAGAACGGGCCGGCGCTGGGGGCGGGATCCGGGGCGCGGGGCGCGGCGGCCGGTTCCGGCGATCGAGAACAGCTTTACGGAAGGCCTGTCGGTATAGATCGCTTCGGCCGCGATGCCGCCGTCGGAGGTCGCGGTCATCACCAGGGCGCCGCCCTGGCTCTTTCCGTAGGCGGGGCACATGCCGATGTCGATGCCGATCAGCTCGTTATTCTTCACATTGATCTCGCCCTCGGTGCCCATGGCGCCGACGGTGTGACCGAACACCACGCCCCGGATGCCCATGATCTGGAGACTGCGTTCGATCAGCGTGGCGTCGTTCCACCAGTCGCGGTTCCAGAGGGGGCCCTTCTCATCCATGAAGATGCCGGCGTTGAAGTCGCCTTTCTCCATGTCGATCCGGAACCGGGTCGCGATCGCGGTGAGGCCCTGGGGTTCGGCCTGCAGCCCGCCGTGAACGAACATATACCCGTTGATGACCGCGAACAGCGGCCGGCGGCGGATCCAGGAGCCGTAGGTGCCCTCCGGGGAGATGGCCTGATGGAAATCAAGGCCGGCTTTGGTGAACGAGTCGAGCGTGTTCTGATACCACTTCTGCTTGTGCGAGGTCAGGGTCTTGGCCCACTTCTCGACGGTGCCGTTGAGCAGCAGCGCCTCGTGGTTGCCGAACATCGGGAACACGTGGCCGCCGGCGGCGTCGGCCTGCTTCTCGAGGCTCATGACGGCATCGTAGACCTGCTTCGTGTTCTCGCCGCGGTCCGTCAGGTCACCCGTGAAGACCAGGACGTCTTTTCCGCCGGTCCAGGTCATCTCGAATCCATCCGGAGTGACGCGCTTCGCCATTCCGACCGTTTCGAGCGTGTCCGCGAACTGCTTGAACGCGCCATGGATGTCCCCGACCGCGATCACCTTCGGTGCGAAGGGAACCATGACGCATGCCGGATCCCGGTTCCAGTCCCGCGCATCGAGAGCGGCGCCGAAGCTGCTGAACACGAGAAACAAAACGGCGATGAGCGAAATATATTTATTTTTATACATTCTTTCCCTGCCTCCATTCGATGAGAAGGTTTCCCTCCATGCTACGCGATTTTTCCCAAATTGGCGAGTCCCGGTTTTCCCGGAGATACTGCACCGAATACGAACCCGGTGGAGCGACACCGCTGCGATCCAGATGCAGCCCGGCCGCCTGTGTCAGTAGGAAAATACGAGCTCGGAGCCGATCACATGCGTGGTCTTCCAGTCGTCGCCGGACCATTTCAGCTTGCGCAGATAGTAGAGCGAGCATTCGGTCTTTCTGGCGAGATCGAAGGTGATGCCCGCGGAAATCCGCTTCTGGCGGACGGCTCCTGCGTAGAATGCGTAGTAGGGATCACCGACGATGGAGAACTTCACCGCTTTCTTGCCAATCCGGGCGGGGTGCTGGATGAACAGCTTCGGGCGCAGTAGCCAGGCATCGCGCTCGGCGAGATTTCGATACTCGAGCAGGGGTCTGAATTTGAAGGTCCATTTCCCCGCGCGGTGCTTGGAGGCATAATGGAGCCAATACCGGTCTTCCGTCGTCCAGATGCCGTCTTCCTTCTCGCGCTCATGACGGAAGCCGAAGCCCATCGAGGACCTGGCGTCCAGTCTGAAAGAGGGTTCGAGGGTGAAATTATACAGCGCGAACTTCGAGCATTGATCGACGAACTGCTGCTCGAAGCCGATTTCCATCGAGGCGCCTTCGTCGAGATCGAACGCAAAAATGGATTCATGCCAATACTCCGTGTCGGCTCCAGGCAGGGCTGGAGTCATGACAAGGAAAAGGAACAGAAAGCTGGATAGAAGAAGGGAACGGGATGGGAGGAATGGGGAAATGGGAACGGCATAGATGCGCTGGGTCACGATCGGCTCGATGGGAAGATGGGTGGCAGTTCGAGAAATGTCTGCCCAGGCACAGTATCATATATGGATGAAAATAGCGATATGCGGGGTCTCCGAAGACACCGATCCAAGGCTTCTTGCCGGGCCTGATCGATTTTCATCGGGCGGGTGTCAAAAAAATGACGGCTTTTCCGGACCATCGTCTCGGTTCTTGGCTATCCAGGCGGATTTTCACCGATGATCGAACCTGGAACGGAAGTTGCGTACGAACGGTGGCGATCGCAGCCGGGCTATCCGGGGTGCGGTCGGAATGCCGTTGAATGCCCGTGTAATCGGGGAAGTGAGGGATCCATGACCATGATGCGCCGGTATCCGTTCGCGAATGACCGTGTCCGCCGTTCCCTGCTGGTTGGTGTCATCGGCTGGGTCATCCTGGTCGCGGCGCTGCTGGCGGCGATCCGCTCGGCGGGCGCTTTCGAGCCCGCGGCTGGCCGGACCGGCGTCCTGCACCATGTCGTGAGTCACTCCGCCCCGCCTGCCTCCTGCCGGTAAATACCGGTCAGATGCGGGCCACGCCGAGAAAAACGGTGTGAAGGATGACGACGATCACGAGGAACAGGCTCCGCGCCCTCTCCCGGTCGAGGCCCGGAAACGCATAGCCCAGGTTGCCCCGGGCGCATGCGGCGAGACAGTCCCCGCACAATGTGCAGGTCTGGCCGGGATCCTGCCGGCGGAGGTGTTCGGGGTCGAGCGCTCCGTATCGGCAACTCCGGGAACACGCACCGCAGGCGTCACAGGTGGGTGCGATGCGGATCCGGAACGGATTCAGTCGGCCGAGAACAGTACTGAGCAGGCCGATCGGGCAGTAGGCGGTGCAGTGCATCATCCGTCCCATGCGGCGTGAGAGAACGAGCATCACGGCGATACCCCCAAGGCTGAATGTCACTGCGGCCGCGAAAGCGGTTTCCCGTGCGGCGCCGATCCAGCGCAGGCCGAGCGCGAGGCCGACGGTTGCAGTGAGCGTGATCAGGCGGAACCACGGGGCCGCAGCCGGATACTCTCTGCGGGTAGCGTTGTTCGAGCCTGCGCAGGCGTGGTCCCAGGCGCCGATATAGCAGAGATGGCTGCACCAGGCGCTTCCGGCCAGCAGCAGGGTCGTGCCGTAGAGAATCGGCATGAACAGTCCTTCCCCGCGATACAGGGGGCCGCCGACGATCAGGGCGGGCACGGGAAGATGGAGCGCGCCGGTCATCAGAAACCGCTCGAAGCCCGCAAGGCCCAGCGCCAGTTGCGCGAAAAACACGGCCGAAAACAGTCCCCAGATCCGGCCGCGGATGGCGGGGGCCCGCCGGGGATCCTGGAGAAGGCTATGGATCCAGGTGCCGTAGGATGCAAGGAGGAGGATCTCGAGGATGCCGGCGCCGGGCAGGAACCGGTCGGCCAGCAGGAGCGGAATCCGGGCTTTCCAGGCGGCGAAGGAGAGAAGCCCGGTGATGCCGATGAACACGGCGGCCGGGGCCTTTCCCCGGAAGAGTCGGCTCACAGGCCGAGCCGTCGCCGGAGAGCCGGATTTCCGGCCTCCAGAAGAGTGGCCAGCCGGACTCCGGGGCGGGCGGCGGTGTGCACCGCATTGAGACAGGCCGAAAGGTGATCACACGCCAGCTCTGTCGTGCAGATGCCCGGCAGCTCCGTCGCGAGTCGCGGATGGCGGCCGAGCCGCCCGCCAACCAGGACGCGGAATCCCGTTCTGGCCCGGGTGATCGCGTTCACCGGGCAGGCCCGTCGGCAGTCCCCGCACCCGACGCACGAGGCGGGGCTGAACGAAAGGCGCTTCCCTTCGATCGAGAGGCAGCCTTCGCGACAGGCTCGCACGCAGGCCCCGCAGCCGGTGCAGCGTTCGGCCTCGAAGGCGGGATACTCGGCTCTGATGAAGCCGACATCCATGATCTGGGGCCGGGAGCAGGCATTCGGACAGGCGGCGATCCCGATCGTGAATCGCAGATGCGCATGGCCGGCCGGAGCTGCGGGTGTGTCGGCCGAGCGGGCGTCGAACGCTGCGAGCACCGTGTCGATGCCGGCGAGCAGTTCGCCCGTGCCGACCAGGGCGTTCGGACAGGTGGAGGTTGCGCCTCTGCATGCGTGAAGCTGGACAGGGTTATCTATTGTCATGGGTATATAGTTCCCGGGCAGAGAAAACGGCCGGCCCCGGGGGGCCGGCCGCTGGAGATCATGGGATCAGGCGTTGGCCGCCGCGATCTTGATCTGGGCGTTGGGCAGAATGGCCTTGAGGTCGGCCTCTGCGGTGGTGGTGGGCATGATGCTGAACTTCTCGACGAGCACCTTGAGGACGGCCGGGGTGACGAACGCCGGCAGCGTCGGCCCGAGGCGGATGTTCTTGATGCCCAGCGAGAGCAGGGTGAGCAGGATGCAGACGGCCTTCTGCTCGTACCAGGAGAGTACCATCGAGAGCGGCAGGCTGTTCACGTCGGTATTGAACGCCTTCGAGAGCGCCACGGCGACCTGGATGGCCGAGTAGGCGTCGTTGCACTGGCCCATGTCGAGCAGGCGCGGAATGCCGCCGATGGTGCCGTATTCCAGCTTGTTGAACCGGAACTTGCCGCAGGCGAGGGTCAGGATCACGCAGTCGTTCGGAACGGCCTGGGCGAAGTCGGTGTAGTAGTTGCGGCCGCTCTTCGCGCCGTCGCAGCCGCCGATCAGGAAGAAGTGCTTGATGGCGCCGGCTTTCACGGCGTCGATGACCTTGTCGGCCACGCCGAGCACGGCGTTGCGGGCGAAGCCCATCATGATCCGCTTCTCGGGCTCGTCGGCGGTGAAGCCGGGGGCGGCGAGGGCGGCCTCGATGACCGGGGCGAAGTTGCGGTCGGAGATGTGCTTCACGCCTGGCCAGGCGACCAGCCCGCAGGTGAAGATGCGGCCCTTGTAGGTGTCGCGCGGCTTCTGGATGCAGTTCGTGGTCATCAGGATCGCGCCGGGGAAGGCGTCGAACTCCTTGGCCTGATCCTGCCAGGCGCCGCCGTAGTTGCCGACGAGGTGCTTGAACTTCTTCAGCTTCGGATACGCGTTGCAGGGAAGCATCTCGCCGTGGGTGTAGATGTTGATGCCCTTGCCCTCGGTCTGCTCGAGCAGCGCGTAGAGGTCTTTCAGGTCATGGCCGGAGACGAGGATGCACTTGCCCTTCACGGGGGTGATGCGCATGCTGGTCGGCTCGGGATGGCCGTAGGTCTCGGTGTTGGCGGCATCCAGCAGACCCATGATCTTCAGGTTCACTTCGCCGGCCTTCATGTTGTAGGTGAACAGCTCGTCGACGGTCTGCTTCTCGTGGGTCAGCAGATCCAGCGCATCGAGGAAGAACGCGTTCACGGCCGCGTCTTCCTTGCCGAGCACGAGCGCGTGGTCGGCGTAGGCGGCCATGCCCTTCAGACCGTAGGTCAGGAGTTCCATCAGGCCGGTGATATCTTCGCCGAACAGCTTCTTGCGATGTTCGATGCCGACCTGGGCGCCCTGGGCGACCATGCCGGGGATGTCGGAAGCGGGAGCGACGGCGGCGGGGCCGCTCAGCGTTTCGGGCTGTTTGCCGGCCTTGGCGCAGGCAGCTTCATACAGCTTGCGGGCGGCGGCGCGCTTCTCGACGGCGGCGTGGATGAGGCCGGAAAGGCGGTCGGGATCGAAATTCACGTTCGTGACGGTGGTGAACAGGTTCTCGACGACCTTCCGGTCGATCGTGGCGTCGACCGCTCCCAGCGTGCGGGCCCGGTGCGCATACATCGCGATGCCCTTGGTCACTTCGAGCAGGAGATCCTGCAGGGAGGCCGTGGTGGCATCCTTGCCGCACACGCCGGCCATCGTACAACCCTTGCCCTGCGCCGTCTGTTCACACTGATAGCAGAACATACCCATGATCGATTCCTCCTGAAATATATGGTAAAATATTTGCGGTCGGCCTCAACGCCCAGCCAGATGCCGCGCGCTCGTAACGGGGTGATGGTTGGGAATACCGGATCTCTCTCGTCAGGCGTCCTTTTTGCTGATGACGCCCCCTTGTATTCCTATGGTATGGATTTCCAGCGGGAAGTCAAGTTCCGAGGCGCGGCGGGCCTCTTCGGCCAGCCAGGCCAGCCCGCCGCAGCAGGGGACTTCCATGCGCAGCACGGTGACACGCTTCGGTCGTGAAGTTTTGAACATCTCGATCAGCTTGTTCAGGTAATGATCGCTGTCGTCGAGCTTGGGGCAGCCGACGAGAACCGCCCTGCCGGCCAGATACCGCGTATGGAAGTCGGGCAGGGCAAACGGGGCGCAGTCCGCGCAGAGGAGAATGTCGGCCTCTTGCAGGAAGGGGGCCGCGGGAGGGACGAGCATCAACTGGACGGGCCATTGACCGAGCTGGGACTGGATCGAACCGCTCGCCGCATCGGCCGGAACAGACGGCGCCGGGCGCTGCATCTGTCGAAGGGCGCTTCCCGGGCAGCCGCCGCCGTGGGCATGACCGTGCGCCTGGGAGGGACATCCGCCGGCCTTCTGGGCTTTGAGAGCCGTCAGCCGCTGGTCGACAACCGTCTGGTCGAACTCGACCGCCTCACGCTCCTCGATCGTGAGAGCCCCCTGGGGACACTCGCCGAGACAGGCTCCGAGACCGTCACAGTACACGTCGGCCACGAGCTTGGCCTTTCCGTCGACGATCTGGAGGGCGCCTTCGTGACATCCGGGAATGCAGAGGCCGCAGCCGTTGCACTTCGACTCGTCGATCCTGATGATCTTGCGTTTCATGGTGTCGCTCCTTTGCTGACGTCAGGCGGCATGCTGGCCGAGAGGGTGAAAGCCCCGGATCGGAAGGTCGGCGAGCGTGGTCTGTTCGAGGAAGTTCTTGACCTGCTGATTGATCTGTCCGATGAAACTTCCCATCCAGCACGAGGGATTCGTGCAGACGGGAGTGCCGAAGAGACAGAATTGGGGCTGGATGGGACCATCAATAGCTTCAAATATACATGCGAAGGTGATCCCGGCGGGGGGGTGGGCGAGCCGATATCCGCCGCTCGGCCCCCGGCTGGCCTGGACGAGGCCGACCTTGCGGAGGCGCTGGAGAACTTTCGAAAGATGCGCTTCCGAAACCCGCAGCCGAACGGCGATATCATGAAGAGGGACTTCATGCCCGGGATGTTCGGCAAGATCGATCATCGCATGGAATCCCAGAACCACCGCATCCGAGAATTTCACGATTTCAGCCATTCCGCGCATCCTTTGTTTTATTGTGGTATTAGAATACTAGAATAAGCTGAAGGTGTCAATGGGAATTTTCCTGCCGGGTGGAGACGGGGCTTTGAGGGGCATCGGAGCGAGGATCGCGGGGTATTCCGGAGGTGAACCTCGTCAAATCTGCGGATGGCTGCAAGAGCTCGCGGCACAGAATTTCCCCGAGTGTGCAGGGAGAGTGCCGGCGATGGCGACCAAGGGGAAGGCGGAGCTGGGGGTTCCCAACGGGGATCCCTTGACACGGTGGGAGGGGAGGGGATATCGTCCCCCATACAAGATCTGACATCTTTTGAGGAGGAAACAATGATTCGTACAATAGTTTCCGTTATTCTCATCTCTCTGGTGCTGTGTGGGTTCGCTTTTGCGCAGGATGCCGCTCCCGTGGCCCCCGCTGCCGTACAGGAGCCTGCCGTCGCTTCCTTGGCTCCCGATGCGGTTCCTGTACCCGGCAAAACGCTGGAAAACATGTTGACCGCGTTCAATGGCGAGTCCAATGCGCAGGCGAAGTATGCCGAGTTCGCGAAGAAGGCTGACGAAGAGGGATTTCTCGCTGTCGGCAGTCTGTTCCGCGCTGCTGCGAAGGCCGAAGGCGTCCATGCGGCCAACCTCAAGACCGAGATCGAGAAGCAGGGTGGCAAGGCCGAGCCCAAGCTCGAGACGCCCGTCGTGAAATCGACGAAAGAGAATCTCGAAGCGGCGATGGCTGGTGAAAAGCATGAAAACGAGACCATGTATCCCGAGTTCAAGGCCGCGGCTGAAGCAGAGAAGCAGGACATGGCCGTCATCCTGTTCGGCGGCGCAGGCAAGGTCGAAGGCGATCATGCCTCGATGTATGCCGATGCCCTCGCGAATCTCGATGCCTCCAAGGCTGCCAAGAAAGAGTTTTTCGTCTGCATGGTCTGCGGCTACACCACCAATGTTTCGCCTACGGATAAATGCCCTGTCTGCCTTTCCCCGAAGGAAAAGTTCGAAAAGGTCGACTGATCTCGTTCACCCGGAACGGCGTGGAACGGCTTCGGCATTCCACGCCGTTCATTTTTGAACCGGACCTGTCGGGTTCATCCATCAACACACGAAAAGAGGCGGAAGAATGGAACCAACGCTGGGCGTCTGGCTGGGCGGAATCCTCGGATGCAGCGCCGTTTGTCTCGGGATGATCAAATGGTGGCGGCCTGCGAGTCCTCTTCATCGCTGGGGCGGGAGGCTGGCAGCCATTCCCGCGCTGTTGCTTCTGGCGGGCATGATTGCACGGGCCGTCCATTATCAGGTTCCGCTGCGGTCCCCGTCTCGCGTGCACCTTGTGGTTGGGGCCGTGACGTTTTTGTTGTTCGCAGCCAAATTCCTTTCGCGCCGAAACATCCTGTTCTCCCCCAAGCGCATGATCGCAATCGGATATGCTCTGACCATCTTGTTTCCGCTCGTGGCGTTCGGCATGATCGTTCCGTATGCCCAGTGCGCCCGGGCCTGGCAGTCTCTGACGCCGTCTGAGGTCGTCGAACGCCCCGATCAGGCGGCATTCAACCGGATCTGCATTTCCTGCCATGATCGCGACACGGCCGTCGAGGGGCTCGGCCGGCGAGCCATCCCCCGGTGGATCGCGATCGTCGAGCCCATGGCCTGGGCCGGAGCCTGCGACCGGGAGGAAACCCGCGGGGCGCTTGCAGCGGTTCTCGCGACGGCGGCGGCACCGGTTCCGCCGACACAGTCAGCCATGGCGGCATCAACGGTCGATGCGATCGACCGGTACTGTATCGGGTGCCACGACCGGCAGCGGACCACGAACGAGAAGTCCCGCACCCGGGAATCCTGGGAACGGGTGATCGCGCGCATGCAGAAATACACGGTCGGCCGCTCCGACGTCGCGAGCATTTCGGATGCCGCCGCCGCCGAGGTCCTCGAAGCCGTCTCCGCCGCGGGCCTGGTCGCTTCCGCCCCGGTGCGCTAGCCGGAAACGCTTCTGATCAGCAGATCGGGGGCGGGAAGGTGATCTGACGGATGCAGGAGAGCGCGAACTCGTCGGTCATGCCGGAGAGATAGTCGGCTGCTTTCCGCTCCGGGCCAGCATTTTCGCGTCTATAGGCGCTTTCCATGCGGACGAGATACTCGCCGAACGCCTTGTCCAGCGGAAGCGTCCAGGACCGGTATGCTTCGGGCTCCTTCTGCAGGCGCACGGCCAGTTCGTGGAGATGCGCAAAGAGGCGGCGCACGATCTCGGAAATATATCGGCCGTAGTCCTGAAGCCGCGAATGGAAGTAGATCCGTTCATAGTTGAACCGGCGCAGTTCGTTGATGATGGCGAATCGTTCGGGGGAGAACCGGATCGCGCCGCTGTCGCTGGAAGAGGCGATCAGGTCGACCACGAGCGTGTTGATGATCTCGCCGTTGCGGCTGCCGAGTTCCCTCCTGACCAGCTCTGGGACGTCTTTCTCCGAGATCAGACCGGCATCTATGCCGTCTTCTATATCTCGACCCAGATAGGCGATCTTGTCCGAGAACCTCACGATGCAGCCTTCCCAGGTCGACGGACGGGCGTTCCGGTCATGAATATCGTCTGGTATATTTGCCGTTTCGGCAGGGACGAGGCTGGGTTCGAACTTCTCGCCGTTGTGGCAGACGATGCCGTCCCGTACGGCGAAGGTAAGATTGAGGCCCCGACCGTCGTTCGCGAGCATGTCGACGACCCGCAATCCGTTGATCTCATGCATGAACGCCGCGCCGTACTGTTTCAGGATCGCATCCAGGGCATGTTCTCCGACATGTCCGAATGGCGGGTGGCCCAGGTCGTGGCCGATGCCGATCGCGAAGGCCGCCTCTTCGTTCAACTCCCAGCCGAGCCGGTTGAGGCCGCGCACGATCGAGACGGCGATCGTCGCCACGTGCATCACGTGTTCCATACGGGTGCAGATATGATCATTCTCGGGGGCCGAGAACACCTGGGTCTTGTGCTTGAGCCGCCGGAACGGCAGCGAGTGGATGATCGCAGTCTGGTCGCGCAGGAACGGGCCGCGCAGGTCTTCTTCCCGGGGAAACCGGCGTTCACGGAGTTTTTCGGGGGAAATCTGATTCTTCATGTTCCCAATAAACCATATCCAGGGAATCTTCGCTATTCCCGGGGAACGAATTTCCTGCCAGGCGGTGGTATCCCACAACCTCATATCGAGAGGGATCGGTTTTTCCTCCGCTCGGATCGACGTGCCTGCATCCTGCAGATTCGGAGGCTGGGACTGGCCGGTCATGCCGATGAGATGGCCCGGCTGAACCGGCAGAGCCTTCCGAGGGCGTGAGAGTGGGACGGGGGCTCACCTGGGCTTTTTTTTCCCCGGAAAACAAAAAAACTCCGGTAGGTGATGCCGGAGTTGCGATGGGCCTCTGCAGATCATTTGTTGTATCGGGGAACCTTCCGATCGGAACGGGGACGTCAAGACGTTGGCGATCAGGTCGGGAACAGCCTCATAAGACGCTCGAGGAGCTCGTGGAGCTCAGTTTCACGGGCTTTGAGGCAGGACTGGAACTCGGACGCGTTGCGGCAGTGGTAGATTTCGACCCGGGTGTCGGCGATCTCTCTGGTGAGCAGGGATTTCAGCAGGGCGACATTCTCCTCGGTCAACTCGAATTTGAACATGGCCTCTCATCTCCTCTCTGCCCTCTACGGAAAACGATGGGAATTTTGGAGACGATGTCAAGGCACAGGTTTCCGGGAAGGGGGGGCGAAGGCGAGGCCGGTAGCGGCGATAGCCGTGAAAACGGCTCCGGCAAAAAACGTGGCCGAAGGCCCGATGGCGTTCCAGAGAGAACCGGCGATGACGCTGGCCAGCAGCAGGGCGAGGCCGCTCACCAGGTTGAAGAGGCCGAAAGCCGTGCCGAGCAGCTTTGCCGGAGCCGTGTCGGCGACGAGTTTCGACAACAGGCCCTGCGTGAATGCCATATGAAGCCCCCACAGCCCGGCCAGCACGGCGAGCGGTGATGCCGCGGCGGCGAGGACGAGATCCGCGACGATGAGAAAACCCAGCCCGAGCAGCAGCAGGGACCGCCGGCTGAACCGATCGGCGGCGATGCCCGCAGGCCAGGCCGCACCGGCATAGAACACGTTCATCACGACCATCACGACCGGCGCGAGCCCCAGGGCGAGGCCGGCATCCTGGGCGCGCAGCACCAGAAACGCTTCGCTGAACCGGGCGAGGGTCATCACCGCCCCGAGCAGGACGACGAACCAGTAGGAGGCGGGAAGCAGCCTGACATCCGCGAGACGGAACGGATTCCGTGTCTGCGTGTGTTCCGCCGATCGGTCGGGTTCGCGCACCCAGACGACCAGCAGTGCCACGCAGACGAACGCCGGGATCACCGCGATCCACATGGCCGTCCGGATATCGTTGGAAAGTCGCATCATCAACAGAACGGCGAGCAGAGGGCCGAGGAACGCCCCGACCGAGTCGAGAGCCTGCCGGAGGCCATAGGCGGCGCCGCGCTGCGGCTGTGGCGTGATATCGGCGACCAGGGCGTCGCGGGGCGCGCCGCGGATGCCTTTCCCCACACGGTCGATGAACCGGGCTGCGAATACCCAGCCGATGGCGTTCGCGAGCGGGAACACCGGCTTGGTGAAGGCGGCGAGGCTGTATCCGAGCACCATCAGGAACTTGCGCTTCCCGAGATAATCGCTGAGAGCACCGGAGAACACCTTCATGATCGAGGCGGTAGCCTCGGCGATACCCTCGATGACGCCAACCGTGACCATCGAGGCTCCGAGGGTGGTGACCATGAACGCCGGCAGAAGGCTGTGGATCAGCTCCGACGACATATCCATGAACAGCGAGGCGAAGCCCATCGCCCAGATCCCGGCCGGCAGCCCGCGCCAGGCTGTCTGCGTCCGGTTAGCCGAGGAAGACGTGTTCGGTTCATTCATTCCGGGGGACCTCGGCGAAGGCCTTGATACCGAACCAGGCGCAGATGTCCTCGAGCAGTTCGTAGATGACGGGCACGAACAGCAGGGTCAGGGCCGTCGAGGTGATCAGGCCGCCGATGACGGCGATCGCCATGCCGACGCGCATCTCCGAGCCTGGCCCGGTCGAGATGGCGGGCGGGATCATGCCGCCGATCATGCAGGCGCTGGTCATGAGGATCGGCCGCAGGCGGATCGGCCCGGCGGTCATGATGGCCTCGCGCCGGCTCATGCCGCTTCGCCGCTGCTGGTTGATGAACTCGACGAGCAGGATGCCGTTCTTCACGACGAGGCCCATCAGCATCAGAAACCCGATCATGGTCATGATGTCGACGCGCGCCTGCGTCAGGATCAGGGCTCCGATCGCACCGACCAGGCCGAGCGGCACCGAGGTCATGATGGAGAGCGGGTGCAGGAAATTCTCGAACTGCGAGGCGAGAAGCATGTAGACAAGAATTGCTGCGATGATAGCGGCGAACGCCATGTTCCCGACGGTTTCCTCGCTGGTCTTGGAAAGCCCCTGGAACTGGCCGCGATAACCCGGCGGGAACAGTTTCCCGGCCTCGGCGGCGAACTCACCCATCGCCGTTCCCTGCGATTTTCCCTCGAGATTGCAGCCGATGCGGACTTCACGCGCCCGATTGAACCGGTTGATCGTGGCGGCGCCTGGGCTGACCGAAAGTTCGGTCACGTTCGCGAGAGGCACGGTGCGCTGCCCGTCGATCGTGCGCACCATCAGGTTCGGCAGCGTCTCCGGGCTTTCCCGGAACGCCTTCATCAGGCGCATCTTGACGTCATACTGTTTCCCTTCCTCCTTGAACTGGGAAACGGCCTGCTGGCCGCCGACGAGGAGATTCAGCGTCGTTGCCAGCGCGCCGACGTTGACGCCGAGCAGCTCCATGCGGTCGCGCTGAAGCTGGACGCGCAGTTCCGGCTTTCCCGGCTCGCGCGTGTCGGCGACATCGACGAAGCCGCCGGCCTGTTTCATCCAGGAAGACAGCTTGTCCGCCAGGTCTCCGAGTACCGTCATGTCGGGGCCGAGCAGCGAGTAGGTGATCTGCTGGTTGGCCATGCCCATGCCGGCGGCCATCGGATCGTGTTCCTCGACGGAACGGCGTTCGATGCCTGGAATCGTATTCACTATTTTTCTGACCTGATCCATCAGCACGGTCTGAGAAACGTCCGGCCGCCGGGCGCGCGGGATGAGGGTGACGGTGATGGAGCATTTGGTCGGGTCTTCGAGAGGGTCCGTTGCCACGGTGGCCATCGAGGTGAGGATATACTGCCGGATCGGGGCCGTGATTTGTGATTCGACCAGCTTCGTGATGCGTTTCGAGCCTTCGAGAGATGTTCCGATGGGTGTGCGGAAATTCACCAGGAACAGATTCTTGTCGACCTGGGGCTTGAACTCGAAGTTCAACTGGCCCGCGAGGGCGGCGATCAGCGCGATGACGCCGGCGCCGGCGGCAAGGATGAGCGGACGGTGGCTCAACACGAGGCCGAGGAGGCGGCGGTAGGCTTCGTCGAGCAGATCGAGCATGTGTCCGAAGAATCTCGCCACCCGGTTCTCGTGCTCTTCACTCTCGAGGTAACGGGCCGCGAGCATGGGGGTCAAAGTGAAGCTGACGACGAGAGAGACGAGCACGGTCGCGGTGACGGTGATGCCGAAATGATACAGGAACCGCCCCACGATGCCGCTCATCAGCGCGACCGGCAGGAACACGGCGACCAGCGAGAACGTCGTTGCAGTAACGGCCAGGCCGATTTCCTCCGTCGCTTCGCCGGCCGCCGTATCGGCGGATTTTCCCAGGCGCAGGTGCCGGTAGATGTTCTCGATGACGACGATCGCGTCGTCGATCAGTAGACCGATCGACAGCGAGAGGGCCATCGTCGTCATCATGTTCAGCGACAGGCCGAGAACACGCATGATCACGAACGCCGCGAGCAGCGAGGTCGGGATCGCCAGGGCGGAGATCAGCGTCGAGCGCAGGTTTCGAAGGAACACGAGGATGATCAGGACGGCCAGGATACCCCCGACGACGATGTCGACCATCGTGGCGTGAATCGATTCCTCCGTGAAAGGGGTCGTATCCATGGGAATCGAGATGCTGACGCCCTTGGGAGCGCTCTGGCTGAGTTCTTCGATGGCCTTTTTGACGAGCTGCGCCGTTTTCACGGCGTTGGCTCCGGACTGCTTCTGGATCTGCATGCCCACGATCGGCCTGCCGTCGACCAGGCCCACCGACCGCTCATCCTCGATGGCATCTTCGACCTGGGCCACTTCGCCCAGGGTGATGCGGGTTCCTTCGATCGTGGCGATCGTGAGGCTCCTGAAGGACTCGACGTCGGCGAGTTCGCCCATCGTTTTCACGACGAACTCGCGGCGGTCGTCCTCGATCTTGCCGGCCGGAATCTCGATATTCTTCGATCGCACGGCCTGGACGACCTCGGCGGCGGTCAGTCCGTGGGCGTTCAGCCGGTCGTTGTCGATCCAGATCTTGATCTCGCGTTCCCTGACGCCCATCTCCTTGATGGCGCCGACGCCGGAAACGCTCTGCAGACGGTTTTTCACGACATCCTTGGCGTATTTCGACAACTCGCCGACCGAGAGGGGGCCCGAAATGGTGAGGGCGAGGATCGGGACGGCGCCGGTGTCGAACTTCTCGATGACGGGCGATTCCATCGCTTCGGGCAGCTCGCTGCGGATGCCGGCGACCTTGTCGCGGACGTCCTGGACGGCGACGTCGATACTGCGATCGAGCTTGAACTCGGCGATGACGCGGGCGACGTTTTCCGCGCAGACGGATTTGACGCTTTCGATGCCGCTGAGCGCGGCAATCTGCTCTTCGATCTTGTCGACGACCTTCGATTCGAGCGTTTCCGGGCTGGCGCCCCGATAGACGCAGGTGACGGTGACGGTGGGGAACTCGACCTCGGGGAACTCGTCGACGCCGAGGTCTCGATAGCAGAGCGCGCCGAACAACGCCACGGCCAGAAAGGCCATGATCGTGGTGACGGGTCGGCGGATGGCGGTGTCGGCGAGAATCATCGGACGGCCTCGTTCCCGACCGTGACCGGTGCGCCATCGACGAGCTGGTCGAAGCCGCTGTCGACGATCGGCGTGTCGCTGGCGAGGCCCGACAAGATGGAAATGCGGTTGCCGCGCGAGAAACCGACTGTCACGGGGGTTTTTTGGGCTTTCCCGTCGCGGACGGTGAAGACGTAGCCGGAACGGGCGGCGCCCTGGGTCGCACCGGTGCCGTCGCTCGTGATTCTCACGATGCCGGCCGGCACGATGCGGGTTCCGAGGTTCTCGCGGACGACGGTGTCGACGTCGGCGTAGCCGCCGTGGCTCAGCCTGTGGTCGGTATTGGGAAGGATGGCGATCGCTTCGAACGTCAGGGTCTTGCGGTCGATCGCGGGAATGATCGTGTTCACGCTGGTGATCACCGGTTCCGACACGAGCGGAGAGCGGACGATCACGCGTGCCCCGAGCGTGAGGAAGGGGAGAACGCGCTCGGGAAGGCGGATGCGGAGCTCCAGTTCCGAGTCATCGACGAGGGTGAGGGTCTGCTTGTCGCTCGGTTCGTGCTCCATGAGCGATTTTGACGTGATCAGGCCGTCGAACGGCGCGAGGAGTGTCGAGTTGTCGAGCCGGCGTCTGGCGGCGCGAACGCCGACGTTCGCGGTCGCGACGAGGGTTTTGGCCGCCGACAGGGCCGCCTCGGCCTGCATGATCTGCCGGGCGGCCACCTCGACGCCGTTCTGGGCGAGCTTGAACTGGCCTTCAATCTGGTCGAACTGCTGTTGGGGAATCGTGTCTTTCTCGCGGAGGCTCTTCGCGCGGTCGTAATCGCGGGTTGCGGTTTCGAGGCGGATCAGCGCCTGTTGCTTCGCGACGCGGGCGGTTTCGAGGGCCGCCGAAGCCGCGGCGACCTGGGATTCGACCGAGGTGACAGCCGTCTTCGCCTGGTCGAGCGAGATGTTCGCGTCTTCGAGATCGAGAACGGCGAGGGGCTGGTCTTTGCGGACCCGGTCCCCCTCGCGGACCAGCACGCGGTCGACGAAGCCGGATGTCTTGAGCTGAAGCGTCGCGCGCTGGGGGGCGATCAGCTCGCCGGTCGTGCGTTCGATCCACTCGACCGAACCGATCGCGGGTGTCAGAAGCGTCACGGGGATCGGATCGCCCGTCGGCTCGGCGGAAAGGAGCCCGCCCAGGAGAAATGCGAATAATAAGATAGCGAAGCGTATACTAATGTTTCGCTGGCGTTGGGAAATCGATGTCATGGGGCCTCCTGGCGAGTCGGTCATCGGGAAGGGCGGACGTGTGATCGTCTATTTCAAGGGAAGAAGGGCGTGTTCGAGGCCGCCGGCGGCGTGCCAGAGGGCGATGCGGGCGAGGGCCTGGTCGAAGCCGGCGGTGACGCGGCGCTGGCGGGCCGAGACGAGGGCGGACTCGGCGTCGAGCAGGTGCTGCGAGGTGACGGCCCCGGCCTTGAACCGCTCTTCGGTGAGGCGCAGGGATTCGGCGGCTTGCGCTTCCGCCTGGGTCGACAGCTCGAGCCGCGCGCGTGCCTCCTCGATGCGGAGAAAGGCCTGATGAATGGCGAGCAATATATTTCGTTCGAGATCTTCGAGATCGTGGGTCGCCTTGCTTTTGGCGGCTCGCGCTTCCCGCACCTTGCTGCGGGTTTCGCCGGCGTCGAACACGTTCAGGCCGACGTAGACGGTGGCGTCCCAGTTGTCCTGGGCCGTATTGAACTGGTTGCCCGAACTCCAGTTCCACTGGAGGGCGACGTTGGGCAGCAGGGCGCCTTTCGCGGCCTTCGCCGAGAAGTCCTGGATGCGGACCGCCTCGCGGGCGGCTCGAAGCAGGGGGTGACTGCGGGTGGCGAGGGAGACGGCGTGCTCCTCGCTCAGTTCCGGCGTCGTGTCGGGGTTCGCGGGAACGGGGATCGCGGTCGGTTCGATCGGAAGGCCGGTCAGCATCTCCAGGCGTGCTTTCGCCAGGTCGATGCCGTTGCGGGCCTTCACGAGGTTCTCGCGGCGCTCGAGGACCGACACCTGCACTTTCAGCAGATCGTCGCGAACGGCGACGCCGGCTTCGAGCATGTTCTGCACGTGCCGTTCGTGGCCGAGCGTGTCGAACAGGGCCTGCGACGCCACTTCCTCCATGGCACGGGCGCTGAGAAGACCGAACCAGGCCTCGGCGACCGAGCGGACCATGTCCTCGCGGCGCCGGGTTTCGGCATGCTTCTGGATATTCACGCCCGCTCGTGCGGCATTGACACCGTTTTCGAGCGCACCACCGGTGTAGATCGGCTGGGAGAGCTTGATGCCTTTCAGCTGAAGTTGTTCCTTCCCCAATGGTCTGCCCATGATTTCGGAGGTGTGCCGGAAGTTCGTGAACGTCTCCTCGGCCTTGAGGCGGGGGAGGAGGTTGCTGTTCGCGCGGTTCAGGCGCTGCTTCGACGCCCGGGTTTCATCCTCCGCCGACAGGACGCCGGGATTCGTGTCGAGGGCCGACACGAGACACTCGGCCAGGGTCGGGGCGGTGCCGACCGTGTCCGCCGTGGTTGCCGACCCGATCGGGGTCTCGATCGCGGATGGCGAGGAAGCCGGGATTGCCGGTTCGGTGGCTGTCTGCGCGATTCCCGTCACGCAGGTGAACAGCATCAGGGACAAGGTCGGGACGAGGAGCCGGGAGAGTCTGGTGGAATGGGGACGGAGGATCATGGGTGTTTGCCTCTTCTGCTCTGAGCTTTCGACGTGGAACGTTCGTGGGAGGATTGTTTCGACGGCGTTGGGGAGGGATGCTGGCCGGCCAGGCCGAACAGGAAAAAGTCCGACAGTTGGTCGGCGAGAGTCTCGGCGGAGAGAACGTTTTCGCGCGACCACCAGAACCGAAAGGCCTGGAGAACCATGCCGATGAGCGCGTGATGGATGAGCTCGATATGAAAATGCGGCGAAACCAGGCCGGCTTTCTGGGCTTTTTCGAGCTCCTTCATCTCGCCGAGGCTTGCCGCGATGAACCTGTTCGCGAGATGGTTGCGAAGTTCCTCATCCAGCAGTCCCGCGTCGGAGGTCATGCACTGGAAGAAAAAGCGGGCTTCGGGTGTGTCGGCGACCTGCGTGAATAGCTGCCGGATTCCCTGTCGGACTCCGTCCTCGAGAGACATGACATTCAGATCGATGGCGGGCGGTCGGAGCGTGGTGCGCAAGACGAGGTCGAACACGGCCAGGAACAGCGATTCCTTGGTTCCGAAGTGGCTGTAGATGGTTGCCTTGCTGACGTTCGCTTTGCGGGCGATCATGTCGACGCTCGCCTGATGGTATCCCTGACGCGAAAACTCGTCGAGCGCAGCGTGAAGCATGCGCTCGTTGCGCTGTTTCTGCCGGGGCGTCGCCATGATGGATCATCTCCGGAGCGGGAATGGGGAAAGAAAAATACTGAACTTGAAAGTTTGGATATTTAAACTTACTGGTATGAAAAAGTCAAGAGTGCGAAAAAGACGATTCCAAGCTGGATCATGGATGAAAGCGGACGTGGTATCATGTCGGGATACGGTTCGTTTTGCGAAGAGGGAGAGATGCGATGAAACAGATTGCCCGGATTCTCATGGCGGTGTTCGTTCTTGCCTGGGCGGCGCAGGGTATGGCCCAGGCTACCGAGAAGGACTGGACCTTCATGGTGTTCATCAACGCCGACAACAACCTCGACGAATACGGCGTGCTCGACCAGGAGGAGATGGCCCGGGTCGGCAGCAGCGATCGGCTCGACATCGTCACCCTGATCGACCGGTATGACGGCCCCGCGACGATGAACCACATCGAAAAAGGGCGCATCACGAAGCTATCCGACGAGGGTGAGCTCGACATGGGCGACTGGCGCGAGTTGGTGCGGTTCGCGAAGACCGCGATGGCGCGCTTCCCGGCGAAACGGTACGCGCTCGTCGTCTGGAACCATGGCGCAGGCTGGAAGTTCCGGACCGGTGGGGCCGTGAAAGGCATCTCCTACGACGACTCCAGCAACAACCACATCACGACGCGCCAGCTCGGTGAGGCGCTGCGCGCGATTCGCGACGCGACGGGGCGCAGGATCGATTTGTTCTGCATGGATGCCTGTCTGATGCAGATGTTCGAGGTCGCCTGGGAGGTGCGGGACGGCTGTGACTACATCGTCGCCTCCGAGGAGACGGTGCCGGGCGACGGCTACCCCTACGCCGAGGTGCTGGGGGCGCTGAAGCCGGGCATGGGGCCGATCGAGTTCGGCACCGCGATCGTGAACGCGTTCCGCATCCATTACAGCAAGGACATCCCGCAGGAAGGGCCGTGGGAGTTCACGGGCCGCCGGTCGGCCCGCGTCATCCGGAAGACGACGATGTCGCTGCTGGAAACGGCCCAGCTGTCCGAACTGCGAGACAAGCTCGACGTCTTCGCCCGGGCCGTGATGGCGGGGAATGTCGCCCCGGCGCTGAACGAGGCGCTGAAGAAGGCCGAGCATTTCACCTATTACGACAACGTCGATCTGAAGGACCTGCTCGACAGTCTGAAACCCCTGGTGAAGGATCCCGCCCTGCTCGAGGCGATCGCACAGGTGGGTGCGAGTTTCCGGAAGGCGATCCTCGCGAACGGAACGACGGGTACGAAGGACGACGGAAACGGCCAGGGGGGCGATGATTCCGACTGGCTGCACGGGAACCGGCCCGCGCGCTGGGAAATCCCGATCTGCGCGAACGGGCTTGCCGTCTACTTCCCCGAGAAGCCGGCGAATTACCTGCCGGCATACGAGGAGCTGACGTTCGCGGCCGACTCGCAGTGGGACGAGATGCTTCGCGACCATTTCCGCAAATCAGCGGTTGCCCGCGTGACGGCGGATCTTGAACACGGCTGCCTCGATGCTCTGCGGGAGTGGGCAGTCCAGGCCGGTCCGGCGACACGCGAGATCAGCCGCGCCGTCGCCGATGCGGTTGCGTTCCGGCTCCACGCCGAAGGCGGGCTACCCGCCACTCTGGCAGATGAGGCCCGTGGCCTGCTTGGGCTGCTCCGGACACGGTGAAATGGCGTCGCGTGTATAATATCATAGGGTATATCAAAACAGCTGCTTTCAGGAGGAGCTCATGAAGATCGTCCGTCGTGGATCCCCCCTGCTCGTGGTGATGCTGCTCGCAGCGGGACCCCTCTTTGCCCAGGTCGATCCCCAGGTCGTGGACGGGATGAAATCGGTCGACGGGAAACTGTCGGAAATCCTGAATATGCCGGAAATCAAGACCGATCAGGCCGTCCAGCAGTCCCTTCAGGGACTGCAGAAGCAGATGCAGGAGATGATCGGCAACTCGATGAAGCTGACGGATGCCCAGGTGAAAGAGACCCTGGCCGCCGTGAACGGTCAGGTCGGGGAGCTGGTCAAGACCTCGGTGAGCCAGACCAACAAGTCGGTCGAAGCGACCCTCAAATCCGTGAATGAGCTCGTGTCCAACATCACCCGGTCCTCGATGGAGGGCACGCAGAAGATTCTCGATCAGACCATGCAGCACGTCGGTGAAACCGTGAAGACGTCGATGGAAAGCGGAAACAAGGCGCTCCAGGACGGCCTGGATGCCGGCCAGAAGGCCACACAGGAAGCCCTCGGAACCGCGGAACAGCAGACTTCGGATGCTCTCGAGGCGGGAGCGGCAGAGCGTGATGCCGCGCTTCAGGAGGCCGACCGGGAGCGGGACGCGGCCCTGCGCGAAGCCGAGAAGGAGCGTGAAGAGGCGCTGCGCGAGGCCGAGAAGGAACGCGAGGAGGCCCTTCGGGACGCCGAGCGTGAGCGTGAGGAAGCCTTGAAGGAAAACATGCAGCAGAGTGCCGGCGACGAGTGACGCCGGTTGTCTCGTGCTCTTCCCAGGGATATCCGGGACGGGCTGATCTGTGATGGGGCAGGGAGCCGCCGGGGATGCGATACCTCGGGGGCGAACCGCCAGACTGGAGTCGCGCATGACCGAATCGACCGTTGCCATCCTGCGCACGAGTCCGCGCACCGTGCTTTCGGATTACCATGAACTGATGAACCTCGCCGGGTATCAGCAGACCATCGACCGGTCTGTCGACACGGCGCTCAAGATCAACATCTCGTGGCACTTTTTCTTCCCGGCCGCCTCGACGACGCCGTGGCAGCTCGAGGGCGTGATCCGGGCCATGAAAGCCGATGGATACGACCCCGGCCTGATTCACGGCTGCCACAACCGCACCGTCGTGATCGATGCGCATCTGGGAGAACGCGAGAACAAGCAGATCAACGTCGTCGAGGCCCACGGACTTCGCAATGTGCATTTGTACGAGAGCGGCGAGTGGATCGACATCCGCGACGCGGTCGGCGACCTGACGAAGGAGTTCCTCGTCCTGAACGAGGTGTATCCCGACGGCTTCGCGATCCCGAAACGATTTATAGGTGAAAATATCATTCACCTGCCGACCGTGAAGACGCACGTGTTCACGACGACGACCGGGGCGATGAAGAACGCCTTCGGCGGCCTGCTGAACGAGCGGCGGCACTGGACGCACCCGGTGATCCACGAGACGCTGGTCGATCTGCTGATGATCCAGAAAAAGATCCATCGCGGCGTGTTCGCGGTGATGGACGGCACGTTTGCCGGGGACGGCCCGGGACCGCGCTGCATGGTTCCCCACGTGAAGAACGTGATCCTCGCCTCGTCCGATCAGGTGGCGATCGACGCCGTCGCGGCGAAGCTGATGGGCTTCGATCCGCTGCGCGACTGCAAGTTCATCCGGCTCGCCCACGAACGCGGCCTCGGCTGCGGAGATCCGAAGAAAATAAAAATAGTAGGCGATATTGAAGCGGCCGAGCAGAACTGGAACTTCGACGGCCCGTTCAAGGAGATGACGTTTGCCTCGCGCAATCAACACCGCATCTACTGGGGCCCGCTCAAAGGGCCGCTCGAATGGTCGCTCAAAACCTGGCTGGCCCCGTGGGCCTACGTCGCCTCGGTGGCGTATCACGATCTGATCTGGTATCCGCTGAATGCGAAACGGCATCTGCGGAAGACCGAGCGGAGCGAGTGGGGCCGCCTGTTCGCCGGCTGGGAGGGCGTGAAACCGGATCCGGACGGTCGCGGCTACTCCGAGCTCCCCCCGGTCGGAACGGCGCACGTGAAGCTGGATGCGAGCCACCTGTGGGAAGGCCTGCGCCTCCTCTGGATGGCGGTGAAAGAGTCGCCCGAGTGGAAAGCCCGGCTGGCGCCGCGCAAACCCGGCGGCTGAGGTTCCCATGAGCTGGCTCGAGCTCGTCGCCGCCCTGCTGGGGTTCATCAACGTCTGGCTGACCATCCGGGAAAACGTCTGGTGCTGGCCGGTCGGCATCGTCAACGTGGCGCTGTACACCAAGGTGTTCTGGGACGCGAAACTCTACAGCGACATGGGCTTGCAGGTGATCTATGTCGTGCTGCAGTTCTGGGGCTGGTATCACTGGCTGTATGGCGGAAAAGACCGGCCCCAGCCTCCGGTCACACGGCTGGGAAGATGGCGGTTCGCGGCCTGGATTTCGGCGACGGTGGCCGGCGCGGCGGCGCTGGGCGGGGTCATGCATCTGCGCACCGATGCCGCGCTTCCCTATGTCGATGCAACGGCCACGATTGCCAGCCTTGCCGCGCAGTATCTGATGACACGCAAATACCTCGAATGCTGGTTCCTCTGGATCTTCGTCGACATCGTCAGCGTTGGTATGTATGCCTTCAAGCAGTTGTGGCCGACGACAGCCCTGTATGTGCTGTTCCTGGGGATGGCGGGCTGCGGGTATTTCGTCTGGAGACGGTCATGGAAGAAGGAAGAAAGCCTGCGCGCGGCCTGATCATCGGCAAGTTCCTTCCGCCGCATCTGGGCCACCAGTATCTCGTCGATTTTGCCCGGAACTGCGTCGAGCGGCTGACGGTGCTGGTCTGCTCGCTCGAGCGAGAACCCATTCCCGGCGTGAAGCGGTGGGAGTGGATGCGCGAGATGTTTCCCGGCGTCGAGGTGCTGCACAACCCCGACGAGAATCCGCAGGAGCCGCATGAGCACCCCGACTTCTGGCGGATCTGGAGAGACAGCATCCGGCGCTTCTGCCCCGATCCGGATGTGGTGTTCGCTTCGGAGTCCTACGGCTGGAAGCTCGCCGAGACGCTTGGTGCGCGGTTCTGGCCCGTGAATGTCTCTCGCGGCCTGGTGCCGGTCTCGGGCACGAAGGTCCGCGAGGATCCGATGGCCCACTGGCGGTATCTACCTCCGGCCGTGCGGCCCTGGTTCGTCCGGCGTGTCTGCATCGTCGGCCCCGAGTCGGCCGGCAAATCGACGCTCGGAAGACGGCTCGCGGAGCAGTTTGGCACGGTGTTCGTCCACGAGTATGCCCGCGACCTGCTCGAAGCCAAGCCTGACCAGTGCTCCCCCCTGGACATCGAGATGATTGCCCACGGCCAGATCGCCTCCGAGGAGGCCCTGGCCAGACAGGCCAACCGGCTCCTTATCTGTGACACCGACACTCTGACGACGGTGCTCTGGTCGGAAATCCTGTTCGGAAGATGCCCTCCATGGATCCGGGAACTCGCCGGTGCCCGGTGTCACGACCTGTATCTGCTGCTGGACTGCGATGTGCCCTGGGTGGGCGATCCGCAGCGCTATCAGCCGGCCCTCGAAGAGCGACGGGCGTTTTTCGGGCGGATGAAAGCCGAGCTGGAGGCGCGGGGGCGGAGATACGTGGTGATCCGGGGCTCCTGGGAGGAACGGTTTTCGGTCGCGGCAACGGCCGTCGAAGACCTCCTCATGGGCCTTCCCGTCCCCGTTGTGGAAGAACGATCGATCGGATACAATTCCGGTCGGAACGGAACGGCAGAACGTCTGCCGGGTCCTGAAAGGGAACGAACAATATGATGAAAGCTATAGATAAAAACACCTTCATTCCGATGCCCGTCATGCTGGTCGGGACGATGCATGGCGGCGTGCCGAACTTCATGCCGGTGGGCTGGGTGACCCGCGTGAATGCGCAGCCCCCGATGATCGGGATCGGCGTCTTCAAGGGCCACGCGACCGCGGCCGATATCGAGCGCAACCGCGAGTTCAGCATCTGCCTCCCCGGGAAGGACCTGCTCGCCCGCGTCGATTACTGCGGCTCCGTCTCGGCAAACAAGATCAGCAAGGCCGACGTGTTCAAGACGTTCACAAACTCACTGAAGCATGCGCCGATGATCGAGGAGTGCCAGCTCTGTCTCGAATGCAAACTCGTCCAGACGGTCGAGCTGCCGAGCAACCGGTTCTTTGTCGGTGAGATCGTTGCCGCGTATGCCCATCCAGAAGTGCTGACCGAAGGCAAGCCCGATCTGGCAAAGATGCAGGGCATGGTTCTCACGATGCCCGACAACCACTACTGGAGCGTCGGGGAGTCGATCGGCCTCGTCCAGCAAGCCGGAAAGGGCTACACGAAGCCGTCCGTCGCCGCCGCCCGGTAACCATCTCTGGACGCCGACGGCATGTCCCGGAGCGGAGATCGACCTCTGACGGATGAGGAACGGTTTCCGCTGCTCGACGATGCCGGCCGGCGCCGGCTTGCCCGGCTGCGGGAGCATCCCCATGCGCCGCGCTGGACCTTTCCCTGCGGCGACCGCCTGACCCGGTCCGCCTGTGACCGGATCGCCTCGTTCGAGGCGCAGCTTCGGAACGGCCCTGCCGCCGGCGGCTGGACCGGCTCCGGGATGCAACCCGACTGGCTCGACGCCTTCGTGGAGCGGTGCCTGAAAACGGTTCCCTTCTATCGGGAGCGCTCCGGCAGTACCGGCCCGTTCGAGGAGCTGCCGACCTGCGGCCGGGAGGATCTGGGGCGCGCGCCCTGGGCTTTCGTGCCGGACGATCAGCCTCTCGACGATCTGCTCACCTACACGACGTCGGGAACGACGGGAAACATCGTCAGGATCCTGTCGCATCCCGTGACCGCCGGCTCGTATCTCGGGGCGCTGCGGGTGCTGCTCGGCCGAGCGGGGGTGCCGTTCGATGCGGCCCCTGAAGGGGTCGCGATCGCGCAGGTGTGCGCCCAGGCCTCGACGTTCACCCACGCCACGATCATCTCGTATCTCGGCGGCGCGGGTTACGTGAAGATCAACCTGAATCCGGGAGAGTGGCGGAATGTCGAGGATCCCGCACGGTTCCTCGATGATATAGCACCGGAAATACTCACCGGGGATCCCGTTGCGTTCGCGGCGCTCGCCGCGCTTCCCGTGAGTCTCCGGCCCCGTGCTCTCGTCTCCTCGGCGATGGCTGTCACCCCTGGGATGAAGACGATGCTGGAACGGCGCTTCGGGTGTCCCCTGATCGATGTCTACTCGCTCAACGAGTCGCGGTTCGTCGCCGTTGCCGGGCCGGGAGGACATGAGATCCTGCCTCACGACCTGTATGTCGAGATTCTCGGCGGGGACGGGCGGATTTGCGCACCGGGCGATCGTGGGGAGATCGTCCTGACCTGCGGCCGGAACCCGTTTTTACCCCTGCTGCGGTACCGGACCGGCGATACGGCCGCCCTGGTCTGGGAGGGCGGCCGGCCCGTCCTTGCCGGTCTCGAGGGCCGACAACCGGTCGTGTTCCTCACCCATACGGGGGAGGTGGTGAACTCGATCGATGTCACCCGGGCCCTGGGCCATCTCCCGATCCCGCAGTTTTCCCTGCACCAGGAGCCGGACCAGCGGCTGGTGTTGCGGTATCGCGGCACCGGTATCGACGAAGAAGATATTCGGCGTCCTCTGGAGAGTCTGTTCGGGTCCGGACACGATATAAAGATTGAACTATTGTCAGGCCCGCCGGCCGGCAAGGCGATCGTCTACACGAGTGACATCGGGCAGGATGAGCTGATGGAACGGCCATGGAGCTGGAAAACGGGAACGGGGAGGTGAGGGGACCATGAGTCTGAAGGATACGCTGGCGAGCATCACGGCGGTGTTCGGAAAGGTATCCGCGGCGCCGACGCATCTGACGCGCCGGATACGGCCGAAACGCGGCTTCGACGTGGCGGATCTCTACGAGGGGCCGGCCCCTGCCGGGGTCCCGGCCGGGGATGCCGGAACGGGCGCTGCAGGCCCGGCACTCGATGAAAAGCTGCGCCAGGCCTACTTCTGGATCACCAACCACGCGATCATCAGCCCGTTCTACGACATCGAGTTCAACGACGGACCTCCCCAGAGTTTCACGCTCGGCGACCGGAAGAGCCGGCTGATCCTGCCGACCGACCAGAGCTACTCGAGCTTCGTGCTGCTGCCGCTGCTGACGCTGGTTCTGCGCCGCCGCTGCCTGCTCGTCGGCGGCCCGGGCCGCGGAAAGACGGCCAGCGCCATTCTGATGGGTATCCTGGCCGGGTATTCGATGAAGGACATCCGACGCGCGATCCAGCATGGCCAGCCCCAGATGACGATCGCCGATCTGCTCGGCAACCCGCTTCCCGCGTCGCTGGTGAACGCCCAGACCATGGATGACGTGAAAATCTCGTGGCGGAAGTGGCTCGGGATGCGCGTGAAGATCATCGACGAGTACAACCGCATTCCGACGCGTACCCAGTCTGCGCTGCTGACGGTGCTGGCTGACGATTATGCGGAACTATATGATCAGATATTCGAATGCCCCCCGTCGGCCTGGTATCTGACGGCGAACGACGATGCGGGTGGCGGCACGTATCAGGTGATCGAAGCGCTGCGCGACCGGATCGACGTCGTGGTGAAGGCGCTGCATTTCAACACCCGCTTCCTGGGCGATCTTCTGGTGCGCATCGAGGAGGGAATCAGGCCCGAGGAGGTGGTTCCGCGAAGCGTGACCTTCACCGATGACGAACTGGACCGGGCACATCGCGGCATTCTTGCCGTCACGATCCCCCCGACGCTCCTGCGCCGGATCGAGTTTTTCACCGCGCATTTCGAGTTCTGCGACGTGGCGGCCGACCAGATCGAGTACAAGACCAAGGACACCGCAAAGCTCGGCGGGGTCGAGTGGCAGACAATCACCGGCCTGGACACGGGCAAGGACCGGGTCCGGGACCTCGGAAGCCAGACGCGCAACGGATTGTCGGTGCGGGCGATGATGACGGTTCTGGCCTACGCGAAGGCCCTGGCCTGGTTCCGCGGCTTCGGGGAGGTCGGGTTCGAGGATGTGCGCCAGATCATTCCGTTCGTCCTGCACGACAAGCTCGTCCAGGATCCCGACTCCCCGTTCTTCGAACAGGCCGGCAATGCCACCTTCCGCACCGACCGCATCGGCTGGATCCGCAGGCTGTTCGACCTCTCCTGCCAGGAATACGACCGGCTGTGCCTCGATCGGGACGATCCGGTCGCCGCGTTGCTCGCCGAGATCGGGCAGGGGCTCGACGGGGTGGGGGAGGCCGAGGTTCGCAAACGGCTTGGAGGAATCGAACGCCTGATCGGCGAGATCGGAAAGGGCCGCAAACTGTATGGCCACCTGTTCGATGATGTTCTGGCGCTGAAATACCTGCACCAGCGGTATACCAACTATCTGAAATGGCTCTCCTGGAAAGACGGGGCGTGAACACCGTCGCGCGGCCTCTCCCCGGGGCGCTGGCCGGACCGCTGCGGCGGGGCCGGGACCGGTTCAACGCCGCGTTTTTTGTCGCGCGCCAGGCCGTCCCGGCTCTCGATCCGGAATCCTTCGCCGACGGAGTGCGCGAGCTCGGAACGGTGGCCGAAACGATTGCGGGGCATGAGCCGGACCGTCTCGACACCGTCGTTGCCGCCCTGTATGACCTGACGCTGATGCTGCATCAGAAGGGACTTCTGGCCGGTCCGGGCCGGCCAGAAGCCTTTGGCCGGCTCTGGAACGAGCTGCTTCCGGCGGTGCACGTGCATCTGGCCGCCGCTCCGGAGGAGACGGCCGGGAGACTCGTGAACGCTCTCTGCCAGCTCGAGGCGACCCCCGGTGTCCGGACCGGGGAATGGATCGACCGGCTGATCGCCGTTGTGAACGGCCTTTCTGGCCGCGCCGAGCTGTTCGATGCCGGCCGTCTCCTGGCCTGGCGGTGCGGCATGGCCCACCAGCGGGAGGCTGCCCTGGATGCCGCCGGACGCGTGAGCGAGCGTATCCTTCGGGCGTGTCTCGGCCTGTCGACGGACGATCTGGCCCAGCTCCGGGCGGATCCCTGGCTGGATCCTGCGAAGGCCGGTGCCGCCGGACGGGGAGGGCGCAAACGATTGCAGATCGTCGCCGAAACCGGGGGCTTCCGGGGGTTCGGAGGACCGTTCGCCACGCCTCCGCTCCCGTTCCTGCTCGACGGGAGCCTCGCCGTTCGGGATGCGGAGAACGTCTGGCGCCTGCATGCCGATGTGTTCGGAACGGTCTTCCGGAAATACGCTTATAAGAATAATATTGAAAACAATACGTCGGCGTCTGCCGCGCGTGTCACGCCGGAGGGCGTGGTCACCTGGAACGGTGCCAAAGCCCGGTTCGAGCGGATCTCGAAGCCGTCCGGCATCGTCTGTGATGGAACGACGATCGCCGTCACCCTGAGCCGCTCCCATCGCGTCTTATTGATTGCGATGGCCGCAGAGCCCGGCGAAGACGGAACGCGGGGACGGCGGGAATGAGCCGGGGCGCCGAACTGGTTCCCGTGTGGCGGGCGCAGTGGCCGAAGGCGCTGGACGCCTGGAGCCGGCATACGATGCTGCGGGAGCCCCGCTGGTGTCTGAGTGCTTCTGAAGCTTCCCGGGAGGGGGTCCGGCCCGGAGATTCGGGCGCGATGATCCGGCTGACCGACAAGGCCGTCGTCATCAGTTTCCCGCATCTCGCCCGGGCCGGGCTTGAGGGGTTCCCCCTCGAGATTCTCGCGCACGAGATCGGTCATCATGTGTTCTGCCCGGGGGATCTGGCTGACCAGGCCCGCCTTCTTGCCCGCATCCGGCGGGCCTTGCCCGGATTCGAGCGGCATGCCGGCCTCGTCGCGAACCTGTATGCCGACCTGCTCATCAACGATCGCCTGCACCGGAGCGCCGGCATCTCCTTTTCCTCCCTGTTCGCGGCTTTGCGCGGCTCCGGCGGCACCGACCCGGCCTGGACGCTGTATATGCATATCTATGAAATGCTCTGGGGGCTTCCGGGAAAGACGCTCTCTGCCGGCGAACTGCCGGCGCGGCTGCGCGCCGATGCGGATCTCGGGGCCAGGATCGTGAGGGTGTACGGCCGTGACTGGCTCCAGGGGGCCGGCCGGTTCGCTTCCCTCCTGTATCCGTATATCGCGAAAGCCTCCGAACAGGAGAGCGGTGCCTGGTTGCGCGGGTTCCGGGACCTGGAACGCGCTTCCGCCGGGGCCGAAGAGATTCCCGACGGGCTTGCCGGGATCGATCCCGAGGAGCTCGAGGGGGCGGTTCATCCGTCGCTCGATCCGGAGCTGACGGGACTGGACGCTTTGGACGATGAGGAACAGGGTCAGGGGAAGGAGGGGCGGTCTCGCGGTGATGTCCAGGAGATGGACCAGGCGAGTTCCAAAACGGGGGGCGGCCAGTATCGGGAGCCCTACCAGTATGGCGAACTTCTCCGGGATCTCGGCATCCATCTCACCCCGGAGCAGCTCGCGATTGCCTACTACCGGGAACGTGCCCGGCCCCATCTCGCGCGGTTCCCACGGCGGCGTTCGCCGGAAGCCCGGGAGGAACAGATCGAGGGGCTGGAATCCTGGGACATCGGGGCCCCGATCGAGGAACTGGATCTGTTCGAGACGGTTGCCGCCTCCCCCCGCATCATCCCGGGCGTGACGACGGTCCGACGGCAGAACGGCAACGTTCCCGGCCGGGATCCGGAAACGGGCCCGGTCGATCTCGACTTGTACATCGACTGTTCGGGCTCGATGCCGGATCCGAGATATACCACCTCCTATACTGCGCTTGCCGGCGCGATCATCATTCTCTCGGCACTCCGGTCGGGTTCGTGCGTCAAGGCAACGCTCTGGAGCGGCAAGAATGAAACGCTTTCCACGGACGGGTTCGTGCGGGACGAGAGCGCTCTGCTCGGTGTCCTGACGGGATACCTGGGGGGCGGCACCTGTTTTCCGATCCATCTGCTCCGTGGCACGTTCGAGAGCCGCACGCCGCGTGACCGGCCGGTTCATGTGATGGTGATCTCGGACGAGGGGGTGGACACGATGTTTGCCGATGACGAACGGGGGATCAGCGGCTGGAAGACGGCGGCCCTGGCTCTCGAGAAGGGGCGGGCCGGCGGGACGCTGGCACTCAACCTGTACGGCTCCCCCGAAGGGCATGCCTGGGCCGTCGAGGCGAAGCGGTGCGGCTGGGATATCGCAGTGGTGCGGACGCTCGAGGAGCTGGTCTCCTTTGCCCGCGAGTTCAGCCGCAGACAGTATGAAAGGAAGGTTCCATGAAAACGCGCGAAGGACCGCCGCTGGAGCTGCTTCTGAGGCGTCTGGCCGAGACAGCCGAGGTGTTTCTCCGGGAGCCGCGGCCGGTACAGAGCGGTGGCGTGGATCTCGAGGCGGTGCTCAATGACCTTCTGCTGGATCTCGGCGGTGCGAAGCCCGATCCGTTTCCGGCAGAACTGGCGGTTCATCTCCAGGCGGACGAAGAGCGGGCCCGCACGGCGCTCATCCTCGCATGGCTGCTCCACGACGGGTATTTCCGGAAAACACCGGGAAGGTTCGCCGACGGGGCGATTGCTTTGTTTCAGGAGCTTCCGGAGCGGTTCGCCGGCGTAGTCAAGGCCGGCAGGTTCGTGACCGAGCCGGATCGCCGGGAAGAGCTGGCGCGGCTTTCCCTGGATCGGCTCGGTCTGCGCCCGGCGGGAGAAACGGAGGAACAGGCCGCCGACCGCCTGGTGTCCCTGGACAGCATCGAGCGCGCCAGCGTCATCCGCGAGGCCCGGGCCGCCGAGAAACGGGCGCAGGAGATTCGCGAGGCGATGGCCCGCAAGGCGGCGGCGGAGGCGGCTGCGACATACGGAAGAGAATGAAGAGGCTTGACCTGGACAGGCCCGGATCGCTAAACTCTCAAAAAACGAGAGGATGATTCCCCCATGACGAACACCACCCCGAAACCCCCCATCGAAGCCGTCGGCCTCTCGATCTCGCGCTGCATTCTCGCGATCGCCGAGGGGCGCATCCCGCCTGGCGCCGTTGCGAAGATCGTCGGTGGCACCCTGTTCGAGAACCTCGAAACCATGTGGCAGGAATACAGCCAGAAATACTGGTCTGGCTGCACGCTGCGTGCGCGCACCGTGTTCTTCCAGTTCGCCGATCAGAAAAAGATCGACCAGCCGCGCCTGCGGAACGAGGAGCCGCCCGACTCGGCCGGCGGCATCTGGATGGTGGGCGACCGGCAGTTCGAAACGGCCGGCCTGAAGGAGCTTCTCGATCTGTCCGAAACGTTCCTGCGCATGCCCGTCGCAAGCCGCGACGAATTGATCGCCGTCCTGCCGGCGGATGCCATGGTCGCGATCCAGGACGGAATCCTGAAAGGGCGGCTGAAACCCCTCATCCCCGATCTCGACCGGAATATCGCCGGGAAAAGCCCGGATGAAATCGCGCAGATGATCCGCGACCGGCTCCGGGAATACTTCGCCCCGGCACCGGATTTTTCGCCGATCGAAGTGTATCCCGATCTGCTCTACATCCTGCAGCCCTTCATCCGGACCCGCACGGCCGACAAGTCCGTCGTCGCGACGAAGAACCAGTGGCCCGTGGCGCATTCTCAGATCCGGCCCGCCATCAAGCTGCCGGACGTCGACCTCTGATCACGGGCGGGGCCGGACACCTGAACGGCATGCCGGAGGAACGCGCGGCGATGCTGCGCGATCTACGCGCCTACGGCATCCGCGACGAACGCGTGCTTGCCGCGATGGGCCGCGTCCCGCGCGACGCCTTCATCCCCGCCGCTGCACGTCGCGGAGATGCCTACGGGGACCACCCCCTCCCGATCGGTCACGGACAGACGATCTCCCAGCCATATATCGTTGCATATATGACAGAGCTCGTCGAGCCCGGGCCCGGCCGGAAACTCCTGGAAATCGGCACCGGGTCGGGATACCAGGCGGCCATTCTCGCCGAGCTCGGCGCCTCCGTCTTCAGTCTCGAAGTGGTGCCCGAGCTGGTGACGCATGCCCGCGAAGTCCTGGGCGCCCAGGGCTATGACGTGAGGATCCGCCTGGGAGACGGGTATGAGGGGTGGCCGGAGGAGTCACCGTTCGATGCCGTCATCGGCACCTGTGCTGCCGATGCGGTGCCGGAGACGCTGTGCCGCCAGTTGAAGATCGGAGGAGTGCTTGTGATGCCGATCGGCGGGGTCGATCATCAGCGGATCGTTCTCGTCCGTCGCACCGCGTCGGGATTCGACCGTCACGAGGATCTGCCGGTCCGGTTCGTGCCGATGGTGCATATCGCCCGACGCTGAGCGGGCCGCGATCGAAACGGGAAGGAGCGGGACATGGACACCTTCAGCCTGACGTTCGGGTACCTGTGTTTCATCCTGGCGTTGCAGGTGCTGCGGCGCCGTTCGCCGGCGATGCTGCCGCACCTGGCCGCCTTCGCCATCCTGCCGATCCTCTCGCTCACCCTCGATTTCGACGGCGTGTCGGGACGTCATGAAACGGCGTTCACCGCCGGCTTCCTGGGCATACTGGCGGTGCATCTGACGCTGCTGGTTCTCGTCAACCGCTCCTGGGCAGTACAGGCCGCAGCAACGCATCCGGACGGCTTTCCCACGGGAGTTACGGGCCGGGAACGGCTCAAATTCCTGTTGGCCGGCATCGCCCTGTTTCTGGTTCACCGACAGTATGAACGGCCGGAGTTGAGCTTGTACGAACAGCTCGATCGGGGGGCGTTCTGGCTCCTCCTGTTGCTCGTCGGCGTTTCGGCCGCTTGGTCGTTCTTCCGTCATCGTCATGCCAGCAAACGCGGGATCGGTGTGTGTCTCGGGATCGCGATGGTGTTGGGGGCGGAGGCCGCGTTCGCCGCGCCTGCCGGTTTGTCGGCGGCGGAAGAGTTGACGGCCCTCCTCGACCTGTCTCATCGCGCCGCCGAGCGACATGAACGGTGGCACTCCTCCGTCGAACCGGCGATCTCGGAGGGATGCCCGGCCCTGGTTGCCCTGTTCACCGTTGCAAAGCGGACCGAAGAGGTTTTTCTGTCCCAGGCAGGGGTGCGGGTCCGTGAACTCGGTGGGGTACCCGTGAAAATCCGCCTGATCCATCCGGAGAAGTATTTTTCGTCTCAGGATAATCTTTCCTTGGCCATCGGCCTGCTGGAACGGGACCGGAAAACCTTTGTGGTGCCGACCACGCGCGATAGCGTGTCGGCGTCGTTCCCCCCAGGGCATGCCATTGCGGCTTGCCCGAAGATTCTCGAGTGGCTGCATGACCGGTGCCGGGCCTTGCAGGCAGCTCCGGGAGTCTGGAGTTGGTGGCGGGATGAGTATCTGGTCTGTTCGATCTGCGGGATGCCCCGGTCGTTGCCGGGGCCGACGGTGTGCTGCGTCTGTGGGGCGGGCTATCTCGACGCCCTCCGTATCCGCTAGGAGGCTTGCGATGCCCCTTCCCGATCGTGCCTGGCGCGCAGCCGCTGTGGCTGCCGTCACCCTGATCATCTGTCTCTTCCTCGGAGCCTCGCTCCTCCACGGCGATGCTTCGGCGGCCGCTTCCTGCCAGGCGGACACGGTCGTGTACCATGCGTATGCCCGCTCCTTCGCCGAGGGGCGGGCGTTCACGCTGGGCGGGGTCGAAGGGGCGTCGACGGGCTGCACCAGCCATCTGTATCTGTTCCTGCTGGCTCTCGCTGCCTGGTCCGGCGTATCGCAGGACGGGTTGACGACGGTTGCGGCAGGTGCCGGCGTGGCTCTGTATCTCGCGTTCCTGTTCACATTTCATCGCTCAACCTGTCTCATCCATCCCCAGGCCTCGCCTGTGGCGCTCTTCCTCGTGGCCTCCAGCGGCTATGTCGCCTTCACGGCGTTGGGACAGACGGATATGCCCCTGTTCATGGCTCTCGCCTCTGCTGCATGCGCGGCAGCCCTCGAGCGGCGCCATGTGTCGCTGGGGGCCATTCTCTTCCTTGCAGCACTGGCGCGTCCCGAGGGAATTCTGCTCGCGCTGGCGTGGCTCGGTCTCTCCATCGTCGCGAGATGTCGCGGCCGAGAAACCGGCTGGGGACCGGTGGGTGCAGGAATCGCCGGGCTCCTGGGCGTCACAGCCGTCGTCGGGATCAATCTTGCCGTGACCGGCCACGCGTTGTTCGACTCCCTGACGGGGAAGGGATTGTATCTCCTGCCCCCCCTGCCGGCGGCTTCCGCGATCGCCGCGCACGCCGTGCGGTTCGTCTCGGAGCTGGTGTTCGGCATCGGTGTCGGAAGCGGCTGGCGGGGCTGGCTCTGGCCGCCGGTCCTCGGGGGACTGCTGCTGATCTGCGGCCTCTGCCTGAAATCCCGTGATGACCGGGATAGCCGGGACGTCGAGATCTGGTTCGCCGGATGCATGGCGGTCCAGCTTCTCCTCATCGTGGTCGGTGGCTGGCAGGGGGCCGCGTATGACCGGTATCTCGGGTGGATCGTTCCCTATATCTATCTCTATCAAATGATCGGCGCCTGCGAACTGGCCGGCCGTCTTGGCCTGCCCCGTCTCGCTCCTGTGCTGACGGGGGTGTTGCTGGTCTGGCAGGCGGCGGGCGTGGCGGGTTTCCTCCCCGTGTATGCCGAGCAGTGCCGCCGCATGGAGGAGGAGAGGCGTTTCTGTCGGGCCATCTCTGCGGGCGTTCCTCAGGGGACGCGCATCGGCCTCTACGACGAGTATCACTATGCCGCCTGGCTCGACAACCTCGTTCCGGTCACCCTGGCGGGGATCTTCACGCGAGATATTCCCGTCGACACGGCCGAAACGCTCGAGTATCTCAAGCATCGTCCGGAGCAACGGTTTCCGCTGTTGATCCTGTCCGGAGGAGAGGACGGGCGCTGGATCGAGCGGCTCGAGGGGCCGGCGGTCGATCTGCCGCTTCCGCTCGAATCTCCCGGCCGGCCGGTGCCTCGTCTCTGCCGCGTCGACTGGCGTCCCTTCGATGATGCCCGGGAGCCTCGCGAGGGGCATGCGCCTGCCTCGATGAGCCTGTGTGACCGCCTCGATGTCGGGTATGCCCATGACGAGATCACCCATGCGTATCAAGCTTCGGATCGGTATCCCGGAATCCTGACCCTCCCCTTCGCGGTGACGGCCGAGGCTGTCGACCGGCCGATTTGCGAGGTCGGCCGCTTCCTGACCGGCTGGGAAGAGTTCCGTGTTTCCACCACACCTGGAAAAGAGCTGCTGATCATCCTGCGTCTGGCTGCCTCGGCCCGGATCGAATCGCTGCACGCGACCGGGCCGGCCAGGCGGGAAATCCGCACTCCGACCGGCACCATGCTCGCCGTGTCGGCGAACGGAACCCCGCTTCCCCCCGTGCGTGCCGGATTCAAACCTGCCGATGGATCGTTCCGCGAGGTTGCCGTGACGGTTCCCGGGGCTCTTGTCACGGGCTCCGAAACACGTCTTCTGATCGCGGGCGAGCGGCTTTCCTGCGCCTACTGGTTCTACCAGTGATTCTGCACCGGGAGGGGATGCTTATCTGCAGATGAGCACGGATGATCCGAGGGCTTTCGATGGGGGCCGGGAGGAGACTTCCGACCGTCCGATGCGGTATACTGGCAGAAGAAGGAACTGTGAAGCACGTGGCAGCATCGGCAGCATGGCGCGATCTGGCCGCGGCTGCCGGGCGTGAAGCGCGCCGGAGGCCGTGGCGGTTCGCCGCTTGCGCGAGCGGGTATGCGATCGCCGTCGGGATGGGTGTTCTGCTCCTTGCCGCCCTCGTGTTTTCCCGGAACATCCAGAGCGGCATTCTCGGCTCCACCGGCACGCACTTCATCGTCTACTCCCCCGCCTGCGCCGAAGTCGCCTCTCTCACGACGGCAGAGCTCGCGATGCTCGCCTCGGGGACCCGGCCTCCCCGGTGCGAGGAAAAGTGCAAGGTGTGCACGGGCTGCAACAAAAAGCCGCTCGATCTCGCCAACGAGGCGTTCGTCGCGCAGCAGGTCGAGACGAAGCTGCTTCCGTTCGGGATTCTCGAGCAGGCGCGCCGCGAACCCGGCCTGTTCCGGGGTGTTTCCCCGTATCTGATGTTCCGGTGCCGCGATCCGCAGGACGGCCACCGCTTCACCGTCGGCGGATTCGATCCGGCGGATACGGTTGCGGTGCCGCCCGCTGTTTGTAGTCCAAGCGATATAATAGAAGGTGCTTTTCTTCACCCGAATGACACCGGCCTTGCCCTGGTCGAGCAGGGGTATGCTGCGGCTCGAGGGCTGCGGCTCGGATCGGCGGTGACGATTTCGGGCTGGCCGTTCATCGTGATCGGCGTCGTCGCGCCCGGCGTGAGGCCGGCGAAAGCCGACGTACTGCTGACGTTTTCGGATGCCGAAAAGGTGATCAGTCGCCGGCTCCGCTCGCCGCTGTTCCAGGAGATGAACGTGCTCCTGGTCGAGGTGGCGCAGGCCGAGGTCCAGGATGCCGCGATGGCCCGGATGCGGCAGATCGTCCAGACGGGCCTCATCTCGTCGTTCGCCTGTTACGAGCCGGCGGCCGAGGTTCTCGGGCTGAGCCGGGGCGTGATCTACGCGGCGGCTGTTCTGCTTGCGCTTCTGGCAGCCGCGTTCGGGCTGAAAACCCAGCTTGCGGCGATCCGCGAACGCCGCCGGGAGCTGGGAATCCTGCGGGCGATCGGCTGGTCGCGCCGATCGATCCACCGGCTGATGACCCTCGAGGCGCTCCTGCCGGGCGCGGTCGGCGGGGTGGTTGGGGCTGCCGTCGCGGCCGTCGTTCTGCCGTTCGTCTCGCTGGAATACTGGACCGGCGTGCCCGCCCGCCTGGATCCGCTGATGCTCCCCCTCCTGGCGATGACCGGGGCGCTCCTGGCCGTGGTGGGCGGCATCGCGGCCGGTGCCGCGGCTGGCCGGAGTGCCGTGCGCGAGCTGCCTGCCCGACAACTGCGGCAGTATTGAAAGGATGATCGACATGACCGAACGAACCGCAATGCTCGATGCGGTGAGCATCCGAAAGAGTTTCTGGCGGTCCGGGCGGGAGATTCCGGTGCTGCGGGACGTTTCGCTGCGGCTCGATGCCGGGGAGACCCTCGTCATCACGGGCCGCAGCGGCACCGGCAAATCCACGCTGCTCTCCCTGCTCGGTGGCCTCGACATTCCCGATGCCGGCCGCATCGACGTCTGCGGCACCGACACGGCGGCCGTTTCCCAGGACCGGCTGGCTGAGCTCCGTCGCGAAACCGTCGGGATCATTTTCCAGAACTTCAATCTGCTGCCCTCCTGGAGCGCTGTCGAGAACGTCGAAGCGGCTCTGATGCATGGGGAGCTCGGGCCGGCCGAACGCCGGGAACGCGCGATCCGATGGCTCGAACGGCTGGGGATCGGCGACAGAATCGAGAATCTGCCTGCCGAATTGAGCGTGGGGCAGCAGCAGCGTGTCGCCGTGGCTCGCACCCTTGTCAACGAGCCGAAGCTGATTCTCGCCGACGAGCCGACCGGGGATGTCGATCCCGAGACGGGTGCCGAGATCATCGCGCATCTGAAAGCGGCCGTGGCCGATCGCGGCGCCGCCCTGCTCGTCGTGACTCACGGCACGTATCCCGTTGCCACCGGAGACCGCGTTCTCCGGCTGCGTGACGGCATCCTGGAACCCGCCGGATGAAGGCGCTCGAGCCGATGCGGATCGCCTGGCGGGAACAGCGCCGCCGGCCGGGGCGAGCCATCGCGGTGGGTCTGGGGTTCCTGCTCGCCGTCGCCTCGTTCGTCGGCTTCTCGCTGCTGTTCCGGGCCGAGCACGCGGCCGAGGAAGCGGTGCTCCGACGGGTCGGCGGGTATTTCGTCGCCTTTTCGCCGCTGCCCGTGAGGGGCGTTGCGACTCCTCCGGCAACCCTGCCGCGCATCACGCATGCGGATGAAGGATTCGTCGTCGGCACGGTTCTGACCTGCCTTCTGCCGCAGGGCCTGGCCGACGAGCTTCGCCGTTGTCCGGGCGTTGCGGAGGTCGTTCCGGTTCTTCAGTTCCGCATGAAGAGCCCGCGCGGCCCGCATCTGTTCACCCTCGGCGGCATCGATCTGAGCCGGCCGATGGCGGTTTCCCGCACCTGCTGCGCACCGTCGGACGTGATAGCGGGCGTGTTCCTCGGCGAAGCGACCGGGCCGGAAGGCCCGGGTGCCATGCTGGATGACGGGTATGCTTCGGTGCAGGAATACCGGGTCGGGGACCGCATCACGATCGGGGAACGCACCTTCCCTGTGACGGGAATCGTCAACACCGGCATCCGGCCGTCGCGGGCGGATGTGTATCTCACCTGGACCGATGCCGAGGGCGTGCTGGCTTCCCGTCTGTCCGAGCCTCTCGGCGGACGGACGGGGCTCTTCCTCGTCGAGGTCGATTCGGCACGCCGACAGGAAGAGGCGATGGAGGCCGTCAAGCGTCTCACTGGCGGAGTGATCACGAGCTACAACTGTTTCCGGCCTGCGGCGAAGGTGGTCGGGCTCAACGAGCGCGCCGCCGGGATCGTCTCGGGGCTGCTCTACCTCGCGGCCGTCGCGTTCGGCCTCAAGACCCAGTTCGGGGCTCTGGTGGAGCGGCGTCGGGAGTTCGGCATCCTGCGCGCGGTGGGCTGGTCGGGGAGAGTGCTCGGGGCCCAGCTCGTCTGGGAAACGATGATCCCGGCATTTTTTGGTGCCCTGGCCGGCGCGGCTCTCGGGGTCGGCCTCGCCCTGGCGGTCGGTGTGCGGGTGCTCGGAACGGTCGGGCTTCCGGTGCCCCTCCTGGATGGAAGCTGCCTGGTTCTGCGCGGCATCGTCTTCGCTCTCGTCGGAAGCGGCCTGATTGGCTTTGTCGCGGCACTCTTGCTGCGCCGCTCCCGGCCCGCCGACGCCCTGAGGACGATCTGATGGGCCGGCGGCTGCTCGTGGCGGTGATCGCCGTCATCGCGTGCCTGATTCCTCCGGCGGTTTCGGCCTGTGCCGACGGGTGCGAGGGCGTTTGCACCACGACCATGACGATCGCGACCGACTCGTTCCTCCACCCTTCCTACGTGGCGAGTGAGCCGGCGATCAGCGCGTCCACCCTTGTCGCCCTGATGACGGCCGGCGCGCCGCTGTTTCTCGTCGACTGCCGGAACTCCGCCTGTCTGGCCGGACCGCGGATTCCGGGGGCCCTCGTCGCGGATATCGACGGCGACGCGTCGGCCATCCTGGCCAGGCTGCCGTCGAAACAGGCGATGGTCGTGCTGTATGACGGGTGTGCCTGCGGCTGCCGCCGGCTCCTGAAGCCGCGCCTCAGCGCCGAAGGATACCTCAATCTGATCGATTATCCGGGCGGTACCCGGGACTGGATCGCGGCCGGTCGGGCTGTGGTCGATACCCTTCCGAGTGATATTATTTCTTCCGGTATTACGATGAAGCTGTCATCTGAAGCGTCTCGTGTTCCACCTCAGCGGTGAACGGATTGTAAACGAGTCTGGGAACGAGTATACTCGAATCATCCGGATGCCTCGGCATGGAATGCGTCCCAGTTCGTTTGGCCGAAGGCCGGACTGCCGGAAATGAGGAGGATCCCGTGGCTGCGCACGATGATGAGCCGCGAAAGGTCGTTCGGCTGATGCCTGGCGAAGATCCGGCTGCTTCCAGACCACCCGGAACGCCGGCGGACCCCTCGGCTGCGGAGCACAACGGCGAAAAGCTCCCCTACAGCGGGGGGGGCGATCGAGACCGTCGGACTCGAATCGGCCCATGCGGCCCGAGTCGGCCACCCTCCGCATCCGGAGCGGGATCGCCACGGCCGCAACCTCGATATGGAGCGGGCCGTCGACGGCCCCCGCCCCGACCTGTCGGATTACGACAAATACGAGGCCTATCTCCAGTCCCAGCCCCTGACCACGCTTGTTCAAGATGCCTTTCTCCTCCAGAAGGAGCACCTTCTCAACAGGCTCAGTTGGGGATTGTTCGTGGCAACTCCGGGCATGGTCAATGTCTACCGGTCCTGGCCTCTTCTCCGGCATGTCTGGGCAAACATCCCCTTCTGCGAGAATGCCTTCGGTCCCTATGCCGACTTCGTTCTCGCCCTGCTCCTCGTGTTCTTCAGCTCCGCGCTCTGTTCGATCCTGTTCGTCCGCATTCTCGAGATGCGCGACACCCGCTACGTGCTGCTGGTCGCGATTCTTCTCGGAGCTTCCTTCCTGGTCCAGGAGTCGATGATCGTCGGCTGGGCCCAGATCGGAAGGATGATGGGATTCGAGTGATTATAGAAACGAAAGGATCGTATCTGCGGCGGTCCTGACCGGATCCTCTGCGGGGAGGGCATCGAGAGGGCGACCGTCACGCAGCCGCTCGTGGAGAGACTCCGTATACGGAAGCCCGCGCAGAAAATCGATGCCTCGCGTCTGACAAACGGTTTCGATGTGCGTGGCGGCTTCGGGGTCCTGTTCCATGAAGGAAATGGCGACCCGGATCGTTTCGGTTCTCCCATGCGCGCGGACGAGCGCCGTTTCGAGATGCCGGGCGGCTCCGGGGCCCGGAGCGGTCACGAGAACAAGTCGACTGCTCGCGGCGCAGAGATCGGGGAAGATCGGAGCGGCGGCAGAAACTCCCGTGACGAAGACCGGCGAACCCGGTTCTGCCGAGGCCAGGCTGCGGCCTTCGCGGATCAGCCGCAGGGCGGTTTTCAGGTCGTGTTCGCGGCCGGGCTCGAGGGCCGCCGCAACGGCCGTGGCGTTCCGCGAGGTGCCGGGGATGATCTCGAGCGAGCCGATGACGGGTTGACGCAGGACGATCGCCCCGGAGGGGCAGAAACGCGCGCAGACACCGCAGCCGGTGCAGGAAAGCGGATCGATGGTCCATGCTGTCGGCGCGTTTTCCGTCACGTGAGCGGCGAACGCGCCCGGCCGGGCCGACGTGCGCCTGATCGCGCCGAACCGGCAGAGAAGCGCGCAGCTTCCGCAGCCGAAGCAGGCTTCGGTGATCCGAGCCTGGTCGCGACCTTCGAGAGGCTGCCGTTCCGGGGTGCCAAGTTCGAGCGCCGCGCGGAACGCGTCGGGGAGCCCTTCGGGACGAAGCAGAACGAGCGAGGCGGCACGGGAACGGATGCGCGACCAGAGAAGGGCCGCCAGGGTGGTTGCCCCGGTGCCGGGTCTGACGCCCGCCACGAGGATCGTCTGCGGATTCATCCCATGCCCGGCTTCACCCATGAGCCCCTCCGGCGAGCTCCGCAAGGCTCCCGGCAAGCCGGTGGACGCCATCCGCCACGGAGCCGCCGGACGACGCCAGGCGCCCGGACCGGAGGATGGCCCGGGCCGTTTCGGCCGACCCGTCGAACCGGATCATGCCGGCTCCGGGCTCTGTCCGGGGAGCGGCACGCGACGGGATCCGGATGATCCGGTCGGTTTCCAGGCCCGGGACGGGGACGTCCGTGGCGGCATCATCGAGGAAGACGAGGCGATCGACTCCCCGCCAGGCTTCGCGAGCCGTCCGGCCGATGCCGGGAACGGCACGGATCATCTGGAACGGGGCGGGGCGGGCCGACTGGCGCAGCCAGGCGGTCATCGGGGCGGACCAGCCGAGGGCGTCCTCGGCAAGCCGGGCTTCGAGCACCGAGAGGCGGGAATCCACGATGCCGCGCCGCGCCGTTCCCAGAAGCCGCTGGGTCTCGGTGATCGCGCGGGATGGGCAGATCCGCCGGCACCCCCCGCAGCCGATGCACCTGTCGGGGAAGAATCGGATGCCAGCCTCCCGGAGCTCGAGGGCATCGAACGCGCAGAAGTCGGAGCAGGCCCCACACCGCTGGCAGAGCTCGTGGTTGACCGTGGGGGAAAGGGCCGCAACGCCGATTTCCTCACCCCAGGCCGTTTCGAGCCGGGCCGCGGCAGCCGGCATCAGCGGATCGGCATCGACGAGCAGCGCCGCAATCCCCCGGTCGGCAAGCAGCAGGGCAAGATCGACGGCCAGCGCCGTTGCGCCGAGTCCGCCATGGCGGGCGCCGACAGCCACGGAGAAGGCGCGGCCGGAGGCGGTGGGACGGACGGGATCTGTCATCACCGGACATGATACCGCAAACCGCCGGTGGCGGCACGACTACGCGCATGATAGAGTGGAGCCATACATTCGCCGGATACGGAGGAGTGAGGATATGACCGATACCGCCGCCATGGCCCCGACCCCCGAGGGCAAGTTCCGTCTCGTGACCCGCAGCGACTTCGACGGTCTCGTCTGCGCCGTGCTGTTCAAGGAGCTCGGGCTGATCAACGACATCAAGTTCGTCCACCCGAAGGACATGCAGGACGGCAAGGTCGAGATCACCCCGAACGATATCACGACGAATCTGCCGTATGTGCAGGGGGCGCATCTCGTGTTCGATCACCATCTCAGCGAAACGCTGCGCAACGCGATGCTTCAGCCCAACCACATCATCGACCCCGACGCGATGTCGGCCGCCCGCGTCGTCTACAACTACTACGGCGCGAAGAAGCGGTTCCCGAAAGTCTCGGAGGAGATGATGGAGGCGGTCGACAAGGCCGATGCCGCCCGGTTCAGCATCGACGAGATCCTGCATCCGTCGGGCTGGCCGCTGCTCAACTACCTGATGGACCCGCGGACCGGTCTGGGCCGCTTCCGCAACTTCCGCATTTCCAACTACCAGCTGATGATGGACCTGATCGACTGCTGCCGGGATATGACGATCGAACGCATCCTGGCCCTGCCCGACGTGAAGGAGCGGGTCGACATCTACTTCGAGCACGAGGAGAAGTTCAAGGAACAGCTCCGCCGCTGCTCGACGGTGCACAAGAACCTCGTCATCCTCGACCTGCGCAAGGAAGAGACGATCTGGGCCGGCAACCGGTTCATGATCTACGCGTTGTATCCCAACTGTAATATATCTATTCATGTTCTTTGGGGGCTCAAGCAGCAGAACACCGTTCTCGCGACGGGAAAATCGATCGTCAACCGCTCCTCGAAGACCAATATCGGCGAACTGATGCTGAAATACGGCGGTGGCGGCCATCACGCCGCCGGCACCTGCCAGGTCGACAATGACCGGGCCGAGGCTGTGCTGAAAGAGCTGACCGAGGCGATCAATCGCGACGGCTGAATCTTCCAGGCCTCAACGAGCCCCGTCCGGGCCTGACCCGGGCGGGGCTCTTCTTCGAAGGGGAGATGCCGCGGCTTGGGGAACGGGCCTCAGGCCGTCGGGGGCTGCTCCGGTCTGCGCGGCGGCTCACGGCTTTCCGGCGGCTCGACCGGCTCTTCTGGCCGGGCCGGGGTGATCGGGCGGTAGACGGGCGGCGGAACCAGCGGCTCGCTCGCCGCGTCCCGGGGCCGGTCGACGGCATCGGCAACGAACGAGATATCGTCGATCGTGCGAAGCAGGCTTCCCAGCTCGCTTTCGTTCTGTTCGATTCCCGAGAGTTTCAGGCGCAGGCAGTTGAGCTTCGTGGCGATCTGGATCTTGCCCGCCTCGAACCGGTCGATGGTTGCGCGGCGGCCGCGCAGGGCGGAACTGTTGGCCGTCAGCGACTCCATCAGGCTCCAGATCTCGCGTTTTGCGGCCTCGGGGCCGGGCCGGTGATACTGTCTGGACAGCTCGCGGAATCGCTCCTCGATGCGGGGCAGCTCGCCCTCGAGCAGCTCCTCGAGCTCCTCGGCCCGATCGCGTTCGAGGAACAGCCGTTCGCGCATCGCCTCGAGGCGCTTGCGGTAGGTGGTCATGCCCTTCCGCTTCAGCAGGGCCAGGAGCGGCTCATACTCGTCCCGGACGGTTTCGAGGCGGCGCCACAGGTGTTCCCGGCGGTGGCGGATCCAGAGCCAGCCCGCGAGAACGAGCGCGGTCAGGCCGAGGCCCCAGGCCGCGGCGGCCGAAAGGGTCGCGAGGCCCTGGATCAGCGCCGTGACCGCTGCCCAGAAAAAGGAGAAGAAACCCTGCGTCGCCGAGACGGCGGCATCGAGGGCGAGCCGCGAAACCACGAGGAGCAGCACGAGCACGGCGCCGCCTGCCATGATGAGCCAGAAGGCACAGGCAGCACAGGTTCGCTGGGTCCAGCGCCGGATCGACATCGTGGAACTCCCTTCTCGCAGCCGTTCGCGGACCAGTATACCCGAAACCGTTCCGGTGTTCGACCGCCGTTCGCACACGGGCTCCGGAACGGCATTGCGGGGGAGTTCGAAAGGTGGTAATATGGAGGATTCAAACCCTGTATTGCAGCACAAAGGCGGGACCACCATGAGCGAGAATCATCTGAACGAAATCGAGAGACGTCGCACCTTCGGCATCATCAGCCATCCGGATGCCGGAAAAACCACCCTGACGGAGAAGCTGCTGCTGTTCGGCGGCGCGATCCAGATGGCGGGCGCCGTCAAGTCACGCAAAGCCGCGAAATTCGCGACCTCGGACTGGATGGCGATCGAGCGCGAGCGCGGCATCTCGGTCACGACCTCGGTCATGAAGTTCCATTACCGGGATTTCGAGATCAACCTGCTCGACACACCCGGCCACCAGGACTTCTCGGAAGACACGTTCCGGGTGCTCACGGCCGTCGACAGCGCCCTGATGGTCATCGACAGCGCGAAAGGCGTCGAGACGCAGACGAAGAAACTGATGGAAGTCTGCCGGATGCGCAACACCCCCATCATCACCTTCATCAACAAGCTCGACCGCGAAGGCCGCTCGCCGCTCGATCTCCTCCAGGACATCGAAGACACCCTCCAGATCGAGTGCACCCCGCTTTCCTGGCCGATCGGCATGGGGAAATCCTTCCGGGGCGTCTACAATCTGTACCGCAAGCAGATCCAGCTGTTCCGGGCCGGCTCCGAGACGCGGCCCCAGGACACGGTTCTGATCGAGAATATCGACGATCCCAAACTCGACGAGCTGCTGGGTGACCAGGCGGCCGATCTGCGCACCGACATCGAGCTGCTCGAAGGCGCCGCGAACCCGTTCGATTTCGAGCACTATAGAAGGGGAAACCAGACCCCGGTCTTCTTCGGCAGCGCCCTGAACAATTTCGGTGTCCGGGAACTCCTCGACGCGGTCGTCGAACTCTCGCCGGCCCCCCAGCCCCGCGCCGCCGTTTCCCGCATCGTCGAGCCCGCCGAACAGGCGTTTTCCGGCTTCGTTTTCAAGATCCAGGCCAACATGGATCCGTCGCACCGCGACCGCATCGCCTTCCTGCGCATCTGTTCCGGCCGGTTCACCCGCGGCATGAAAGTGATGCACCACCGGCTCGGCAAGGAGATCGTGATCAAGGATGCCACGATCTTCATGGCCCAGGACCGCACCAACGTCGAGGAAGCCTGGCCCGGCGACATCATCGGCATCCACAACCACGGCACCATCAAGATCGGCGACACGTTCTCCGAAAAGGAGCCGCTCAAGTTCACGGGAATCCCCAACTTCGCCCCCGAGCTGTTCAAGCAGGTGCGGCTGAAAAACCCCCTCCGGGCGAAGCAGCTCCAGAAGGGGCTGCTCCAGCTTTCCGAGGAGGGGGCGGTCCAGGTGTTCCGGCCCGTTATGAATAGTAGTGAATATATTCTTGGCGCCGTCGGCGCCCTCCAGTTCGACGTGACCATGGCAAGGCTTCGCGACGAGTACGGCGTCGATGCGGTGTATGACCCCGTCGATTACGCGACGGCGCGCTGGCTCGTCTGTGACGACAAGAACGTGCTCGAGGAGTTCGAGCGCAAGCACCGCTCACGCATGGCCCACGATTCTGAGGGCCATCTGACCTACCTCGCGGCCGATGTCTGGCGGCTGGGCAAGATCGTCGACGACTGGCCGGCCATTTCCTTCCGGACGTTCCGGGAGCACTGCTGAGCCGGTGCCGCTCAGGTGCCGGTGAACCGGCCGATGACCCCGTTGACGCAGTCGAGCAGTTCGTCGCCGGCATACGGCTTCTGCAGGAAGCCGGCGCGACCGGCCAGGGCCTCGCTCGAGGTGTTCGATTCGCTGTAGCCGCTCGAAATGATGATCGGCAGCGCCGGAGCGATGCGGCGGATCCCGGCGAAGGCTTCGGTGCCGTCCATGCCGGGCATTGTCAGATCGAGCAGGACGGCGGTGTACTTCTCGGGGTTTTTTCCCAGCATCTCGAGCGCTTCGGCCCCATCGGCGGCCGTCTCGACCGTGTAACCACCGAGGGTCAGCACTTCCGTGGCGAGAATCCGGATGAACTCCTCGTCATCCACGACGAGGATCGTTCCGCTGCCCATGTCGGCCGCTCGTGAGGGGCGGGCCTCGACGGGGGGCTGTTGCTCCGGAAGCGACGCTGGCAGCAGCACCGTGAAGCGGCTGCCCTTTCCCTGCTGGGACTCGACCCGGATCGCCCCGCGCAGCGACTGAACGATGCCCAGAACCGCGGCCAGGCCGAGGCCCCGGCCCGTGAACTTGGTCGAGAAGAACGGCTCGAAGATATGCGCCTGGGTGGCGGCGTCCATGCCCATGCCGTCGTCGATCACGTCGACGGAGACATACGTCCCCGGCTCGGGCGCCTGGCCATGGCCGATCTCGGCGAAGGTTTCGGCCGTGCAGGCCGCCGAGCCCGTCCGAACCGTGATCGTGCCGGCCCGCTCCCCGATCGCCTCGGCGGCGTTCACCACGAGGTTCAGCAGCACCTGGCGCATCTGGGCGAGATCCGCCATGACCGGCGGGAGGTCGGGGGAAAACTCGAACTGCAGCCGGCATTTTTTGGGAATCGAGGCCTCGAGCAGATTTCCCATGTCACGGATCATGCCGGCGAGATCGAACGACTGGAGAACCAGGGAGCCTTTTCCCGAGTAGGCGAGCATCTGTTGCGTCAGTTCGGAAGCCCGCCTGGCCGTCGAGATGATGCGGTCGAGGAAGCCCTCGAGCATGCTTTCGGGCTCGGTCTGCCGCCTCGCGAGGTCGGCGGCCCCCAGAATACCGGTGAGCAGGTTGTTGAAATCGTGGGCGATGCCTCCGGCGAGGATGCCGAGGCTCTCGTATTTCTGGGTTTTGCGCACCTTCTCGTCGAGAACCCGGCGTTCGGCGGCGATGCGCTCCCGCTCCGTCACGTCCACCATGTGCAGACAGACGCCATGGAAGCCGTGGCCGGGCTCGGGGACCGGCCAGAGGTTGATCTCGAGCGCATCCTGCCCGCCGCTGGAACGGGGGACCTGAAGCTTCCGCTTCAGATGCGTGCCTTCGAGGGCGACGTCCAGGTCGGCGACGATCTGGGGCCAGCAGGCGGGCGGGGGATTCATGCGCAGACTGCTCGTTGCGCTGCCCGCGGTTCTTCCCAACGTCGCGAGCCAGGCGGCGCCGGGAGGATTGCAGGCCACCAGGGTCCCGAACCGGTCGACGAGGACATACCCATCCTTCGTGCTGTGGAACATCGCGCGCAGGTTCGCTTCCGACCGCTGCAGTTCTTCGGCCACGCGCCGCGCCATGGTGATGTCGCGGATGATTCCTTCGGCGCCGGTGATCCGGCCCGTCTCGTCGATGATCGGGATGGCCCGGTCCTGGAGCCAGCGGATCGCGCCCTCGCGGTGCAGGATCGGAAACTCGATGAACGGCTCGGCCATTCCCTTCTGGAGACGCTCGATGTGGCTCTGGTAGGCTTCCTGGCGATCTTCGGGAATCAGTCGCTGGAGGAGCAGGGGCGTCGCGAGGAACTCGTCCGGCGTGCAGCCGGTGATCCGGAATGCCGCCGGGTTCACGTATTCATAGCGGCCCGAGGGGAGGTCTAACCGGTAGATCAGGTCAGGGGCGCTTTCCGCGAGTTTGCGGTACCGGGTCTCATTCTCCCGGAGGATCGCCTCCACTTCCTTGCTTTCGCGCACGTCCCGGATGACGACGACGAAGCCGCCGGGGATCCCTTCGGTCTGGAGGAGCGGCTGGACGCGCAGATCCCCCCAGAAGGTGGTGCCGTCGCGGCACCGGAACTGTCCCGTCACATGCAGTTGTTCTGGGCGGCCCGTGGCTTTGATGAGCCGGTCGAGCTGCTCTGCCGCCTGGTCCTGGGTGGTGAGGCTCCGGAGATCGAGCCGTTGTGCGTCTTCTGCGGAGTAGCCGAACAGGCCCTGGAACCGTTCGTTCGATTCGATGATGCGACCGCTCGCATCGATCAGCATGATGGCGGTCGGGGTGTTCGCGAGGATGGCCCGCAGCCGCGTCCGGCCGGCGACAGCATCGGAACGGGTCTGCGCAAGTTCGGTGATGCGGCTGCGGAGCTCGGCTTCCGTTTCGCCCGCCCGCTGGTACACCATCGTGACGATCGTGACGAAAACGAGCAGGAGAAAACCACCGAACAGGACGAGGATTCCCCAGGGCTGGGCCTGCTGTTCCGGCAGCAGCTGCTCGATCGGATCGCCCCCGAACCATTTTTTCCAGAGCGCCTGGTAGCGACCATCCGTTTTCAGCACCCGGATCGCCTGGTTCACGCGGGCAATGAGGTCGCATCTCGCGAGGCCGCTGCCGAAGCAGAGATCCTTGACGTAATGCATGCTGCCGGCGTCGGTGAGTGCGGCCAGTTTCATCTCGCGCACCAGCTCCCGGCCGATGCGCCGCTCCACGAGAGCGTAATCGGCCTTTCCCTCGCTGACGAGGCGCAGGATGCGCCGCATGTCATCGAGGCGGGTGATCCGCCGCCCGAACGACGATTCGGACAGATAATCGTCCATCATGTCGCCCCGCTGCAGGACGACGTGGCGGCCGATCAGGTCGCTTTCGCGGCGGACGGGTTCGGCATCGGACCGTCGGAAATAGGTGTAGACGGAGGGGGCGAGCGGTTCGGAAAAACAGAAATGGTCGGTGCGGTTCACCGAAAAACAGAAGGCCGCCAGGTCGACCCGGCCTTTCTGGAGGTCGGGGATGATCTCGCTCCAGGGGCCGTGTCGAAACTCGATCTGGACCCCAAGGGCTTCGGCAATGAGCCGCGCGAGTTCGACGGTGAACCCGGTCGGGCGACCGTCAGGAGCCGTGTATTCGTAGGGCGGATACGCCCGGTCGATTCCGACCACGATCTTCTCGATCTCTTCGGACCCGGTCGCGGTGCCGGCTGGTGCGGCAAAACCGGTGGCCGTCCCAAGCAGGATTGTCAGAAGCGTGATGATGAGGAGCGTCACCCGACCGTGCGCCTGGCACGGAAGGGCGGGCTTCCTGGGGATCAGCGTCACTGGCTTCATATCCTGACAGAGTCTTCTGGAATTATATGACAACCCGGGGCCGGCGGGAAAAAAAAAGACCGGATCTTGTGAGATCCGGCCCGAAAGTATAAGGAGGCAAACAAAACCATGAACCTTTTCGGCCCGAAATGCGGTTTTCCGAAGGGTTCAATTCCGGATGATCAGGTACGGGGCGGGACATGCCGGAATCGTTTCGCACGTTGGCAGACATCCGCGGACAACGACGGACGTCAACTTTTTTTCGACGATGGGGGGAAAGGAACGGGTTTGCGCTCACGACGGGAACGGGGGTATCTTGCGCAACGCATGCAGCCGAACGAAACGCACGGGACAGGCACGGCGGCGACACCGGGAGAGGGGAGGCTGTTCCCCGCCCTGGGCTCGTCGAACTATCGTGCGTACTTTATAACGAACGGCTTGTCGCTGGTCGGAACCTGGATGCAGCGGCTCGCGACAAGTTGGCTCGTGTACCGCCTCACGTCGTCCGCGGTGATGCTGGGCGCGGCCGACTTCGTCAGCCAGTTCTCGGCGTTTCTTCTGATGCCGGTGGCCGGCGTCATCCTCGACGGCCGGGAATTGCGCCGGAGCATCTGGATCACCCAGGTCGCCGCCCTCGTCCAGGCGACGGTGCTCGCAGGCCTGACCCTCGCGGGGCTGGTCAACCTGCCGCTGCTGTTCCTGCTCTGCGGCGTGCTCGGGGCTATCAATGCCTTCGACATGCCCGGCCGGCACGCGCTGGTGCCGCAGCTCGTCGAGAGGCGCGAGCACCTGGGAAACGCGATCGCTCTCAACTCCTCCGCCTTCAATGCGGCCCGCCTGATCGGTCCCTCCCTTGCCGGAATGGCTGTCGCGGCCTGGGGGGAGGGGATCTGCTTCGTTCTCAATGCCCTGTCGTTCGTGCCGATCGTCTGGATGCTGCCGCGGCTGACCCTTCCGAGAAGCGCGCTCAGACACGAGCGAAAACCGTTCTGGAGCGAACTGCGCGCGGGATTCGCGTATGCCTGGAAGCATCGGGGGATTCGCTCGATCCTGCTGCTGATCTCGGTATTCAGCTTCATCGGCATGCCGTTTGCCGTGCTGCTTCCCGTTGTGGCGAAGGAGGTGCTCGGAGGCGGTGCCGAGACGCTCGGCTTCCTGCTCGGCGCGGTCGGCTTCGGCGCCCTGGCCGGAGCGCTGCATCTGGCGGTGCGCCGAACCACCGAAGGGCTCGAAAGGCTTGCCTCGACCTCGTTCACCTGTTTCGGCCTCATCCTCATGCTGTTCGCCTGGACCTCGCAACTGTGGGCGTCGATGCTCCTGCTCGCGATCGCCGGCTACTGGATGACGAGCGGCTGGGCGGCTGCCAACACACATCTGCAGATGTTGACGGACGACGACAAACGAAGCCGGATCATGAGTTTGTATATGATGGCATTCATGGGCATGTCGCCGTTGGGAAGCCTCGTGCAGGGGTTCATCGCCCAGCATGCCGGCGTCTCCCCGGCCCTGTGTGGGGCGGGCCTGCTCTGCTGCATCTCCTCGCTTGCCTTTGTCTTGTCGGTGCGTGCCGCCCGGCCTTCAACCGCCGGGATCCAGTCATGATATGATGACAACAATGGCCAGACGCCAAAAATGATTTCGAGGTGGGATCGATGAACGTCACGGAACCCCGGACCCTTTCTTCCGAAAAACATGCCTGGCGGTTTTTCCGTTCGGGTGGTGTTGACCAGGTGAGTCTCGACTCCGGAGCCGATCTGAAGGCGCTGAAGGAACTCGATCCCAAACTGTGGATGGCCCTGAGCTGTCCCGTGCAGGGTCTCGAGCTGGATGCCGCGACCCTCGGCCTGATCGATACCGACAAAGATGGACGGGTGCGCGTGCCTGAACTGCTTGCCGCCGTCGAATGGGTCTGCGACCGGCTGAAGAATCCCGATGAGCTGCTGAAACGGTCTGAAACACTCGCCCTGGCTGGAATCAACGATGCCGATGAGGAGGGGAAGAGGCTGACCGCCTCGGCCCGCCGGATCCTTGCCGAGCTGGGAAAACCGGATGCCGAGGTGATCGCCGTGGCCGACGTGGCCGATGCCTCGAAAAAGTTTGCGGTCACCCGGTTCAACGGGGACGGTGTCGTTCCCCCGGCTTCGGCCGGCGACGAGCCGCTGCGCAAGGCGATCACCGAGATCGTCGCCTGTTGCGGCGGTGTTGCGGGCCGGGACGGCACGATGGGCGTCGACGGCGCGATGCTGGATGCGTTTTTCGGGGCCTGCCGCGCCTATGATGCCTGGTGGCGGGCCGGAGAGGCGGATCCGGCGATCCTGCCGTACCGCGAGGGGACGGTCGAGGCGTATGCAGCCTTTACCTCGGTCCGGGCCAAGATCGACGACTTTTTCACCCGCTGCCGGCTGGCGGCGTTCGATGCCCGCTCGACGGGGCCCCTCAACCGGTCCGAAAAAGATTACGAACAGATGGCCGTCCGGCTCCTCTCCGCGGGAAGCCCGGAGCTGGCCGAGCTGCCGCTGGCGCGGATCGAGGCGGGCTGGGCGCTTCCGCTGAATGATGCCGTCAATCCCGCCTGGATCAAGGCGATCGACACGTTCAACCGGCTCGTCGTCCTGCCCCGACTCGGGGAAAAGACGGCTCTCACCGCCGCCGAATGGGAAAAAATCGTGGCGACCTTCACCGCCCACGAGACCTGGCGTGCCGGGAAAGCCGGCGCCGAGGTCGAATCCCTCGGCCTTGCCCGTATCCGAGCGCTGCTTGCGGGTGGTCAGGAGCGCGCGATCCGCGAGCTGATCGCCCAGGACAAGGCTCTCGAACCCGAAGCCGCAGCGATCGATGCCGTCGAACGGCTGGTGCGATTGCATCGTGATCTCTATACAATAATGAATAACATGGTCTCGTTTCGCGACTTCTACGATCGGAAGCGCGGTGCCATTTTCCAGAATGGAACCCTGTTCCTGGACGGCCGGAGCTGTGAGCTGTGCCTTCGCGTCGAGGACGCGGCCAAACATGCCGCCATGGCTGCGCTGAGCCAGACCTATCTCGTCTACTGTGACTGCGTGCGCTCGGGAAGCAACGAAAAGATGACGATCGTCGCCGGATTCACTGCCGGGGATGCCGAGCGTCTCGCGGTCGGCCGTCACGGGATCTTCGTCGACCGGCGGGGCCGCGATTGGGATGCCGTCGTGGTCAAGCTCGTCGAGAATCCCATCAGCATCGGCGAGGCGTTCTGGACTCCCTACCGGCGACTCGGCCGGATGATCACGGAACAGGTCGAGAAGTTCGCCGGCGCGGGTGACAAAGCGATGCAGGAAAAACTCGCCGGTGGAATCGCCGGGGCCGCCGATAAGGCTCAGGCTGCCGCGGCAGCACCGGCGGGAACCCCGCCCGCCGCGCCCCCGCAGCCGTTCGATGTGGGCAAATTCGCCGGTATATTCGCTGCTATAGGACTTGCGATCGGCGCGATCGGCACCGCGATCGCCAGCGTCGTGACGGGCTTTCTTGCCCTCGCCTGGTGGCAGATGCCGGTCGCCTTGCTCGGTCTGCTGCTCCTCATCTCGGGCCCTTCGATGGTCATGGCTGCCATCCGGCTCCGGAACCGCAATGTCGGCCCGATCCTCGATGCGAACGGGTGGGCGATCAACTCCCGCCTCATGATGAGCATTGCCTTCGGCGGCTCGCTGACGAAGATCGCCCAGCTCCCCGACGGGGCCCGCCGGACCCTCGACGACCCCTTCGCGGATGCCGAGAATCCCTGGCCCCGCCGTATCATCTGGCTCCTCGTCCTCGCCGTCATCATCACGGGCGGACTCAAACTGCACCGCCAGATGAAGCACCGGAAACAGCATGCGGGAAAAGCCCCTGTCACGGCTCCGGCTCTCGACCCGAAAGCCGTCCAGCCGCCCGCCCCCGTGCCCGTGACTCCGGCCGCGCCGGTGGCGATCCCTGCCCCCGAATCGGCTTCCGGAGCTTCCCGGTAACATGCCCTTCACGAAAACCGTCCGTCTCCTCGTGGCATGCCTGGTGGCGCTGTGCCCATCCGTCATGCATGCCTGGAGCGGCCCGGGGCACCGGGTCATCGCCCTCCTGGCCGCCGACATCCTGCGGGCGGAAGCGCCCGCCGCCTACGACGAGGCGCGGCGCCTCCTGGAAGGAGAACGGGATGACCGCCCCGGGGATGACGCTCGCCATCCCCGCAAGGCGACGCTCGTCTCGGTCGCCGGATGGGCCGATCATGTGCGACCGAATCGGCCCGAGACGGCTCATTATCACATCGTCGAAATCCCCTTCACAGCCGGCGGTTACGACGAGGCGCGGGACGGTGCGGCAGGAAAGCATATCGTCCACGCGGTGGACACGATGACCCGGCTGCTGGGTGATGCCGGAAAGCCCGACGGAGAACGTCTGGAAGCCCTCAAGTTCCTCGTCCATCTCGTCGGTGACCTGCACCAGCCGCTGCACTGCACGAACCGGGGGGATGCTGGCGGAAACGCGCGAATGGTGCGACTCGATGGGGATGAAATGAAGCTCCATCATGTCTGGGACTTCCGGATCGTCGATTCGTTCGGGGTGAATGAGCGGCGGTTGGCCGGAATCCTTCAGCAGGAGCTTCGGGCGACGGATACCGCCGCGATTGCCGCCGGAACCCTCGCCGACTGGGTGAACGAGTCGCACCGGCTTGGCCAGGTTTGGGGCTACTCCTTCGAACCGGGTTCGGTCATCACGCCGGACTGGCTTGCCGCCGTCCGGCCGATCGTCAAACTCCAGTTGATGCGCGCCGGGGTCCGGCTGGCCCGGCTTCTCCGGGAGGCTCTCGATCGCCCGGCACGCCCGGGGCCAGCCCGAACCGATGCCATTCGGGAGGATACGCCATGAATACCGCCGTCATCGGTGCCAGTGACAATCCTGAACGCTATAGTTACAAGGCTCTCGTTCTGCTCAGGGAAGCGGGACATGCCGTCTTTCCGGTGCACCCGGCTCTCGAGACGATCGAGGGTGTTCCGGTGTATCGGTCGCTGGATAAAATTCAGGATAAAATAGATACCATCACGATGTATGTGTCGCCCGCGAAGCAGCCTGCGATGGAGGATGCGATCCTCGCCGCCGGGGCCCGGCGGGTGATCTTCAACCCCGGCACCGAAAATCCCGGCCTCGCGGAAAAGCTCCGCCTGGCAGGCGTCAAGGTGCTGGAAGCCTGCACCCTCGTGCTTCTCCGGACGGGACGCTACGGAGGCTGATGCGCTTCCGGTGGTACATGAAATGACGAAGCCCCTCGGATGAGGGGCTTCGTGCGGGTTGCGCCGGATTCGGGCTCGATGGCCGTGCGGGCGATGGGCTATTTTTCGCCGTGGCCGTGAGGGTGCCCGTGGTCGTGGCCATGGCCGTCCCCATGGTGGGCACAGGCCGTTTGCGGGGTGACTTCACGCAGGTTGCCGGTCTTGAACTCGGCAATGACCTGCTCGACCGTCGCCTGACGGCCCATATACACCTTGATGCCGGCGGCACGCAGCTTGGTGAGCGCTCCCATGCCGATTCCTCCGACGACGACGGCGTCGAGCTTTTCGTTGCTCAGTGACGCGAGGGGCTGGCACATGCCGTGGGTGTGCTGGGCATTCTGGTTGATGATGGCACGGGTCGACAGCTTCTCGGTATCGACGATCAGAAACAGCGGTGCCGAGCCGAAATGGCCGTTCACCTGGCTTTGAAGGCCCTTGTCTTCGACGATCGGAATGCAGATGTTCATGGATTCTCCTTGGTGTGATGAAGGTGTGTCGGATGTGACGGCAACGGGGCCGCCTTCGATCCGGAGAGCCTTGCCAAAGACGAGGGCTTCGGCGATCTTGCGGTGGGCTGACTCGATGATGCGGCCGAACGTGGGCCGCGAAACATGCATCAGCCGCGCGGCTTCCTCCTGGTATTTCCCTTCGAGATCGGCCAGCTTCAGGGCCTCGAACTCATCGAGGGTCAGCACCAGAAAATCCAGGTCGCGCGCAGGAATGCCCGCCGGCTTGAAAACGCTGGCGACGGGCTTCCCGGAAATTTTTCTGCACGAATGCGGCCTGACCATGTTCATTCTCCAGATATGTTATCATATGCTCATAATAGTGAGCATGAACACGATATCACACTCCAGGAATGTTGGCGAGAGTCCCGGGATTACGATCCGCAGATGTCGCAGATTACACAGATAGGATTATGAAGGAGATGGCGATCTGCGCCATCTGTGCAATCTGCGGATGAATTCAGGTGGATTCGAACACACCGGAGGTACACCATCACACGGGAGACGACGATGGAACGAGAACTATATGCATGGAAACAGATCGGCATCATCCGCACGCGGTTCACGAGCCAGGAGGGAACGCCGATCCAGGCCAGCATGGCGGGAGAGGAAACCGGCACGATCGAGATCCTTCCCGAGTATGCCGACGGCCTTCTCGATATCGAAGGCTTCAGCCATCTCCACCTGATCTATGCGTTCCACGGGATCGGTGCCGGAGCCCTCCGGGTGAAACCCTATCTCGATACCGTCGAACACGGCATTTTTGCCACCCGTGCCCCGAAACGGCCCAACCCGATCGGCCTTTCGGTCGTCCGTCTGGTCGCCGTCCGCGGGAACATCCTCGAGATCGCCGGGGTCGACATGCTCGACGGCACCCCGCTGTTGGATATCAAGCCATATATACCATCGCTCGATGTCCGCGATGCCGATCGGATCGGCTGGTATGCCGACCGTCTCCTGCCCGGGGTGGCCGTCCTGGCTGACGACCGGTTTGCCAAAAAATAAGAATTATTCCTATGTCAGAATTATTATGATATGCTGAACGGGTGAAACGATCCGGCAGACCGGGAGCGGTCGAGAGATGCCGGAAGGACATAAACGGAAGAGGAGAATCTATGGACGAGAAGAAAAAACTGACCACCAACGCCGGGGCGCCTGTGCCCGACAACCAGAATGTCCTGACCGCCGGGCCGCGAGGCCCGCAGTTGTTGCAGGATGTCTGGTTCCTGGAAAAGCTCGCCCACTTCGACCGTGAAGTCATCCCCGAACGGCGCATGCACGCCAAGGGCTCCGGTGCCTACGGCTGCTTCACCGTCACGCACGATATCACAAAATATACAAAGGCGAAGATATTCTCCGAAATCGGCAAGAAGACGGAGCTGTTCGTGCGCTTCTCGACCGTCGCCGGAGAACGCGGCGCGGCCGATGCCGAGCGCGATATTCGCGGTTTCGCCATCAAGTTCTACACCGAGGAAGGCAACTGGGACCTCGTCGGGAACAACACGCCAGTCTTCTTCCTGCGCGATCCGCTGAAGTTTCCCGATCTGAACCACGCCGTCAAGCGTGACCCGCGCACGAACCTGCGAAGCGCGAAGAACAACTGGGACTTCTGGACGTCGCTTCCCGAAGCGCTCCACCAGATCACCATCGTCATGAGCGACCGAGGCATTCCGGCGACGTACCGGCACATGCACGGCTTCGGCAGTCATACGTTCAGCCTGATCAACGCGCAGAACGAGCGATTCTGGGTGAAGTTCCATCTCCGCAGCCAGCAGGGCATCAAGAACCTCACCGACCAGGAAGCCGAGACGCTTGTCGGCAAGTGCCGCGAAAGCCACCAGCACGACCTGTATGAGAGCATCGAGAAGGGGGACTTCCCGCGCTGGAAGCTGTTCATCCAGATCATGCCCGAAAAGGCCGCGGCGACATGCCCCTACCACCCCTTCGATCTTACGAAGGTCTGGTTCCACAAGGATTACCCGCTGATCGAAGTGGGCGTACTCGAGCTGAACAAGAACCCCGAAAACTACTTCGCCGAAGTTGAGCAGTCGGCGTTCAACCCGGCGAACATCGTGCCCGGCATCGGCTTCTCGCCCGACAAGATGCTGCAGGGACGCCTTTTCTCGTATGGCGACGCCCAGCGCTACCGCCTCGGCGTGAACCATCACCTCATTCCCGTCAACAAGGCACGGTGCCCTTTTCACAGCTACCACCGCGACGGCGCAATGCGCGTCGACGGCAACCACGGCAGTACGCTGGGCTACGAGCCGAACAGTTACGGCGAATGGCAGCAGCAGCCGAACTTCGCCGAACCACCCCTCGACCTCGACGGCGCGGCCGACCACTGGAACCACCGCGCCGACGAGGATTACTACTCCCAGCCCGGCAAACTGTTCCGCCTCATGAAGCCCGACGAGCAGCAGAGACTGTTCGAGAACACCGCCCGCGCCATGGGCGATGCCCCGCGAGAGATCAAAATCCGCCACATCGGCAACTGCCTGAAAGCCGATCCCGCCTACGGAAAGGGCGTCGCCGACGCCCTCGGCATTCCTCTCACCGAAGTTCCGAAGTAAGATACCCGCCCTGACGACCGCCCCGGCGAAGCCTGCGCTTCGCCGGGGCTTCTGCTTTCAGGACCGCATGTTCTTTCTGCCCTGGTTCCTCCGTGGAAAAAAAATGATTCAGGAGTTCATCTGTGCTATCAGCGACATCTACGGATCGGTTCTCCGGATGAACCCATTATCCCGGACACGAAGTCACAAAAAATAACAACCGATATAATTCTTAGGGGCGGTTCGTGAACCGCCCAAGGCAACGCACCACCGAGCCACAGAGATACTCCGTTGAAATGCAAGCGTATTTTTGCATTTCTTGAATCCCTTTTTGGGGTCATGTAGGATGGGATACAGAGGCGACACCGAGACCACGTTCCCGACGGCAGGTATCCGTCTGTGGCATGGTTGTCGCCTTTCTTCTTTTCGCCGCTTCCCGACGGGAGACGGGGGCAACCACAGTGCAAACAGGGGATGGCTGCGGGGGTTCTGTGGTGGCCGCTTCCGCTTCGGGGCGCGGCTTTGCTGCCTGCCGCCCCTTCTCATGGGCGGCATCAAAAGGTTTTCCGGAAATCCAGCATCCGTAGATGATGTGAAGCATCTTCCTCATGCACGC